>WFVT01000178.1 GCA_015491485.1 Candidatus Zhuqueibacterota bacterium
AGAGTTAAGAACCCCACCAGCTTCGCGCTACCTTGCCAATCGCTTTACAGTTTTTGAAGCTTGCCCACCGAGATCGGGGTTTTTCTAACGCTGGCAGGGATTGAAACCCTGCCAGCGTGTGCGATCCACTCTGCCAGGGCTCCGCGCCTTGGCAGAGTTAAGGGACCCCTCCTGCTTCGCATCGGCTTGCCAATCGCTTTGCTGGTTTTTGAAGCGTGCCCGCCGAAATCGGGGTTTTTCTAACGCTGGCAGGGATAGGAACCCTGCCAGCGTGAGTGCTCCACTCTGCCAGGTTCCCAATGCTATCAAGCTGGTTTCGCTTTCGTCCTCCGGGTTGTCGAATCCGGCCATAAATCCCTTGCACTATAGCGTGAAATAAGATATATTGTTTCTTATAATAATATTAACTTCCTTTATTACAGCAAGTTGGAGGGTATCATGAAAAGAATACAGGGGATTTATATATTCTTTCTCATTGTTGCACTCTCCGTGCAAGTCGCCGCCCTGCCAGCCCCCGATGTCAAGCATGTCACCGAATCCAAATTTGAATTCAAAGGGCCGCTCGGTTTAATGATGCGGCTGTTTGGTGGTAACAAACCGACTAAAACGGTAACCTACCTGAAAGGAAATGTCCTCCGCAGCGATCAATTCGACAGCAAAGGGAAACTGACTCAATCACAGATTCTGGACCTGGATCGCGGCGTCCTCATTCAAATCGATCATCAGGAAAAACAGTATTCGGAAATCAGTTTCGCGGAGTGGAAGAAAAATCTCGAAGCCATGCGCGAATCCATGCAAGAAGCTGAAATGGAGCAGCCATCATCCGAAGAGATGGACAAAGACCCGGATAAAGACGTGAAATGGGATATCCAGGTCGATATTGAGACTCCGGGAGATACCCGAAAGATTGCCGGTTACCAGGCCGAAAAGGTCATCCTTCGTTTGAAATTGACGGCGGATGTGAAAGAGCGCAATCAGGAGACCGGTGAAATGGAGGACAGCGGGAAAGGGGGGATTAATGTCATATCCACGATTTGGATCTCAAAAAATGTTCCGGGATTCGACGAGATGAAATCGTTCCAAACAAAATTGGCCGAAAAGTTAGGATATGCTCCTGCTGATTTCAGGCTTGGCAATATGGTGAATCAATTGCAGGAGAGTTATCCGCAACTGGCTGCTGCCCTGGAACGCTTTGACGAAGAAAAAGAAAAACTCGACGGCGTGCCTCTGGAAACCCATACAGTATTTGAGAGTTGGGGAGAATCCCGCAAACAGGATATGGACGAAGATGAGATGGAGATTCCCAAATCAGTCGGCGGACTGTTTAAAGGGCTGGGAAAGAAACTGGCCAAAAAGAAGAAAAAGAATGACAAAAAAGCCAGCGAGTTGTTGAAAACGGTCACCAGAACTCTGGAATTGAAAACGGATGCGCTGTCCGCTGATCTTTTTGCCGTGCCCCAAGGATATCAACGGTTCGAAATGCAGTAAAATAAAATAGAAAGCTTCGGGGGGATTTGAACGATCGACTTCTATGGATGAAAAGGTGTTGCCATGGCCAGAGCCAAACGGGGTAAAGAGATTGAAGCGCTGATCAATCGGCAAATTCGGCTGTGGGAAACAATGGCGCAGCCGGTGGTGGCCACGGAAGGCAAAACGACCGGGCGGGCAGAACGGTTTGGACCTTATGTGACCCTTTCGCGATTTATTGGAACTGCAGGTGATGAGATTGCGCGACAGGTGGCGGATCGTCTCGGATGGCAGCTCTTCGATCGTGAAATCGTCGAATACATTGCCAGCGAATCCCGGGTACGGCAGGAAATTGTGGCGCTGTTCGATGAAAAAGTGCAGAGCGAGTTGCATACCTGGGTTGAAAATCTGCTGACCTTCAGCTCCATGGATGAGCGGCATTATCTCAAAAAACTCAGCGAAGTGGTTTATGCCATTGCACATCATGGCAATGCGGTGATTGTGGGGCGGGGCGGCAATTTCATCGTCCCTCCCCGCAATGGGTTACGGGTTCGTATCGTTGCCCCGGTCGGGTGGCGCGTAGAGCAGTTGATGCAAAAGGAGGGGCTCTCGGAGGAGGAAGCCCGCCGCCGCATTGAAGCGTCGGATGCCATGCAGCGAACATTTGTTCAGCGGCATTTCCATAGGGACATTGAGGACAGCACGGGGTATGATCTGGTATTGAATGTGGCAGCGCTTGGGAAAGAGAACTGCGTCGATTTGATTGTTTTTGGCATTGAAAAAAGGATGGCAGAGGCCGGAGGCTGAGTTGACCGCCACAAAATGATGTGAATTGGGCAACAATTCAAAAGACAAACGGCGAATTTGCCGATAAAGTTGGATTGGAACATCAATTGGTAGGCGGACCATTTGGGTAACCTGTTTGCATGACAACCATTATTAAAAGTCCTCCCATCAAAGGAAATCATTTGAAGCAGGCGCACATTGTGGTTTTGTGCGAGGACCGCACAAACGCCCATAAAATTCGCAAAACGTTCGAACCGACCGGATACGGCCTGAAACTGTTTCATAGCAACCACCGATTGTTGACCTGGCTAAGTCAGCACCCGGCTGATCTGGTTCTGATTAACGCGAATGATGCGGCGCATACTCCGGAAAAAATCTCGCAAATCCGAAACCGCTTTCCACTGATGCCGATCCTTCTGGTGGCCAACGGCTGTGACCGTCACATCCTGGAGCGGTCCATCCAGGCGGGGGCGAACCATTTTGTCGGCGATATCTCCGAACCCAAACAGGTGGCGGCGGTCATCGATCGGCTGCTGCAGTTCCGGCTGGAGCACCTGCGCTACGTCAAAGTGTTGCCGCACATGAAGACCACCCTGCAATTGGAGCTTCCGAGTCAATTGGAGCTGCTTGGCGGCACGGTCTATTATCTTACCGAAGAACTGTTCAAGCACGGGCTGATTTCGTTAGAGCAGATCAATGTTAAAATTGCCCTGGTAGAGGCGCTGACCAACGCCATGGAGCATGGAAATAAGTTTGATCCCAACAAAAAAGTCTTTATCCGGGCGGAATTTGATGCAGAAAAAGCCACCTTCGATATTCGGGATGAAGGTGAAGGATTCGACTTCGAGCATTTGCCGGATCCAACCCAGAAAGAGTTTTTGTACCGACCACGCGGCCGCGGCGTGTATATGATGCGGCAGTTCATGGATGAGGTGATTTTTCATCCGCCGGGGAACCGGGTGACGCTGATCAAACGACGGGCGGTCAAAGAAGCGTTACCGCGACCGTATCCCTGGGAGCGCCGGTCCATTTAGACGGTTGTTTGGGTAAACGTTGGATTGACGAATTCTTCGGCTCATAAAGCCGCAAACCGAGCGTCGCCGTGCTTCGCGAAATGTTTATCCCGCCTCTCGATCCTGTCCAACTTAAACGCCAACGTTATGCCCGGCTCATGAATCGCCTCAGAAAAGCGGCTTTTCAAAAAAAGGGCATTGAATTTTTACTTGCAAATCGAATGATGATATATTAAATTTGTGAGCTTCAAAAAGAAAGATGTACAAGGCGGTGTAGCTCAAGTGGTAGAGCAGCGGAATCATAATCCGCGTGTTCGGGGTTCGAGTCCCTGCACCGCTACTCAATGAGCCCTGCGTAAAATGTTGCAGGGCTTTTTTGTTGATCCTGCCGCCCGAGCCTGCCTCATCGCAAAAAACTTGCTTCCGTGAAACGAAAATGACTATATTGTGGATGTCGTCAGAAGCGGCACGGAGGAAGGGCGCCGCTTTTGACGCATAGCGGGCCCTGCTGGACTGTCGCAGGGTTTTTTTATTTGCAGGTGTCGTGTATGGCTTGAATAAGGGAATTTTATGAAATTCACCCGACAGGATAAACGCGATGCGCTGGGCATTGCCGGGCTGATTGCGGTGATCAGTATGCTGCATTACAGCACGGATATTGCCCTGGCGTATTTCCATGATATTTATAAAATCCTGTACTACATCCCCATTATTTTAGCGGCGTTCCGGTTCGGTGTTCGCGGCGGCCTCATCGCCTCTGTCACGATCTCCATCATTTACACCCCCCATGTTACCAGCGATTGGAGCGAGCATTTCGAAGTTATCGTCAACCGCTTTGTGGAGATGGTGATTTTTAATGTGGTGGCGTACATTACCGGCAAACTGGTGGAGAGCGAGCGTGCGGAGCGCATCCGGTATGAACGTGTGGCGCGGGAATTACAGGCGTCGTACGAGAAATTACAGCGGCAATCGGAGCAGCTCGCGGAGGTGGAGGAGCAACTGCGGCTGGCCGACCGGCTGGCGATCCTGGGCGAATTGACCGCGAGTCTGGCCCACGAAGTGCGAAATCCTCTGGGGGCCATTAAGGGAGCTGCCGAGATTTTGCGGGACGATTATCCCCGGGACGGCAAAAACCGTGAGTTCGTGGAACTGCTGATCCGGGACGTGGATCGCATCAATGAAGTCATCGAGAATTATCTCAGTTTGGCGGGTTCCTCGGCGCAAAAGAAACACGAGCGTTTCGACATCGCGAAAGCCACGCGAACGGTGGCCCAAATTTTGCAAGCAAAAGCGCGAAAAGAGAAAAAACATCTGCACACCCATGTTCCCGGCGAGCCGGTTTGGGTAACCGGCGATGAGAACCAATATCGGCAGGTGGTGCTGAATTTATTGCTGAACGCCTTTGCCGCCGTGCCTTCCGGTGGTCGCATCGATGTTCTGCTTGCCGTCGATCACGATACCGTACCGCAGCCACTGGTCGAGCTCACCATCAAAGACAACGGTATCGGCATTGACAAAGAGACTCTCGAACATGTTTTTAAACCGTTTTTTACCACCCGTCAAAACGGCACAGGACTTGGGCTTGCGATTTCCAAACGCATCGCGGACAGCTATGACTGGGAATTGAGCCTGGAAAGTGAACCCGGAAAAGGAACGACGGCGAGGTTGGTGTTACCATTAATGAGGGCGGAATATGAAAAGAGAGCCGAAACAGCTACTACTGGTGGATGATGATCCGAGCCTGCTGCGGGTCGTGGAACATCAGCTCCGCCAGGCCGGATATGAAGTGGCCACAGCGGAAAATCTGGCACAGGCGCGGGAACGGTTCGTTGAAAAAAACTACGATGCCGTGGTTTGCGATCTGGCCTTACCGGATGGCTCGGGAATCGATTTCTTGAAATTTGTCCGCCAGCAAAGCCTGGATGTCATTTTCATTATTATCACCGCGTATGGTACCATCGATAATGCTCTGGAAGCGTGCCGGCAGGGGGCGGATGATTACCTCGCCAAACCGTTTGGCCGCGAACAGCTCTTGTTTACTCTGGAAAAAGCACTCCGTACCCGACAGCTCGAATTTGAGAACATTCAGCTCCGTTCCGAGTTGCTAAAAGACTATGATTTTTCCACCATTATCGCCCGGAGTCAGCCCATGCAGGACGTGCTGAAAATGGTGGCGCGGGTGGTGGAAACGGAAGCCACCGTGCTGATACTGGGCGAAAGCGGTACCGGCAAGGAATTGATTGCACGCGCTATTCATTACAACAGCAGCCGAAAAAACGGGCCACTGGTGGTGGTAAACTGCCCTTCCATTCCGGATAATCTCTTGGAAAGTGAACTGTTCGGCCATGTGAAAGGAGCGTTCACCGGTGCCACCCGGGACCGGCGGGGTAAATTTGAGCAGGCCAACGGCGGCACCATTTTTCTGGATGAAATCGGCGATTTAAAGCCGGAGCTGCAGGCAAAGTTGCTTCGCGTCTTGCAGGAGCGTGTGATTGAACGAGTCGGCGGTGACCGGCCCATCGAGGTGGATGTGCGCATTTTAGCAGCCACCAACCGCGATCTCGAAAAGCTGGTGCATGACGGCGTATTCCGGGAGGATCTGTATTACCGGCTCTCCGTGTTCCCCATCCGAATCCCCCCTCTGCGCGAACGAAAAGAAGACATCCCGCATCTGGCGCAGTTTTTCCTCCAGAAATTCGGCGGCGGCAAACGCATGCGAATCACTCCGGAAGCCATGGACGCTCTCATGGCCTATGATTGGCCGGGCAATGTGCGGGAATTGGAAAATGTCATGGAGCGCGCCACCATTCTGGCGGATGATGGTGTGATTCGTCCGGAGGTGCTACCGGCCCATGTCATCCACGGGCACAAGAACCCGCCGAGCGCCTCCGGAGACGGCGATGACGCCGTGCATTCGCTGGCGGAAATTGAGAAAGAGGCGATCATGAATGCGCTGAACAAATGCCACGGCAATCAAACGGCGGCGGCGAAGATGTTGGGCATCCCGCGGCACGTTTTAATTTACCGCATGAAAAAACTGGGTATCTCCTGATAGGACAGACGCCGATTTACGGGAAACAGGGCGGAAAACCATTCTGCCGGCACGTTTATGGTGCTGTGGGGAATACAGGGGAAATTGTGTAGAATATTCTACAGAAAGTGTGCAATATTCTACAATTTTGTGATTTTTGCCAGATCATATTGGCGTGGCAGGGAATTTTTTTTCAAGGGGCATGAGAAAGGGCGATTCCTGATCTCACTCAATTCTTATAAAAACAATACCATGATTCACGGGCAGGACCAGGCGATGGCATCGGTGCCGTACCGGCGTAATTGGCAAATAGTTCGGCACAGGCTTTGCCAATAGAAAGGACGTTTATCCTATTCAGCAATCGTGGAAAAATTAGACCCATAAACAAGAGGACATAATGAAGCACAGTATGATGAGAGTAACCTGGATGTTCATCACGGTCCTGTTGTTGACCGGGGCGGCAAGCGCCCGGCAACTGCAGGAGAACGGCGCGGCGGACACCAGCATGGTGGCGGACCTTTCAGCGATGATCGATATCGCGCTGAAAGAAAATCCGGGCATCCGTGCCGCAGAAAAGCGCTATCGTTCGCTGCTGGCTGTACCGCCGCAAGTAAGCACCCTGCCTGACCCGGTTCTGGGCTATACCCGGTGGGTGCAAAATGTCGAAACCCGGGTCGGACCGCAGGAGAACGTCTTTGTCTTGTCTCAGCGCATTCCGTTTCCCGGTAAGCTGGGGCTGAGAGGTAAGATTGCGCTGCAAGATGCGGAAGCGGCCCGGCAGGAATATGAAGCCGCGCGCCGCGATGTGCTGTTCAAAGTGAAAAGCACGTATGCTGATCTTTACAATATCGACCAGTCCTTGCGCATTTTGCGGACTTACAAACGCATCCTGCGCGATTTCGCGGATGTGGCGGCGACCAAATATGCCACCGGTGCCGGAATCCAGGCGCAGGTGCTTAAAGCGCATGTTGAAATCAGTACCATCGAGGTGAAGGAGCTGGAGTTTGAGAAGCGGCGAACGGGTGTGGTGGCGCGGCTCAATGCGCTCATGAACCGTGCTGCGGATACGCCGGTGGGCACGGCGGTAGATATCGACCTGCCCCCCGTTCCGATGGATGAACGGCAATTGCTGAGCCTGGCGCGGGAGAAACGGCAGGAACTGAAAGCAACTCAGTATATGATTGAGAAGGCCGTGTTTGCCAAACAACTGGCGCGGAAAAACTATCTCCCGGATTTCAATTTTCAAACGACATATATTTCCATTCCCAAAGTGAATGACGCTTTCCGGGATTCCGGTAAAGACGCCTTTTCGGTGATGTTGGGCATCAACCTGCCGATCTGGCTGGGACCGCGCCGGGCAGCGGTGGAACAGGCCACCGAGATGCAAATCGCGCGTCAATATCAGTACGATAATCTCTGGAAAACTGTGGAAGCGGAAATTTCGGACATCCTGTTTCAGTTAAAAACCTTACGGGAAACCCTGGACTTATACGAGCAGGGGCTTCTGGTGCAGGCGGAATCCAGTCTGGAATCTGCCCTCTCGGCTTACAAAACCGGTAAACTGGATTTTCTGAATTTGTTGGACGCCGAGCGCATGCTGCTGCAATTGCGGCTGGCTTACACGCGCGAACAGTCCAATTATTTTAAACAATACGCGGCACTGGAAAAGGCCGTGGGACAACCGTTCAATTCGCAAGAATAAAACCTGTTTGAACCTCATATTTTTGGAGAATCGAGGATGAAAAGCAATACGATTCAAAGCTGGACTCGTAGAGTGCTCCCATGGGCGCTGATGCTCGTTGTGGCGACAGGCCTGTCCGTGGGAATGATCGCCTGTGGCGATGATAAACCCGAAACCGAGCAGAGCGAATCCGGACAGCTCTGGACCTGTGGTATGCACCCGCAGGTTATTCAAAATGAGCCGGGGAACTGCCCAATCTGCGGCATGAAGCTGACGCCGCTGCGTACCGAGCAGCAGGCCACCGAACAGGCCGCCGGGCAAACCATGCAGCATGAAGGCATGGAACACGAAGGCATGGAGCAAAAAGCCAACGGCGGCTCCGAGCATCAGATGGCGGACATGGAAATGGGAAGTAAAGATATGCCGTCAGGTTCGGATCAGCCTGCTCAAAAGGGAAAGAAAGGCAAAAAAATTCTGTATTGGCGGGCTCCGATGGACCCCACCTACATTTCTGATAAGCCGGGCAAATCGCCCATGGGGATGGATCTGATCCCGGTGTATGAAGGAGAGGAAAACCTCAGTACCGGCAGCAAACTGACCATTGATCCGGTAGTCGTGCAGAACATCGGTGTCCGCACGGCCCGGGTGGAAGTCAAACGGCTCAAAAAGGAAATCCGAACGGTCGGTCACGTGGATTATAACGAAGAGAAACTGTTCCGGGTGAACACCAAATTCTCCGGCTGGATCGAGAAGCTGTATGTTGATGAAACGGGACAGTTCGTCAACAAAGGAATGCCGATGCTGGAAATCTATTCGCCGGAGTTGGTGTCCACTCAGGAAGAATATCTGCTTGCCTATCAGAATGTGCAAAAACTGAAAAACACCAATGCAAGACCCGACATTATCCGGAGTGCAGAGGATCTGCTGGAAGCGGCTAAACGACGGTTAGAATACTGGGATATTACGGATGAACAGGTTCGTGATCTTGAGCAAAAGGGCAAGATTGTTAAAACCATGACCGTCTATTCGCCGCAGGCCGGCATTGTATTGGAGAAAAACGCTGAAGAAGGCATGTATGTCAAACCGGGCAAAGATTTGTACCGGGTGGCGGACCTGTCTTCGGTTTGGGTGTATGCTCACCTGTTCGAATACGAAGTGCCCTGGGTGAAAGAAGGCGATGAAGTGGTTATGGAGTCGCCCTACATTCCCGGTGTGCGGTTCAAAGGGACGGTGGATTACATTTATCCGTACATGGATGCCAAAACCCGCGATGTCAAAGTGCGGATCGTGGTATCCAATCCGGGCTTGCGGCTCAAACCGCAAATGTACGTCAATGTGTATTTCTTTGATGAAATGGATCGTGAAACCCCGGTGGTGCCGGCTGAGGCGGTGATTCGCACGGGACGTCGCAATATCGTGTTTATTGCGCTTGGCAACGGCCATTTTGAGCCCCGTGAAATCATCCTGGGCGCCGAAGGGGAAAATGGTGAATATCAGGTGTTGGCCGGCTTAAAAGGCGGCGAAGAAGTCGTAACCTCCGCACAGTTCCTGCTCGATTCCGAGAGCCGGATTCAGGAGGCGATTCAAAAAATGATTCGAGAGCGGTTGCAGAAGAAATAACCCCAACGGAGTGGATAAAACATGTTAGAACGAATTATAGAATGGTCGGTGAATAATCGGTTCCTGGTGATCCTGACGGTCCTGTTCCTGATTTTCGCCGGCACCATCGCCATGCTGAACATTCCGCTGGACGCCATTCCGGATCTTTCGGATGTGCAGGTGATTATCTATACCGAATTTCCGGGACAGGCGCCGCAGGTGGTGGAGGATCAGGTGACGTATCCCCTCACCACCGCCATGCTATCCGTACCGTTTGCCAAGGTGGTGCGCGGCTATAGTTTTTTCGGATTCAGTTTCGTCTATATCATATTTGAAGACGGTACCGATCTCTACTGGGCTCGAAGTCGGGTCCTGGAATACCTGAACTACGTATCCAAACGGTTGCCGCCGGGCGTGACGCCCACCCTCGGCCCGGATGCCACGGGCGTCGGCTGGGTGTACGAATATATCCTGAAAAGCGACCGGCATGACCTCTCACAGCTGCGATCCATTCAGGATTGGTATCTGCGCTACGAGCTTGCCGCCGTTCCGGGGGTGGCCGAAGTGGCGAGCATCGGCGGTTTCGTCAAGCAATACCAGGTCGAAGTGGACCCCAATAAGCTGTTGATGTACAACATCCCGTTGCAACGGGTGAAAATGGCGATCAAGCGCTCCAATAACGATGTCGGCGGCCGACTGATCGAAATGTCGGAAACCGAGTACATGGTGCGCGGCCTGGGCTATATTCAGTCCATCCAAGACCTGGAAAACATTCCACTGGGAGTGGATGAACACGGTACGCCCATCCTGCTAAAAAGCGTCGCCAATATCCAGATCGGGCCGGAATTGCGGCGCGGGCTGGCTGATTTCAACGGCGAAGGCGAGGTGGTCGGCGGCGTCATCGTGATGCGGTTTGGTGAAAACGCCCTGAAAACCATCCATCTGGTGGAAGAAAAACTGGAAGAGCTGAAAAAAGGCTTGCCGGAGGGCGTGGAGATCGTGCCGGTGTACAATCGCGCGGCCCTGATCGAACGAGCCATCGACAACCTGAAAGTAAAGCTCATCGAAGAAAGCATCGTGGTGGCCATCGTAAGTATTATCTTCCTCTTGCATTTGCGATCTGCTTTCGTGGCCATCTTCACGCTTCCGGTAGGCATCCTGATCTCTTTTCTGGTGATGTATTATCAGGGCATCAATGCCAACATCATGAGTCTGGGCGGTATCGCCATTGCCATCGGCGCCATGGTGGACGCGGCGATTGTGATGATCGAGAACGCGCACAAACACATCGAGCGCGATGGACACCGCAAAGACCACTGGCAGATCATCATCGATGCATCCAAGGAGGTGGGCCCGGCCCTATTTTTCAGCCTGCTCATCATCACGTTATCTTTTATGCCGGTTTTTGCGCTCCAGGCTCAGGAAGGCCGACTGTTTAAGCCGCTGGCATACACCAAAACCTATGCCATGGCGGCGTCGGCGTTGCTGTCCATCACCATCGTTCCCATCTTGATGGGCTACTTGATTCGCGGTAAAATCATTCCGGAAGAGAAGAACCCGATCAACCGGTTTTTGATCAAAGGGTATTACCCGCTGATCCGTATGGTGCTGAGGTTTAAATGGTCCACCATTGCGGCTGCGCTGGTCATCTTGGTGGTATCCATTTGGCCGCTGGAAAAGATCGGATCGGAATTTATGCCGCCGTTGAACGAAGGTGACTTGCTCTACATGCCCACCACGGATCCGGGAATATCCATTACCAAAGCCAAAGAAATCTTGCAACAAACGGATAAAATCATCAAATCCTTCCCGGAAGTGGCGACGGTTTTTGGAAAAATCGGTCGCGCCGAGTCGGCTACGGATCCCGCACCGCTGAGTATGATCGAAACGACCATTACGCTGAAGCCTCAGGATCAGTGGCGGCCCGGCATGACCATCGAAAAGCTGGTCGAAGAGATGGACAAAGCCATCCAGTTTCCGGGGCTGACCAACGCCTGGACCATGCCCATCAAAACACGAATCGACATGCTTTCCACGGGAATCAAAACTCCGGTGGGAATCAAACTGATGGGCGAAGACCTGGCGGTGCTGTCCGATCTCGCCGAACAAATCGCCATCGCCCTGCGTGATGTGCCGGGAACGCTGAGTGTGTTCCCGGAAAAGACCGTGGGCGGCTATTATTTCGATTTTAAAATCAACCGGGAAGAAGCGGCTCGGTATGGACTCACCGTGGGCGACGTGCAGGATGTCATCATGTCCGCCATCGGTGGCATGAACGTCACTTACACGGTGGAAGGGCTCGAACGTTATCCGGTGAACGTGCGCTACACGCGCGAGCTGCGCGATAACATCTCCGAGCTGGAACGCGTGCTCATCCCCACGCCTACCGGCGCCCAGATTCCGATCGGGCAGGTCGCGGATATCGATATCCATCAGGGGCCGCCCGTGATCAAATCGGAAAATTCGCGCCGTACCGCATGGCTGTATGTGGACCTGCGGGATATCGATGTGGGGACGTACGTGGCCATGGCTAAGAAAGTCGTGGATGAAAAGATCAAACTGCCGCCGGGATACTCCATGGTCTGGAGCGGGCAGTATGAGTACATGCAGCGCGCCAAGAAACGGCTCCAATTTGTGGTGCCGGTAACCTTGCTGATCATCTTCGTGTTGCTGTACCTGAATTTCAAGAGCATCCCGGAGAGTCTGGTGGTCATGCTGTCCTTGCCGTTCTCGTTGGTCGGCGGTATCTGGCTCATGTACCTGCTGGATTATAACTTCAGCGTGGCCGTGGGCGTGGGCTTCATTGCCCTTGCCGGTGTGGCTGCAGAAACCGGTGTGGTGATGCTGATCTATCTCGATCATGCGTATGAAAACCGGTTGATGCACGGCAAGATGCGAAGCCTGAAAGACCTTTACGCCGCCATCATCGAAGGTGCGGTGGAACGGGTTCGGCCAAAGATGATGACTGTGACCGCCATCATGGCCGGTTTGTTGCCCATCATGTGGGGAACCGGAACCGGCTCGGAAGTGATGCGCCGAATCGCTGCACCCATGGTTGGTGGCATGATCAGCTCGACGGTGCTGACCTTGCTGGTGATTCCGGCTCTCTATTACATCTGGAAAGGCTGGAAGCTGCCGCCGGACCATGATGAATCGGATGACCGGTTGCTGCCCGACGGCGAAGGGAGCGCCGAAACCGCCTGATGATCAACAATCGCGCTGCCCGATTTAAATTGCATTTTGGAAACAGATTGTATAAAATGGCATAGATTCAGAATGGATGCAAGCTGTCCAAAAACATGCTTTTGAGGCTGTGGCCGTTTATCCCGGACATCCCACAATAGCACCTTGACTTTAACCTGGCGATGGTTCCGGGCGCGCCCTTGATGTTTTTGGACAGCGACAGCGCGATTCATCAGGTTAGTGGATTGACAAACGTAGAGCCGTTTCAAATTCGCTGTAATTTAAATCATCGTTTTACATAACTTTTAAAAGGAGGAAGCGATGAAACGATCGTGGATGTCCTTCGCTGTGCTTTTGACGTTGAGCGCCTTTTTGTTCCTGGCTTGCGGTAAGAAAGAATCCCAGGAACAGGCTCAGACACAACAACAATCGTCCCAGATGATGGAACATCAGCAAATGGGACAAATGGGTCAGATGGGCGGCATGATGCAGAGCGGCCAACTCGCCGAAGATGAAGCCATCGATCCGGTATGCGGCATGAAGATCAAGAAAGCCGACGCCAAAGTGACCCATGAGTATAACGGAAAAACCTACTACTTTTGCATGGAAAACGACTACAAAGCCTTTATGGAAAATCCTGAAAAATATGTCGCGCAAAAGTAACTGTTTTCAGGCGAGTTGGAGCGCCCTCCGGCTCGCCTGATTTTATTTTAAACTCGCGGAGATAGCTCTATGTTGGATTGGATCACAAACCTGACCGCGCTGCCCAATCTGCATCCGGCCCTGGTTCATTTTCCTATTGCTTTATTTATGGTGGCGGTATTGTTCGATCTGGCGGGCGTCCTGTTCCGGCGTCAGGTCTGGCTCGACAAAACCGCTTTATCGCTTTATGTTGTTGGATGGTTGGGCGCGCTGGCGACCTATTTCGCCGGCCGGCAGGCGGCGGATAGCGTCGGAATGGTCGCTCCGGAAGCCCAATTGGTGATGGGCGCCCACAGTGACTGGGCTTTATATACGCTTCTGTTTTTCCTGGTGATAACGGCTCTGCGGCTGTTTATTACGCTCAGACAGGCAGATGCATCAGAGCTTCAGAATGTGCCCATGCGCCTGGTGGCATTGATTCTGGCTGGCGTGGGGGTAGGCATGCTGGCGCGGACAGCCGATCTGGGCGGCGCCCTGGTTTATCAGTATGGCGTCGCGGTGGCTGTACCAAAACCTGCTGAAGCCCCGGAAACGAATGCCCTGACATCGGCGGAAAACCGCATGGTGCGCGGCACCAACGGGGAACTGCAATGGCAACCGTTGGCGTCCGACACCAATGCCGTGGGGCAACTCTGGATGCCTTTTACGGCCGATACGACCGCCACCCTGGAGCCCGTTTATCGTCCGGTACCGCAGGGGCTTGCCCTGAAAGTGGATGGTGAGTCGTTTTTGCTCACCCCGGATTCGTTGCTGGATGTTCAGGTCGAAGCGGTTCTGGACATTTCGGAGTTTCAGGGCGAGTTCGGTCTGGCCTATCGCTGGCAGAATGCGCAATTGACCGGCCTGTTTGGGCTAACCACCGATGCGCAGGCGCGTCTGGTTGACCGCCTGAATACGCGGACCAAATCCCTGGATACCGGCAAATTCGCCTTCGGCCCCGGTCCCATCCGGATCGCCGCATCCGCAGCGGGATCGCATTTAAAGGGGTTCGTCAACGGCCGGCAAGTGGTGCATGGACATACCAAGCCCGCCGGCAAAGGACGCACCGGACTCTGGTTTAAAGGCAAGGGCATGGTTCGCGTGCTTTCGGTCACGGTTACCCCTCTAAAAAGCCATTAGTGATTTCCAGGGGGTTGTTTTCTAACCCAATGGAGTCTAATGACCTCCTGTGCAGGTGGCGCGCCCAACCTGTTGGCCATCTGTACGGAGGGACTTTGAACCTTAACTTGATGGAGATAGCTATGCGTCGAAAACAATGGTATGTTCTGGCAGCCGTCCTGCTGATGGCATCGGCGACGATGGTATTGGCCCACGGGGATGAGCACGAAGCCGTGGAAAAAACATTGAAGAATTATGCCGCGGCGATCGCCAGCAAAGATATTTCAAAAGTGGAAAAATATGTGGTTACCGATGAATCGTTTACCGTGTTTGAAGGTGGTCACGTGAACAATGGCTGGGCTGATTACCGCGATCATCATTTGGCGCCTGAATTGAAACAGTTCGAATCCATAGATTACGGATATGACAATATCAAAGTGGAAGTGGATGAAAATATGGCTTTTGCCACGTTTAAATACAAGATCGCCATTAAAATGAAAGAACGGAATATTCAGGCGGAAGGCCTGGGGACGGCCATTCTGGTGAGCACGCCGTCTGGATGGAAAATTCGCCATTTGCACACCTCCCGTAGTCCTCGCCGCAAACCCAAATCATAACGGTGAGGAAAGAGCCGGAAAAAACGCCTTGCCGGACCACGCGTTCGGCAAGGCGTGATTGAACCTTCCCGGATAGCACACCTCACCATCATGAAAGGACTTCCTGCGATTGTGCTTCCATTGTTCGTCAATGCGAGCAAACCGATTTAAACCGCATTTTAAGAAAAAAAGCCGTTTTTGAATTCGATACCATAACGGATCACCTCGCAGCTAAAAGCCTTTAGCGAAAATACATTTCTTTTTTAGAAGCAACCGGGAATGGCTGTTTGCAGCGATTTCTTCAATTTGCCCGGTCTTCCGGCGGGTATTCGAACGTTTTACCGGAGGTTTCATGATTTTCTTTCGGTGCGTAAAGCATGCGATTCGCCCCGTGTTCGGAAGTCGGAAGAACCTGGCTTCCATTGAGCAAAAATGGTTTCTCAGCCCCGAAGTTTGAGAAAGTGGATACCTGCCTGCCGTAGCAGGTCTGTAGAATATTCTACACGAAGTGTAGATTATTCTGCATAACAATTCCTGAAAAGGGAAAATGGATGTTAGGCCAACTGTAAATAAAACAAATAGATACGGAATTGCTATCGGGTTTGGTATATATCTTGCCATAAATCAGGGCAAAGATCAGTCTTATATCGGCAATATTCGGAGAACAAGAATGAAAGAAATTAAAGCATACATTCGTTGCAAGAAAGCCGAAGAAGTGGTACACGCCCTGGAAGATGCCGGCGTGAGTGGTGTCACGCTGATCGATGTCATGGCTGTGGGACCGAATATCGATCCGAAAAATTATAAATATTCGATCGATTGTGTGGAAAAGTACCAGGAAGTCGCGAAGCTGGAAGTGATTTGCAGAGACGAGGATGTGGACCGGCTGGTGAATGTGATCCGGGAAGCGGCATACACCGGAATGCAAGGCGATGGCATCATCAGCGTTTCCGATATCGACCGGGTGGTAAAAATCCGTACCGGTGAAGTCAATGAAGCCGCACTGTAACCTGCCGTGGGTAGGCTGTGGTGCGGCGTTGATGAATCGGCGACCTGCTGAAACAAGGTCGCCCGGGGAACTTTAAAACAGTGCTGAAAGGAGCGTGATATATATGATGCACGGATTTGGATTTGGCGGCGGCATGTGGTTCGGCTGGTTGTTCTGGCTGGTCATCATCGTCGTCATCGTATGGGCAGTGAAGTCCTTTGTGGATAGTCAAAACAGAACTTCCGCCCCGAGAGATAGTAGCTCCGATGCCTTGGAACTTCTGAAAAAGCGTTTTGCCAACGGCGAAATTGATGAAGAAGAGTTTCAACGTCGGAAACGGCTGTTAGAATGAACAAGCCGTCGGGCCGGATATGCGCCCCCGGCCTGCACGAAGCGCGGTTGTGTCGTGAATCTCCAAAAGGCACAATCGCGCTTCGATTAAATTTGATATTTCCCTCTAAAAGGAGGAAGGAGCGATGACAAAACATTCCGATTCCGAACGAAAGCACAATCAGCATTCGGAGCATCAACATCACGCTGAACATACAAACGATCATCATGAACATAAACATCACGAGCACGAGCATCACCAGCATGAGCATCATGGCCATCACCAGCATCATGACCATGAAAAAGCCTCCCATTCGGAGCATGCGCATCACGATCATGACCAACATGCGATGAAGGACCACGGCGGCCACGGCCACGATCACGGCGGCGGTCACCATGGCGGGCACGGCGGTCATCATGATCACCACGCTCACATGGTTGAGGATTTCCGCAAACGGTTTTGGATCTCCCTGATCGTCACCATCCCCATATTATTGCTTTCCCCGATGATTCAGGAAATTTTGGGGCTGGAAGAAGCCCTGCAATTTCCTGGAGCATCGTATGTTCAATTTCTGTTGGCGTCCTTTGTATTTTTCTGGGGCGGCTGGCCCTTTCTGAAAGGGATTTATGACGAGCTGAAAGTCCTGACCCCCGGGATGATGACGCTTATCGCCCTGGCGATTTCTGTGGCTTATTTCTACAGCGCGGCGGTGGTTTTCGGACTGAAAGGTAAAGTCTTCTTCTGGGAACTGGCAACGCTGATCGATATCATGCTGCTGGGGCATTGGATTGAAATGAAATCGGTGATGGGCGCCTCGAGAGCCCTGGAGGCGCTTGCCCGTCTGATGCCATCCGATGCTCACAAATTGCAGCCGGACGGCAGCGTCGTGGACGTTCCTTTGAATGAACTGAACGCGCAGGATCGGGTACTGGTCAAACCGGGCGAAAAAATCCCCGCGGATGGTCGCGTGGTGGAAGGCGAAACCTCCGTCAACGAATCCATGTTGACGGGAGAATCCAAGCCGGTGCATAAAAAAGTCGGCGATACGGTCATCGGCGGTTCAATCAACGGCGAAGGTTCCATCGTCGTGGAAGTCGAAAAGACCGGTAAGGATTCGTTCTTGTCGCAAGTGATCGATCTGGTCAAAGAGGCGCAGGAGAGCAAGTCCAAAACTCAGGATTTGGCAAACCGAGCCGCGTTCTGGCTGACGTTGATCGCTATTGGCGGCGGCGCCATTACGCTGTTTGTCTGGTTGGCGATCATGGGCCAGGATTTCGCATTCGCGCTGGAGCGTACGGTCACGGTGATGGTGATTACATGCCCGCACGCCCTCGGGCTGGCGGTGCCGCTGGTGGTGGCGGTATCGACGGCAATTTCTGCCTCCAACGGATTGCTCATCCGGAATCGTGCCGCTTTTGAAGCCGCCCGGAACATTCAGGCCATCATTTTCGATAAGACCGGCACCCTCACTGAAGGCCGTTTCGGGGTCACCGATGTTGTGCTTTTCGGCAACGATTATACAGAAGACGAACTGTTGAAACTGGCTGCCTCAGTGGAAACCCATTCCGAGCATCCCATTGCGCAAGGCGTGGTCAATTCGGTGAAGGATACGTATGCCGTCAAAGACTTCAAAGCGATCCCCGGGAAAGGAGCCACCGGTGTGGTCGAGGGCCATGATGTGAAGGTGGTCAGCCCGGGATATCTGCGGGAACAAAATCTGGAAATTCAAGATGGCAAACTGGACGAACTGGCCGGCCAGGGCAAAACCGTGATTTTTGTCATGATCGATGGTGAAGTCAAAGGCGCCATCGCGCTGGCCGATATTATCCGTCCGGAATCCAAGAAAGCCATTGCCAAGCTGAAAAGCATGGGCATCAAAACCATGATGCTCACCGGCGATAACCGGCAGGTCGCGAAGTGGGTATCGGATCAATTGGGGCTGGATGAATTCTTTGCCGAAGTGCTGCCGCACGAAAAGGCCGAGAAAGTGAAAGAAGTGCAGTCGCGCGGGCTGACCGTGGCCATGACCGGAGACGGCGTCAATGATGCTCCTGCCCTGGCGCAGGCGGATGTCGGCATTGCCATCGGTGCCGGTACGGATGTGGCCGTGGAAACCGCCGATATCATCCTGGTGCGCAGCAATCCCATGGATGTAGCGGCGATCATCGGTCTGGCCAAGGCAACCTATAAGAAAATGGTGCAAAACCTGATCTGGGCCACCGGTTACAACAGCTTTGCCATTCCGCTGGCTGCCGGTGTTCTGTATAAATACGGCATCTTGCTCAGTCCCGCTATGGGCGCTGTTCTGATGTCGCTGAGTACGGTCATTGTGGCGATCAACGCCCGGTTTTTGAAAGTGGAAAAAGATTGATTGAGTTGCCTTACTTAACCGCATTGTCTTACCCCCCAATCGCCCCGTGCAATGCCCCCGAAGGATTCGGGGGCATTGCCATTTATAGACCCTTCACCCATTTTGAAAATCCTCGGCACGGACTGGATGCGAAAATGGCGACCGGCCCTTTTGAGTGATGCCGTTGGCTATGCCTGAACGTAGCGGCTGTCCATCGTTTGATGACATGCAAAACGGCGGGCCGACCCGTCACGCTTCCCTTTTGCTGATCATCGTATCGAAAAGGGACGAATTAGAGGGCAGCTTCCCGGGCACGCTGGTACACTTCGACGCGCCAGATCAACGTGCGATCCATAAACTGCGGTGTCCAGCCATGTTCGGCAAGCAGGTTTTGCACTGAGGTGGGATCATGCAAATAGACCCGGAAAGCGGACTGGCGCAGCTTCAGGTAAGTATTAGCCGCGATGACAAACAATTTCATCATCCAATTCTTGCGCGGATAAACCAGCCCATAAATCCGGCGCGCATGCTGTGAAGAAGCAACGATTAGATCCTTGGCGTGCGGATAGCAGCAAATCACGCGGTCTAAGGTAACCACATCCACGGCAGGGATTTCCTGATGGATTTCCAGAAAGTCGCCGTGGCGAAACATCTTTTGAATTGCCCCATTGAACCGGCTTAAATTTTCCTGTGCCGCGTTTAAATACGCACTGGAAGCATCTACAAGATAAACCGCCCGGGCGCCGGCGGGAATGAGTTCAGCCGGGATGATACCGACGCCACCGCCGATGTCGAGATGAGTAAACGCTTCCGGCAACAGCGGTTTCACCGCTTCCAAAAGCCACCGGGTCGTCTTTCGGGGCCCTCTTCGCCGGTAACGCTTTAAATCCCGGCGGGCGGTTTTGCGGTCGAATTCTTTTTCAATATCGATACAGTGAGCACAGGGCATGGCCAATCTCCTTTTTCAAAGGTTCTGTTTCAATATAGTCCGAAAAACAGCGAATGCAATCGGAATCGTTCCGGAGGTCGACTCCAGAGCCATAAAGCCTTCGCCGGCTGGAACCGCTGAGAACAGAAACGCTCGTATCCGGAGAGGATCGGACCCTCCTTTGGGCAAACCGATTCCGCGGGCGGTTTATCGTATCCGAAGCGGGCATCCCCGCTTATATCGCAGAGGACGAGTCGAGCTGATGCACCTTGCGGAGGGAAAACGCCTCGTTCCTTCCGGATTATTCCATTGCAACGCGTTGCTGTTTGCATTATAATAATATTGCGGGATGAATCTTTAATCATTGGGAGTGAGATGATGCGTGATACATCCAAAGTGGCGGCGGTTGCCGGTGCTTCCGGTTCGGTAGGATCAGCCATCAGCCGCGGATTGCTGGAACATGGCTGGCGAGTGGCGCTGTTATACCGCCGTGATCATCACAAAGCCGATTTACAGGAGCGGTTTGCCGCCTATGGTGACCGTGCTTTATGGGTTCAGGTGGATGCTTCGCGAAGTGACCGTGTTTACCAGGCGATCGAAACCATCCGATCGCATTGGGACGGATTGCATCTCCTGGTTAACGCCATTGGCGGTTGGATCGGCGGCAAACGGCTGCATGAACATGCGCCCGAAGATTTGGATGCCATGTTGAATATGGATTTGCGGCCGGCATTTCATCTGATGCAGGCCGTGATCCCGGTGATGCTGCATCAGCGGAGTGGAAAAATCATTCACTTTGCATCGCTGGCTCCATTGCACGATGGGGCGATGAGCGCGGTATATGCGGCATCCAAAGCCGGTGTGATCGCCATGACCCGCGCCGCTGCCAAAGAATATCGCCGGGACGGTATTCAGGTATATGCATTTGCGCCGGGAATTATCGATACGGAAAAGAACCGGCAGTCCATGCCCGATGAGGATCGAAGCCATTGGGTGCCGGTGCAGGAATTGGTGGAAACTGTTCTGTTTTTGGCTGAAGGCGGCGATGCATTATCGGGAACGGTGTTCGAGTTTCGGGGAAGAGAGTAGCACCACCGGATGCCACGCTGGCAGGGTTTCACGCCCTGCCAGAGTAGTAGGGGAGCACGCTGGCAGGGTTTCAATCCCTGCCAGCGTTAAGAGCCAGACATGGCCGTGTTTCCCCGGGCTGGAAGCAGCGCAACAGGTGCATCGACATCTTTGCCGGTGGACGGCGGCTTACACAAGCTGGGAGCTTGGGCCACAGGATATCTGATGCTACAAGATCAGGTTAACCGCTTTTGAAATTTCAGCACACTGAACGTAAAAATAACCAGACCGAAGGCCGTCATCGGCAGCCAATCTTTGAGTAAAAACTGGAGCGACGAGCCTTTTTGAAAAATTTCGCGCATGATATACATGAAATACCGCATGGGATTGATATACGTTACTTTTTGCAGAACCCCGGGCATATTTTCAATCGGAACAAAAAAACCACTCATCAGAATCATAAACACTATAAAAAACCAGGAAACAAACATCGCTTGCTGCTGAGTATGGGTGATGGTCGAAATGAGAATGCCCAGTCCCAGGGTGGCGAATAAATACAGAAACGCCAGTCCGGCCAAAAGCGTGTAACTGCCGGCAATGCGAATGCCGAAAATGAGTTGCGCCGCCATCAAAACGATACCCAGCTCAATAAACGTCAGGATCAAAAACGGCAGAATTTTGCCCAGAACAAGCTGATACCGTTTCAACGGGGTGACGATGAGTTGCTCCAGCGTGCCGATCTCTTTTTCACGCACCAGACTCATGGCGGAAAGCATCATGGAAATGATGGTGACCAACACCACTACGATTCCTGGAATCATGTACTGTTCGGGTTTCAGATCCAAATTGTACCACAACCGGTCTTCAACCACCACTCGATGCCCCGGCGGACTGGCAGCGGCCGCGCGGGCAACCGCACGTTGCTGAAGCCAGACCTCACCAAATCGCTGGAAAATACCGGAGGCATATCCCAGCGCCACTCCCGCCGTATTGCCGTCCAGCCCATCGACGATGACCTGAACCTCAGGCTGCAGACCACGCTGTAAATTGCGCCCAAAATCGGCAGGGATGATAATCGCCATTTGTGCATGCCAGCGATGGATCGCAGTTTCAATGCCGCGATACGATGTTTCGTACCCCACAACGCGAAACCGATCGGTGTGTTCAAATGCCTGCAGGATTTCCCGGCTGATGCGGCTCCGGTCAAAATCCGCGATGATCAGAGATACGTTTTTGACTTCGGTACTGATGGCAAACCCCAGTACCAGCATTTGAATCATCGGGGCAATGAAAATAATGCTGAGCATTTCGCGTGTCCGAAAAACCTGCTTGAATTCTTTCTTGATCAAATACCAGATCGGTTGCATAACTGATCTTCCTTTTACAAATGCAAGCTGAAGCGTCTGCGGGCAATGAAAAACAACACCAGCGCCATCAACAACAGGACGCCTGCGGGTTCCAAAAGCTGGTCAAACGTATTGCCTTTCAGCATGATGCCGCGGACAATTTTCAAATAATACTTCGCCGGGACGATATTCGAGAGCCATTGCAGCGGAGCCGGCATCGAGGAGATCGGGAATATAAATCCAGACAGGATGATGGTCGGCAGTAACGTTGCCATCTGGGCCATCATCAGGGCAACCTGCTGTGTGTGGGCAACCGTACTGATCATCAATCCTATACTGAGCGCGGTGATAATATAAATGAAGGAAAACAACACCAGAAGCGTATAACTTCCCTCAAACGGCACACCGAATAGAAATATGCCGATGGACAGGATGAGGGCACCAATAATCATGGATATGAGAATGTAAGGAATCACTTTACCAACAATAATTTCCCGGGCCTGGACAGGGGAAACCAGGATTTGTTCCAGAGTGCCCATTTCCTTTTCGCGCGTGATGGTCACGCTGGTAAGCAGGGCGCAAAGCATAATCAAAATCAGCGCCAGTAAACCCGGCACAAAAAAATAGGCGCTTTTTAAATCCGGGTTGAACCAAATGGCTTTTTCAACATCAAACGGTAGCCGGCTTTCCCCACCGTACCGTCGGTTGAATTCGTTGATCACTTGAAGGCAATAGCTGCGAATCAAAGTCGCCGCATTCGGATCGACGGCATCAACGATGATTTGCACCGGGGTGGCGGGGCGCCGCTGAACGTCTCGTGCGAAATCGGAATGGATCATCAGTACCGCCCGCGCTTTACGTTGCAGGAACACCGTCTCCAGTTCGGCCGGCGAGCCGGTAAAGTGCCGCACGCGGAAAAATGGACTGCCGTCAAACGTCTGGATGAGCCGCTGTGAGATGGGGCTGCGGCTGTAATCCAGTACAGCCAGGTCCACATTTTTAATTTCCATGTCCAGCGCATAACCGAACATGATCAGTTGAAAGGTCGGCAGGATGAATATCACCACCAGGCTGCGCGGATCGTGGAGGATGTGCAAAAACTCCTTCCGGGCGATGGCGATAATCCGATGCCATGATGTCTTCATGCCTGCTCCTCCGATAGGCGGTGCAATTCAATGAATACATCCTGCATGGTGGATTTCCGGTATTTTTGCTTGAGCCGGCCGGGAGCGCCCAGTGCGATGATTTTACCCATGTGCATGATGCCCACCCGGTGGCAATATTCGGCTTCGTCCATGAAGTGGGTGGTTACAAACACGGTTTTGCCAAGCTGAGCAGTCTGATAAATCAGATTCCAGAAATTGCGGCGTGCTCGCGGGTCCACGCCTGAAGTGGGCTCATCCAGAAACACGATGGGCGGGTCGTGCAACAGCGCGCATGCCAGGGCCAGGCGCTGTTTGAAACCTAACGGTAAGTCCCGGGTCATTTGGTTGGCAAACGGTTGCAATCCCACGTGGGCGAACAATTCCCGCTTGCGGTTTTCAATGTCCCGGCGATTCAAACCATAAATACCGCCGTAAAACGTTAGATTTTCCTCGGCGGTCAGATCTTCGTACAGGGAAAACCGTTGACTCATATAGCCGATGTGTCGTTTAATCGCCTCAGCCTGGCGCCAGATATCATATCCGGCCACGAAACCTTCACCTTCACTCGGTTTCAGCAAACCGGTCAACATGCGGATCAGTGTGGTTTTGCCGGCACCGTTGGCGCCGAGAAAACCGAAAATTTCGCCTTCATAAACTTGCAGCGAAACGCGATTGACGGCGGTGAACCGTCCGAAACGTTTGGTTAAATCGCGGGTTTGTACACTAATTTTGCGTGAATTCATAGGAAGACTCAGTAGTTAAATCGAGGAAAATATCTTCCATTGAAGGGGCTATGCGTTGAAAACGTTGCAATCCATGCCCCCGGGCGGCTTTCCAGATTTGAGCAGATGGCTCATCGCGGAAGCTCACATGCAAGCTGTCGCCAAAACGCTGAATGGAACGCACCCCCGCCAGCGTGGAGAAGTGCTCCTGCAACGCCGCCAAATTTTCGCCTTCGAGCTGGAAAAGCGGAAAACGGTACCGCTCTTTGAGCTTTTGGGGATGATCCAGAGCCAGAATCCGCCCCTGATGAAACAGCATCACCCGATCACAGCGATCGGCTTCTTCCATATAAGCGGTGGATACGACGATGGTGGTTCCCTGTTGTTGGATATCGTGCAGAATGTCCCAGAACTCCTGGCGCGAAACCGGGTCCACGCCGAACGTCGGTTCATCCAGAATGAGAATATCAGGGGTGTGAATCAATGCGCACGACAGCGCGAGCTTTTGTTTCATGCCGCCCGAAAGTGCCCCGGCTGCACGCTTCTTGAACGGTCCCAGCCGCGAAAAGCGGTAAAGCTGTTCGAGGCGTGCGCGCCGTTCATCTTCCGGCACCTGGAACAGGTCGGCGAAAAAGTTCAGGTTTTGCTCCACGGTCAAATCCTGATACAGCGAAAACCGTTGCGGCATATACCCGATGATTTGGCGGATATTCGCCATGTGCCGTCGGGTATCCATGCCGCTGATGATGATTTCGCCTTCATCGGGCAAAAGCAGGGTGCAAAGAGCGCGCAGCAGCGTGGTTTTACCGGCACCGTCCGGCCCGATGATGCCGAACAGCTCGCCTCGTTCCACGGCAAAGCTGATGCCGCGAACGGCCTCCACGGTTCCATAGCGTTTGCGAAATCGGCGGACTTCTATCGCCTGCATGGATGATCCGTCTCTTGAGTTGATATGATTTGGCGACATCTTTTGGACCCAGGGACAACATTAGCAGGATGTTAATCCCAGCCGGCGTAGGTCAGCGGTTGCACCGGCGTCTTTGCCGGTAGATGTTGGCGGTAACGCTGGCAACCCTGCCGGCGGCTTACACCAGCTGGTAGCTTGTTCTACAGTAGCGCAAGCATCCCCGCTTGCGAACCGTCCGATGCCAGCTGAAACCAGAGAACATAAGCTGGAAACCTGCGCTGCTGAATAAAGCCTCAAAAAGGTATGTAAACGAGGCGCCTAAAATTCCAGTTCGTCTAACTCTGGCAGGGCGTGTAGCCCTGCCAGAGTAGGTCAAAGCGTAGGTCAATAGTAGCACCGGCGTCCTTGCCGGGGGATGTTGGCGGTAATGTCGGCAACCCTGCCGGCGGCTTACACCAGCTGGTAGCTTGTTCTACAGTAGCGCAAGCATCCCTGCTTGCGAACCGTCCGATGCCAGCTGAAACCAGAGAACATAAGCTGGAAACCTGCGCTGCTGAATAAAGCCTCAAAGAGGTATGTAAACG
>WFVT01000179.1 GCA_015491485.1 Candidatus Zhuqueibacterota bacterium
ACTGTGCAGTGACAGGTCGAATCCCCACTCGGCCGGGCGGAAGTTGACCGGACTGGCAAAGGTGTTATCGATGATAGAGATAAGGTTGTGTTCGCGGGCGAACTTCACCGCCGCTTCCAGATCGGCCACCTGCAGCAGGGGATTGCTCATGCTTTCCACGTAGATGGCGCGGGTGTTGGGTCGCAGTTTGGCTTCCCAGTTTGCCGGATCATCGGCGTCGATAAAATCGAAGCTCAGTCCGAAATCGGCGAAATCCTGCGTCAAAAAGCTGTGCGTGCCGCCGTAGAGGGTATTTTGCACCAGCAGGTGATCTCCGGATTTGAGCACGGTCAAAAGCGTGGTGCTGATGGCGGCCATGCCGCTGGCGGTGACCAGCGCGGCTTCGGCATTTTCCAGCGCGGCCAGCTTTTCGTGCAAAGCCACGTGATTGGGCGTGTTATTCAGGCGAATATATTTGATGTCGTCGTAACGCGTTTCGCCGGCGTACTCGTACATGGCCGATTGAAAAATCGGGATGGCCACCGCGCCGTAAATGAGCGGCTCCGGCTCACCGGCGTGCACGGCTTTGGTGTCAAGGGATTGGTATTTTCGGGCCATGGGAATATTTCCTCCGATTGTGATTGGATGAATAGAATCATGCTACGAAAAAAACAAGCGGCATGCAACAGAAACGGACCGAAAGGAGAGGAAAACACCGGCGGGCAGATAGTTGACATGCTGCCAGATTCTACGCTGCCAGGGTTCCAATTGATACGCTGCCAGGGTTTCAATCCCTGGCAGCGTTAACCTGAAGGACCAATTCAAGAAATCACCCCATTTGGGTCTCAGGGTTCCAACCCCTGGCAGCGTTAACCTGAAGTTGAACTTTGGTAAGGTGGATTAAAAGGAAGTTGAAATCCTATCACACCGCCACCGGCTCCGGCACGTCGATCTCATCGATGACGCCGCCGCCGAGGCAGAGGTCGCCGTCATAGAACACGGCAAACTGGCCCGGCGCAATGCCCGGATCGCCTTTGGCCATGGTGACCTGCCAGCGGCCATCTGGCAGCGGCTCGATGCGGCCGGACACGATCTCCGGCCCGTGGCGCACTTTGAGTTGCAGATCGCCCGTTTGCGGCGGCCGGGCGATCCAGTTCACCGCCGCCACGATGAACCGATCGCGCGCCCATCGCTCGATATTGCGTTTGTGTGTCACGTAAATGATGTTTTTCTCGACATCCTTTTTCACCACATACCAGGGGCCGTTGCCGAGACCGAGTCCCTGCCGCTGGCCGATGGTGTAGAACCAGTAACCGCGGTGGCGTCCCAGCACGGCGCCGGTTTCCAGCTCCACGATGTCCCCGGGCTTCTCGCCAAGGTACGATTGCACGAACTGCGGATAGCTGATTTTACCCAGAAAGCAGATGCCCTGGCTGTCCTTGCGATCTTTGTTGGGCAGATCGAACTGCTGCGCCAGCTCGCGAACCCGCCGCTTGTGCAAATGCCCGATGGGAAACAGCGCCCGGGCGAGCTGGGCCTGACTGAGATGCGACAGAAAATAGGTCTGATCTTTGACCGGATCGGGCGAGCGTTTGAGCCAGTACAGGCCGTCTTTTTCGATAATCTGTGCGTAGTGGCCGGAGGCCACTTTGTCAAACGAGGCATCGATGTGGTCGAGAAACGCGCCGAACTTGATGCGCTGGTTGCAGAAGATATCCGGGCTTGGCGTGCGGCCGGCACGCAGCTCGCTGAGGGCGTACGACACCACCCGGTCGTAATACTCCTGCTGCAGGGGAATGACCTCGAGGGGTACCCCGGCCGCCTCGCACACGGCGCGGGCGTACTTCAGGTCCTCTTCCCACGGACACTCGCCGAGAAAGGCCACGTCGTCTTCGAGCCAGATTTTCAGATAAAAGGCGGTGATGTCCTGATAGCCTTGCTGCTTGAGCAAATACAGCGCCACCGAACTATCGACCCCGCCGGACAGCAGAACGGCAATTTTCATGGCGTATCATTGAATTGATTGATGTGCAAGGTAAACTTTCGACCAGTTGTGTCAATGAATGCCGGTTCTTATCCAGCAAATGAAATGTATCGCTCGCGGTATGGTGAAAGCAAGCGATTTTTTGGGTGGGGTGTTGGGAGCCCCGGATAAACGCGGGTGGAACACGGATGGGAGGAGAGTAATTGAACACACGGGGCTGTCCAAAAACTTCTGTTCAGCGTCATACCCGCGATAGCGGTAATCCATAAAAGACTGTTTTTTTCTGGATGCCCGCTTCCGCGGGCATGACGGTTTTGGGGCAATTTTTCTGTTTTTGGACGGCCCCCTGTTCAATGAAGCTCGCCCGGCCCCCAAAAGGCGGATTCGCTGTTGATTCTGCTTAGCCCTGAGCTTCAGCCCGGGGACCGAGCCAGGCTTCGGAACCGGGCTTCAGCCCAAAAGCTCTTTGTCATTGGGCTAAAGCCCGATTTTATTCTTCGCGATTTTTCGTCGTCCCCCGGCTTGAAAGCCGGGGCTATTTCATCGGCGCACTACCGATTCGGCTTCGGCACCAATGGCTGAGTTAGTCTGTGTTTTGGCATTGCCGGAGTGGAATCGTAGTGCTGCATCTGAATAGCCCCGAGCTTCAGCCCGGGGACCGAGCCAGGCTCCGGAAC
>WFVT01000180.1 GCA_015491485.1 Candidatus Zhuqueibacterota bacterium
CACCGCCAATCAATCAGGAATTTATTTAGGACTGACTCATTCCAGCCGAATGGGACGCTGGACGGCCTATGTTCAGCGGAATCGAACCCCCTGGCGCACCTATTTTCTGCCGATGCCGGTTCAGCAAAGTGAAGCAGCCGTTTTATGGGAACGTACCGTGGCGCGGGGGGTTCATCTTCAGGGGCGGCTCCGATTCCGCTTGCGCGAATCCGCCTCCACCGACCGGGTGTTGCCGCAACAAGTGCGAGGAACCGTGCTTACTCCGTCAAAAAGCAGCTCCATCCGAATCCGGATTCGCCTGCGTCTCTCTCCGAAATGGGTTTACCGTTTTGGAGTGGATGGACGCATCCTGGATCAACCGGCCCGAAACCGCCGCCGGGGTTATGCCCAGTATCATGAAATCAATATCCCCCTTCAGCCGTTGAATTTACGAATCAAATGGACGGATTATTGGTCGGATGATTACGACAGCCGGGTATATCAATTCGATGCTTTTTTCGCCAATTGGGTGCAACCTGTGCCTCTGTATCTGGAAGGCCGGCGCTGGATGGTTTCGTGGCGGTGGCGACTCGGCAAGCGAGCCAGTTTCGCCGGCTACTGGTTGAACGATAAACGCGAGGGCTTTACCGGCAAACAGGAATTCGGTGTGCAGTTTCAGTGGCATCCCTGAATGGCCCTGTCCCCTGCCGGTGAAATTCATGCAGGGGCTGTGGCGTAAAAATCGATTTTCCCACATGTGGTTTTTCAGACCATTCATGCAATGACAGGCCTAATCCAAACCATGCCGATCATTTCTGATTGTTGTCATTGAGGGTCCGGCACATTAGATGGTCATTTCACCGGGGCGGCCTTCACGCTTGACGACCATCGACGATGTCCTCGCCCCTACAAATCAAGCTGGACCTGACCGGACGGATACGCAAGTCGAATATGGTTTATCGCTGTTAAGATAAGCCGGGACGTTCGATTCTGGCCAATCAGGGCTCAAGGTGATCGCTTTTGCCCGTTTTTGGCTTAACCAATCCCCCTCACCGATTTGTTTATACATTGTCATGGACCCGGCTGATCCGGCCGTTTTCGGCCAAATCACCTCCCTTCCCGGTCCTACCCAGCGGCTGAAAAATCTCTGCATTACGGAATTTCGATTCCAAAAATCGATATTGACAAGTTTGTTACATTTAGCTATATTTGATCACCTTTTCGATATTTTTAAGGCTTTATCCCGCAAATAGTTATCTTGCATCTATTTTTATTAAAAATGCGTTGTGAGGATCATTCTTTAAGTCCCAAACTATTCCATGCTAAAATCAGTACGGCATTCCGTTGCCAGGAAAAAACTTTTTTGGCAAAAACGATCACGTTCGCAAACCGAAACGATTGACATCCTCGCACGTCTTGCTGATGTAAAATCGGCTCTTATATTCATGCCCGAAATCCATGACGATTTTGGTCTTGTACTGAACCGTCTGCATGAATTCAAGGCCTTCTTTCCTCAAGCCAAATTCAACGGTGTGATCCGATCCACCTACGCCAGTTTTGTCGGTGCCAACACCTTCCAGCAGCTTTACGTGCTGGGGCCCCAGGATATCGGCCTTCTCGGTTTACCCAAACGCGAATTTCTCGCAGCAATATCAAAATCGTCTTACGATCTACTCATTGATTTCAATAATGAATTCGACATTATTTCGACCTATTTATGCAGCCGCATCGACGCCAATGTCCGGGTATGCTTAGCCCACCCTCACCGAGAACCGTTTTATAATTTGCAAATCCGGGCTGATTCATGCGAAACCCTTGATGAGAAAATCAATACCCTGTTTAAATATTTAGCCATCTTAACGCAGCAGACGGTCTCAGCGAAACAGAATCTTCTTCCCGCTTGATATTTCCGGCCTGCGCTTGAGGCCACCATGCTCGCCTGTGATCGTTTATCGGCATCCGATCCCCCTTTCTCATTCATCGATTATTTCCAACCAACAGCAATGCGCTAATGGCATAAATCTTGCTTAATTCACAACAAATGGATCAACAACCGCAACTTCCGTCATTTTTGCCGCCTCCGGAATTTGTGACTACGATCAAAAAGCGTTATTCTCGAGACGGATGTTGCTAACGAGGGCAGCCGGCACCTGCATCATTGACACACCACAACCCATTGTTAATACGATAATTAGTAATGCTCCATATTGATTACGTCAACGGCTGAGCGAGAGCACAAGAAATTATTTTCCAGGAAAGAGGTTTCTATTGCGCATTCCTCCCCATTTCCGGTAAATACAATAAACCATATCAATTGGTCGATTATCGACTACTCAATTATCACCAGCGGGTAAAAAGAAATCATCCAGGGTCGAAAAATGGTCGCAAGGCAACAGAATTTCACAGAAAATTTAGGCGAACTGAATCACATCTATGAGCGCATCGCGAAAATCGGGCAGGATGTTGCCGACAAAATCCTCGAGATATATTGCCTTTATCAAATCTCCTCTACCCTGAGCGGCACGCTGGATCTGCAGGCATCGGTAAAGGTTTTCCAAAATCTGCTCAAAGACGTGTTGAATATCCACGCCTTCGCTCTGTACATGCTCGATGAGACCACGCACGAGCTTGAATACACACACGGTTTCGGATTTAATCAGCGTTCGATCCATCAATTGTTAAAGAAGCTGAAACAGGGCACATTCCAATCGTTAGTCGCTCAAAATTCGGTTTCAGTGCATTCCGCCGTGTTGCAAAAGGCAAAGGGCAACGAAGGGCTGCATCAGATGCATTTCGATTCCAAAGGCACTTATCTTTTCTATCCGATTATCAGTGAACTGGAAGAACCGGTGGGCTGTATTGTTTTGTACCGCCGGTTTCCGCATCAAATCGCACCGGCGGAAATCAACTTGCTGGAAAAGGTGTGCAGCCAATTCGCCCGGGTTGTGGATAAGATTCTCATTTACCATCACACTCGGGAGCTTTCCATTACCGACGATTTGACGCAGGTCTTCAATCGCCGCTATTTCAATCAGCGGTTTGAACGTGAGATTCAACGGGCATTGCGGTACAACCGGCCGTTAACGGTCATCATGGCGGATATTGACCACTTCAAAAGCGTCAATGATGCACACGGCCATTTTTACGGTGATGAGGTGCTCCAAACCGTGGCTGCAATCATGGATCGCAATTTGCGCAAAACGGATATTCTTGCCCGTTTCGGTGGGGAAGAGTTTGTCGTGCTTTTGCCTGAAATTGATAAACAGCACGGCATGAAGGTGGCGGAAAAACTCCGCCGGGCCGTAGAGCGCTATCCTTTCCCCAAAGGTGCACCGGAAAACCAGAACAAGATCACCCTCTCGCTGGGATTGTCTTCCTTTCCAGAGGATGCAACGACGGGCGAGGTATTGCTGGAGTTTGCCGACAAGGCGCTCTATCGCGCCAAAACGCGTGGCCGCAATCGTGTCATCGTGTATCAAAAGAACGGAACCGCCACCGAGAGTTTCTCCACGCGCTATCGGCTTGCCGCCGCGGGCACACGCCGATGATCGTCAATCAGGCGAAAATTCCAGGGGCCTCCCGGGCTTTGGCGGGGCGAATCGGTTCTGCGCCTTCTGCATACCAAACCGAAAAATAGTCCACAAAATCACAATCCCGGCTTTTACCGTCCCTGAAATCGTTCCGGTGACTTTGGATTTTCCAATCCGTTTCCGGTAACGTACCGGGACCTCCTGCACCCGCAATCCATGCTTCAACGCCTTAATTTGCATTTCCACCGTCCATCCATAGGTCTTATCCTGCATATCCAGGGCCAAAAGTGCTGACCAGCGAATGGCCCGAAACGGTCCCAAATCCGTATAACCGAAGCCCCAGATCATTCGAATGAGACGGGTTGCCAGCCAATTGCCAAAGCGCGCCTGCGGGAGCAGGGCACCTTTTTCCCGGCGGCCTAAAACCCGGGAGCCAATTACCAGATCCGCCTCATCCTGCAGAATCGGTCGGACGACTTGATGCAGGTCTTCGGGATAATCACTGTAATCCGCATCCAAAAACACCGCGATGTCCGGTGTCCATGATTCCGCTTCGGCCATCGCAGCCAAACAGGCCCAGCCATAACCGCGCCTCGGCTCATAGACCACCCGGGCACCATGTTCCCGTGCTACAGCAGCCGTACGGTCGGAAGAGCCATTATCTGCCACGATGATCTGAAGCTGAAAATCCCGGGGCAATGCATCCAAAACCCGGCCAATGGATTTCTCCTCGTTCAAGGCGGGGATCAAAACCACGATTTTGGGGGTCGAGCGTTTTCTCATTTTGATATCAGAGGCTGAATGAGAGGTGCGATGGCATTTCCAAACCGCTGAAAATTTCAGGGGCCATCCGATACAATTGGTGCAAATCCGCTATTTCATCCACATCAAAATATTCAGGCAAAAGAACATACCGCAAACGAAGCCGATCCAGAGCCGCAATCGTTTTCTCCAGAACGCGGGCCGTGCTCCAGGGGATATCTTCGAATAATTCCGGGTGCGGTTTTTTGGCGCCAATCAAATAATAACCGCCATCTTTGGCGGGGCCAAGCACCACATCGTGAGATTCCAGCATGGAAAATGCCTCAAGGACATAATTGGCGGGAAGGGTGGGGCTGTCGGTGCCGATAATCACGGTTTTTTTTACGTGCATGTTACTGGCTTCCTGAAAGACGGCCAGCATTCGTTTGCCGAGATCATCATCCGGCAGTTGTGCTTCATATCTGTCCGCGCTTGGGAAACGACGGGCAAACCGGTTGACGGAATCGGGAGGAGTCACGGCAACCACCACCTTTTCGGCTATCCTCCGGCGGGTCATGGTATCAAGAATATGCTCAATAAACCGGCTGTACAATTTCGCCGCCGGCTCCGCTCCAATCTGAGCGGCAAGACGGGTTTTTACCGTTCCCGGTATCGGATATTTTGCAAAAATCACCAACTGTTCCGTCATCTGGCCTCAGATCATCAGGATTTCTTTTCAGGATTCACTACGACATTCAGGGCTTGAGGAAGGATTTCCACGGTCAATGGCGAACGGGAACGCACCGGTTCGCCGTCAACATGATACAAAATATCGCCGTCTTTTTCAATAACCAGCTTCTGGATTTTGGAGTAGGAGACTTGGGGGTGGCGATCAAGGGTGCCGTTAAACAGCATGGGAATGGCACTGATGATCCGCCATTTCGAAATGTTGGGTACGAGGCAAAGGTCTAACAGGCCGTCATCAAAACGGGCATGGGGGGCAATGATAGCGCCGTTACCAAACTGTTTGCCATTGGCGCAGGTTAGCAAAAAGGGCGTAAAGGATTTGCTTTGACCGTCAATTTGCAGAGTGACAGGCTCAGGAGAATAATGAAACAGTTCCCGTGCGGTGATCAAAAAATAGGGTAATGGACCACGCCGCGGAGTTCGATCAAATGCATCGCCCACCACCGCATCAATCCCCGCTCCACATACGGTACAGAAATATCGCTTCCCGGCTTTGCCAATATCGATCGTTGCAATCGTTCCCGTTTTCAGCGTTTGCAGCGCCGCTTCCACTTTTAATGGTAGCTCCAGCGAACGCGCCAGCCCGTTTCCGGAGCCCATTGGTACAATGCCCATAGCGTTCGGACGGTTGACCAACGCCGTCGCAACCTCGTTGATGGTACCGTCCCCCCCGACCGCGGCAATGATTTCCCATCCGGCTTCTGCCGCCTCGCGAGCGGCGCGGGTCGCATCTCCACGCGCCCGGGTTTGATAAATTTCAAAACGCACGTCACGGCATGTTTCTTCAATAAGCCGTATCAGACCGGACTTGTCTTTTTTGAAGCCGGCGATTGGATTGACAATAAAAAAGATCGACCGTTCCATAAATTGCAAAGGCGGCTGTTATTTTGACCTCAAATTTTCTGATAGCGCTCGACATTCAGATAAACCCCTCCCGGATAGGCATATCCCTTCACGCGCAGTCGCTTATGAATGAGCTGATCGTTATGCAACAGCGCCTTACCTTTTCCGGACGGGATAATGTTCCAGATTTTGCCTGCCGGGGTTTTGATGCCCATGCGGTGATCAGCATCGTGAGCATGGGGCAGATTCGCCTTATCCAGCAATTCACAATCCACGCACAGCACTTCTCCTTCCACTTCCACGGGCTTCAACTCCACCTGATCCGGGCCTAAGGCAAAGCCCTCCACTTGCTCACTCGGATGGACCACCCCGCGCAGGTAGGGATAGCCGATAAAAAACAGCAGAGTCATCAAAGCCAGAGCGCCTTTGAATCGATGCAGCGTAAAAGCCTCGCCGAGCAATTCTAAAAATCCCGGTACCGGCTGGTTCGAGGACAACCACCGCCGAATACGCGCGCGAACATGAGCTGGAGTGGTTTCCATTCGGTAGCGTTCGCGCAACAGCTTCTTCAGCGCGCTTTGTTGCTCAATTTGCTTCTGACAATGTCGGCACTGCTTTAAATGTTCTTCAACCGTCTTGTTTTCTTGTCCCAAAAGCTCTCCATCCACATAGGCGGTCAGCAAAGGTTCAAGTTCTTGACATAATTTCATACTCATCGGTTCCTTTAACTTATCATGCAGTCAACTTATCCTCAGCTTTCTATCCGAGATAAACAGACTGATCCTCTCGAGAAAAACGTTAATATGCCACTGGACTCTCAGTGAAAGCCTTATCGCTCAGTTTGATTTTCGTTTTATATAACCTTCCTGAATGGCATATTCTTCCAAAAATTTTTGTAACTGTTTCCTCCCTCGTGACAGCCTGGACATAACCGTTCCGATGGGGACGCCGACGATCTCAGCGATTTCTTTATACGAAAAACCATGGATATCGCACAAAATTACCACGATGCGAAAATCTTCGGCGAGGCGGTCCAGAGCATCTTTGATTTTATCGTCGAAAAGATGTTCATGCACCCGGTAATCAATCTCCTCCTGATGGGCCCGATCTTGAGATGCCTTTCCATCATCGGAATAAGCAAACTCCACCTTTTCGAAATCAACCTGCTGGGGTTCTCTTTGTTGCTTGCGGTAACGATTAATAAAGGTGTTGGTTAAAATTTTAAATATCCATGCTTTAAAATTGGTGCCGGGTTGAAATTTATTAAAAAATCGATATGCTCTGAGGAGCGTATCCTGTAGCAAGTCTTCCGCATCGAGCGGATTTTTGGTCAGTCGCAGCGCAGTGCTAAAAAGCTGATCCATATATTCAAATGCCAGAGACTCGAATTCTTTTTTGATCTCGTCTCTGGATTTGCGTTTTGTCAGCATAGGTGGCGTCCTTTTTGATTTTAATGGGCGCAGGCTCCCCTTGAAGCGGCTTTTTACATATTTGGACTATCTCCGCGGTCTATCGTAAAAATTTCAGCAACAAAAACAGCGAAAAGAATACGGATATTCCAGGAATTCATGCCACTAAAGTTGGACGTCCCCAATTACAGGTTGGTTTCATCCACCCAGCGTCTGATTCGCCATTTACCGTCCGTCCCCAACCGGAACGTAAAAATGGCGTATCCCTGTAAAGTGATGCTTAAATCGGAACCGATCAGGGTGAGGCGAAAATTTCGGTATTGAATCTCTTCTTTTTCGCTGACGGTGTTTTGATAAATAATATTCAACCAGATCAACTCAATCGCATCGAAGGCGCGAAAAAGGCTGCCGGTGGTCCGCAATTCCACATCCCGACCCCAGGATTCGAAGGCGCCCGACTCGCCGATGGTCGGGTCGAAAAATTCAAACACAAAGCCGCTATCGAGTAGATCCGCATAAAGCAGGGAATCGCGAAAGGTGTAGGCATACGCGAAATTTTGTAACACCTCATCCGGGGATTTTTGAGAGGTGATGAGCGCGTTTTGTTGGCCGGAATCATCCATTCGAGGTGCGAATGGGTTAATGCACCCGCTGAGCGTTGCATAGAGCCCTGAAACGAAGAAAGCAAGCAAAATCAATCGAGCATGTGCTTTCCAGGCGTCCATGACACGGATTCCAAAAAGATAAAAAAAGGCGGCTTTTCAGGCCGCCTTTCGTTTGCTCATTTCAGCTTGAATATGACCGGGATACCAACCCAGACCTTCACGGGCCTGTCGCGCTGCTTGGCGGGTTTCCACCGCACACTGCGAATGGCCTCGATCGCCGCTTCGTCGCAGCCGCTGTGCCCGAGCGAACGCAGGATTTTGGCGTCCACCACACGCCCATCCACATCGATCAACACGTTCACGATCACGCGGCCCTCGATTCCGGCTTTCCGAGCGATATCCGGATATTTCAGATTTCGCTGGATGGCCTCGAATCCACCGATCGGCATCGGGGGTTCGTCGTAAGCCACGAAGATATTCGCGCTTTCATCGGTCTGTGGAGGCTCCGGCGGCGGCGGAATATCGCTCAAATCGATTTCGGTCGGCTCGATGGTTTCGTCTTCCGGGACATCTTCATTTTCGGTCGGAATCGGAACCGCCGGTCGGGCTGGAGGTGGCGGACGTTTGATCTGTTCCGTGGGCGGAATTTCTTCCACCTTGAACTCCGGCACCTCAGCCGTGATGGTCTCGGACTCGACCTCAACCTGACGAAAGGCCATGAAAATAATTAAAATCAGCACCAAAGCGCCAATATACCCGAGTTCCAGGGCCTTTTTATGTTTCAGCTTGAGGTCGGCTTCAGGATTTTTTCTCATGAATATCCCACCTCACGGTTTATTAGCTTGCGGGTTTTGCCGAGTAATTGACGTTCAATGCATCGGCCTTTCTCAGTTCTTGCTGAATGTCGGTTACCAATCCCATCTTCACTTTGGCGTCGATTTTCATGGACACGACTTTCAGGGGATGCAGCCGGTCGGCGCGTTTTTTATACATGATGTCGGCGATCTCACTGATCTGCACCAGCTTGTCGTCGATGGAAATACGGCCTGCCGCATCCGCCCACAGGTAGGCCACGTCTCGCTTACCGGGCAACTTTTCGATCTGCTTGGCGGTCGGTAATTTTACCTGTAAACCGGTAAATTCTTTGAATACCGTCGTCACCATAAAAAAGATCAGCAGAAGAAACACAATATCCGGAAGCGAGGCCGTGGGAATTCCCGTCGTGACCTTCGACTTTCGATTGAATTCCATTGGCATATCGATTTAACCCAACGCTTTTGGTTTCAGTTTCGAATTTCTTAATCCGGCTCGGCCAGCGAAATTCGCTTGGCTCCTGCCTGTTTGAGCTGATCCATGACTTTGATATACACCTGATATTCCGTTTCGCGATCGGTCTTTACGGAAATGATCAGCTTGTCGTTACGAGCCAGCTTCTCTCGCACCACATTCTTGATCATCGGGATCGGCACCAGCTCGTTGTCTAAAAGGACTTCGCCCTGAGCGTTTACAAGGAGATTCGAAATGTTTTCTTTCCGAATATCCTTGGTTTCGCCCTTGGCCGGAAGCACGAGACTGATCCCTTTATCCACGTCGATGGTTGACGAGACCAAAAAGAAGATCAGCACGAGAAAAGCAATGTCGGCAAGAGAGGCCGTTGGGATTTCAGAACTGCGTTCTTTTTTCTTTTCAACAACCATAATTTATCGCTCCTGAGATTAGGCCACTTTGCCGGTTTCTTTCATTTCAACCAGAGAGTCCACCAGCTCAACCGAACTTTCTTCCATATCGACGATCAGTTTGTCGATACGAGAGATGAAATAGTTGTGCAGGGTCTGGATGATAATGGCGACCACCAGGCCGAACAGGGTGGTGATCAATGCCACCGAAATACCACCGGCCACGATCGACGGGCTGATGTCGTTAGCGCGTTTGATCGAATCGAAAGCCTGAATCATGCCCCACACCGTTCCGAGGAAGCCCAACATCGGTGCCACCGAAATCACTGTGGCCAGCCAGATCAAATTCTTCTCCAGAAATGCCATTTCAATCGAACCGGCATTCATGATGGCTTTTTCAACCTGATCAATGCCACGATCCACACGGAGCAGACCGGCATGAAAAACCGAAGCGACCGGACCACGTGTATTCGCACAAACTTCCGTTGCTGCGGGGATTCCACCCTCCTTGAGTGCTTGCTTGATTTTTGCCAAAAACTTCCGATTGTTGATGGAGGCCATCGTCAACGTGTAGAAGCGTTCGAGGCTGATACCCAATCCGAGAATCAACAGCGCCAGAATCGGATGCATGAAGCCTCCACCTTGAATGTACAATTCGAGCAGATTCATACGATAAATCCCTCCCGGTTTTAAACTGAAAGCTATTTAGGCTTAGAACGACCCTGTGAATTGAAATTTTGGTGCAGTATAGCCAATTTTTAAAAAAAAGTCAACTTTTTTTTGACCAGTTACATTCAATTGAATAATTATAAATTTCAAATGGTTATCCGGCAATAAAAAAGCCTCCGTTAAGGAGGCTTTTCAGGTTATCGGAAGTATATTTATTCATTTCGAAACGGCTCTCGATCTCCCGGAATTTGATGATATTCCGCCAATTCAGCCGCTTTTTGAAAGTTTTTTAACGCTGCCAGCACCTGGTTGTCGTGCCGAACTTCAACCTCATAATATTTCTCGGAATTCCACAAGCTGCGAGCAATCTCGCTTTTGATCCGTGCTTTAATAAACTCCAGATCCTTATCCCATGCCTCCTGGGAGAATTCGATATCCTTTTTACTTTTTATCAATTGCTGAAATTCCGCCAACATTTGAGGTGTGGTTTGAAAATGCTCGATGAACCGCTTCGGCGACTTCGCCAGTTCCTGATGGCGCGCGGCATAATTGGAGCCGTACTCAAAAAACAGCCGTTTGCGGATCAGATTGGCGGTAAAGCCGGTGATTTTCTCCGATTTCACAACGATGTCCGGATGAATGCCGCCTCCGCCAAACACCACACGACCTGCTGAAGTATAAAATTTGGGACGGGCCGAATCAGAAGGCGCTTCCTGTTCCTCATCTTTCCAGGCTTCTTCATAATATTGCCGCCGTCCGTGATTGTATGGCCGTTGAATCAAACGACCGCTGGGGGTGTAATAGCGCGCAATGGTTATCCGGACAGCCGATCCGTCTTTCAGCGGAATTTGATTCTGCACCAGGCCCTTACCAAAACTCCGTTCACCAATAATCAGGCCGCGGTCCCAATCCTGCACGGCGCCGGCCACAATTTCGGACGCACTTGCCGATCCATGATTGATTAGGATGACCAGCGGAATGTCCGTTTTCATGGGATCTTCAGTGGCGTAAAAATCTTCATTTGCCTGAGGAATGCGTCCGCGGGTGTACACAATCTTTTTCCCGGCGGGAATAAACTTGTTTGCCACCGCCACCGCCTGATCCAGGAACCCTCCGCTGTTAAATCGGAGATCCAAAATCAGACGCTTCATGCCCTGTGAATTCAATTTCTGCAGGGCTTTGATCAGCTCTTCATTGGTCGTGCGCGCAAAACGGTTCAGTTTGATGTAGCCGGTCTGTTCATCAATCATGAATGCCGCAAGCACACTATAAATGGAGATCTGATCCCGGGTAATGGCAAAATGAAGGGGTTCTTCCACTCCCGGACGTTTGATGGTCACATTGACAGTGGTTCCCCGAGGCCCGCGCAATTTTTTGATGACCTCGTCTTCGGTGATACCATAAGTGGAAACTCCCTCAATCTCAATAATCTGATCGCCCGGGCGCAATCCCAGCCGGTCGGAAGGTGAATCCGGCACCGGCGATACCACGGTAGGATATTTATTTTGAATAATGAATTCGATTCCAATGCCCTCGAAGTGGCCTTCAAAACGTTCATTGACATCCCTGAGCTGTTTTTCCGGGATATAGACCGAATGCGGATCAAGCGCCTCCAGCATTCCGTTGATGGCTTCCGTGACCAATTTCTCTTCGTCCACATCCTCTACATAAAGCCGGGATACATCCGTCAGCACTTCGGCAAATCGTGCCAGTTGCTGATAAACATTGCTTCCCGGAATAACGGAAGTGGGACGATAAATCAGCATCGCGGCGACGCCGACCGCCGCTCCCATAAAAAACATCAATGCCGTTTTGCGCATGCGTTTCATTGTACAACCTCGTATCATTTTCCCTTTAATCTACAATACAATTAACCTCGCCTCCTGCAGAAGTTTTATCAATATCTCCCCCTACCTGACATCTCCACACCCAAAAATGTTATCGATCTTTTTTCATGATGCTCGTCTGAACCCGTGTTCTGTCCTCCGCCCCAGAGCCCGATCCAATGCCATGGCCGGGGTTCTGTTCGAACGCCATTTTCAAAATGCGGCCGTTCTTTCCGCAAACAAGCCACATCTTCCTGATTTATCGAAACTTAAATTGTTTTCTTTAATCGAGCGCTCAATTTTGGCCATTTTCAGGGCCAAAACATCGCTTTTCAATCCATTCAATAAAACGCCGGTGCACCGCCGAAAGTTTACAGGCTCAAACTAAAACTGATTTGATGCACATTGCCGAAATCCAGCTGGAGCGGTGCGTACGCATAATCCAGCCGGTAGCTTGTACCCAGCACGCCAATTCCGGCGGAAACACCTTGAATCTCTGATCCCATCCGGTAGCCCAAACGCAGGGCGAAGCGTCCGCCCAGCACGCTTTCAGCCCCCAGCCCGGTATTCCATCCTCCAGAAAACACTTTCCGTAAACCGGCGACCACCGCCACATCCGCCCGGTTTCCAAACACATCGGGCCGGTAGGCCAGGGCCAACCGTGCCATGGCGGGGAGCCTGACGCGTTCATAGCGTACCTGTTCCATGCGGCCCAAATTGTGTAACGATGCAGCCAGCGATATCCCCGGCATCCAGGTTGGTTTCCAGAGCACACCCAAATCGGCGGCCATGCCATTGGCGGCATAGGTCCAAATGCGTTCTCCGATATATTTTAAAGTGACGCCTCCCCAAAAATCGGCTGCCAATTTTCGGGCGAGACTCACTCCGAAAGCGACGTCGCGCGCCTGAATGATACTGGTGGGAATTTCGGATGGGCGATCCCGCTGCTCGATGCCGTCAATGCTTTGCAATTGCCCAAAAAGTCCGACCTGCCAACCGGCAGCGGAAAATTTTACCGCAAGAAACTCGTTGCGAATATCCTGCAGCCATTCGGTATGCGCAAAATAAACCTGATTGTTCGCAAAATTCAGTCCCGCCGGATTCCAGTAAACCGCCGAGGCGTCCTGTACCAGTGCCGCGGCGGCTTCACCCAGAGCCACACTTTGTCCGCCGATGCCGATTTTCAGGAAAGCCAGTCCCGTGGCTCCTGCATTTCCCGCCTGCGCCTGCAATCGGCTCGATGGCAACACCACAAGACTGATCAGCCATAGCAGTAATCCTGGTGTCCGGATTCGTGTACGTGTCATCAATGGCATCATCCTGTTCGCTGACTTGTTCATCCGATGAAAACATTCAAATTTTGATGGATCTTCATTCGCACCGGCTTCATTCTGAGTAACCCGGAGCCCGCGAATGTCCCCGGCTTTTATTATTGCCATGGACGGTTCCCCGGCTAAAACCGGAAAGCCCATGAAAAGATATGTTCGGCGTCCAGCTCATTGGCCCGGTTGACAAACGCATAGTGCAACTCGGCCTGCTTGTTCAGGAAAGCAA
>WFVT01000181.1 GCA_015491485.1 Candidatus Zhuqueibacterota bacterium
CCATTGTCAATCGGCCGGATATGCTGAACTTTTTATCGCTTGCCGAGGGGCAGAGTGCGCAGAGGTTTTTTCGTTTATGAGATGGCTGACTATCGTTCACATCGGCATGTTGCGGTGGCTTTTTTTATCAGCCACGGATGCCCGCGGATTGAACACGGATTTATGGGAGCAAAATACAACAAAAGCACGGATTGAATTTTTATTTTCCCAAAGCCGTATCATGAAAGCAAGGATGCTTGTCTTTAAAATAACTCCTATCCGTGACCATCCGCGTCATCCGTGTTCGCTTTTTTTTGTAGAAAGTACGGAGAGGCCTTCTCGGAATGGAGTGGGGATGAAACCGATGAACTCGCTTTAAATGAATGAACGTTAAACGCAAGGTTTCAAAATCCTATTTTCCGTTTTAAAAATCCTTCTAATCCGGTGAATCCCGTCGAAAACGATTTTTCTGACGCGATCAATACCAATCGAAACGGCATTTAAGCGGCCGAAATGATCTCGGTTTCCAAACAACACCAATCCGTGTCAATCTGTGCGAATCCGCGTTTATCCGTGTTCCAATGCCAATCGGCCGGATAGGAGGACGTTTTTATCTCTCGCAAAGACGCAGAGCCCGCAGAGATTTGTATGGAACAATCCACGGATAAGGCAGATGACGCGAAGGGGCACGAATTTTTTGACCATAAATCTCACAAACATGGTTTCAAAATCCTACTTTTCCGCTTTAAAAATCCTGCTGATCCGGTGAATCCCGTCGAAAACGATTTTTCTGACGCGATCAATACCAATCGAAACGGCATTTAAGCGGCTGAAATGATCTCTGTTTCCAAGCAACACAAATCCGTGTCAAGCCGTGCAAATCTGCGTTTATCCGTGTTCCATTGCCACCCGGCCGAAAATAGGGACTTATTTCTCGCTCGCCGAAGGGCAGAGGATGCAGAATTTTATTCAGAACCGAAAACGGATTAAGCGGATCACGCGAATAAGTATGGATTTATGGTACATCATTTAAAATGATTTCCATCGGCGGCTAAATAATGCTGCCGTGCTAAAATCAGACCGATTGCTGCCGATATTATGACATTAGTAGAGAACGCCCTGAAAACAGATGAAAGGCCGTGTTGAGTTTCTATGATGGTGTCTGTCGGCGCGCCATATCCCGCTTTGAAAATGGGGAACAATTTAACAAAAAGGGGGTAAGATAGCTTGATTTTCTCCATATTATGGCGCTGAAGACCGGATGAAACGGAAGAAGGCGATCGGAAATTTGACTGTTTTTTAATGAGTTAATCTGAGAAAAAACTTGACATTTTTGTGGATTTGATTAATTTTGAGACGATCGGGTGTTTCAAGGATAAACACAAATTTGCGGGGCGATCTTCCTGCCCGGTCTTTTCAATCATACTGGATGGCCTAATACGGGAAGGAAAACGGATTTTATGGGGCGCAGAAGAATGAAGCGTGGCATATTCACCCTGGTTATCGGCATCTCGCTTTTGAATTGGATTTGGCTCTTTGCAGGGGGGAAAATCACAAAGTTCACGCTTGAGCCGGGGTTCAATCGGGTTGTGGTTAAGTGGGAAGTGGAAAACGAAACCGGCGTTGAGAAGTATGTGGTTCAGCGCAGTTTTGATAATAATAATTTTTCGAACTTAGCCGATGTGGAACCCAAAAAGACCAATGAGCGGATTAAAAAATATCAGTATGTGGATAAAACGGTTTTCAAGGTCAGTGCAGGAGGGCGTACGTTTTTCTATCGCTTGAAAATCGTTAATAAAGACAAAAGCGTTACCTACTCAAAAGTAGAACACGTTACTCCCACCGTATCCAGCGCCCGACAAACCTGGGGCATGATTAAAGCCATGTTTCGTTAATCTACATCGTCAAAGATGACCATTCCAGAAGCACGGTCGCAAAAGCCGTGCTTTTTTGTTCCAACCGCTTTCAGCCAACCAAAAGACAATTGCCTGTTGAACTATGTGCTGAATATGAGCCGTCTGGTTTCCCGATGGCACTTCTGCGCTATGGTGCATTTTTCGCTTCAGGCTTTATCGCTTCTCAGAGTGGCGGTGCCGGCCGCCCAGCGCATGGGCTGCTGGGATTGATCATCGGGCTGTAGCGAAATGAGGTGGTAATCCGCCCCCAGAACCGCCAGGGAGTCAACGATCGACTGGTCTTTGGTAAAATAAAACAATTGATGGGTGCGCGCCAGCCGCAAAAGGATTTTGAGCATATTTTCTTGCCGCTGCGCGTCTGCATGTACCAGGGGATCATCCAGGAAAAGCGGCAACGAGTCGGTGGTTCGCGAAAAGAATTGTGTGAGCGCCGTGCGCAGCAATAAAAAGATCTGTTCCTGGGTGCCGAAACTCAGATGCTGCAAAGGCACCAGGGTGCGCGCTATATCGTGCGAAATTTTGACCTCAAAGGTGGCGGGATCGATAAAAATTTGCTCATAGCGTTTGTCGGTGAGCTGCGCCAGATACTGTCCGATGGTTTGCGCCAGTTCCGGGGCCAGACTTTGATGGGTTTCGTGGGCGACGTCCGAGAGGGTTTCGTAGGCCAGTTGCAACGCCTGCCGCTTTCGCAACAATTCGGTCAATTCTTCTTCATACAAAGCCAATTTCTCTTCCAATTCCGACAGATCCGGCAGTTTGGATTCGCGCTCTGCGACGCGTTCTTGAAGGGCGGCAAGCTCGATCTGCAATTGCTGTTTCTGTTCGCGGACTTCATCCAGCAGCCGCTCCAGCTCCTTTTTAGGCGGCAAATTCGTGACCGATTGCCGTTCGCTGATCAGCGGTTCCAGAGCTTGCAATTGTTCCTGAATCTGCTCGATGGTTCGTCCACCCAAAATTTCTTGTTCCAGCGCACTGAGCTGATCCCATTCCTTCATCAGGCTGTCATATTTCTGTCCGCGTGCAACGGCCTGGAAAAAGGATTCCGCATCCTGTTCGAGGTTTCCCGTCCAGCAATTGGCGGCTAAAAACAGCGCGCGCAGCCGTTCATGAATTTCCTGCAAGCGACGGTCTTTTTCATCCAGTTTCTTTTCCAGCTCAGTAATTTTCTGATTCAACTCATCAATATAACGTCGAAGCTGTTGGCCATGGCGTACCATTTCGGCAATGCGAGCCAAATTCTCGGTGGACAGGCTGCGAAATTGAAAGGCTTGAATCCACGGGGTCAGTGCGTCGATGAGTTCCTGCTGCGCCTGCACATGTTGGATGGCTTCGGCGTTCAGTTCGCGGAATTTGCTGTAACGATGAGAAATCATCAACAAATCTTCGGCCTTTTCGACGCCGAATTGTTTTAAGACCGATCTTAAGTCCTTTTCTTCCATGGAGAGAAGCTGCTTTTCATAATCGATATTCTCCTCCCAGGTGCGCATGGATTTCTTGAAAAGGTATTCAAAAATGAGCCACAGTATGGCGAGCGGCGTGGCAAGAAAACTCAACAGTTTCAGGGCGGTTGACATGGAATCCTGAAAGGAGAGCCAGGGAATGGGAAGAACGGCGGCCATTGCCAGAAAAAACGAAATGAGCAATACCAATATCACGGCGATGCGTCCAAACAGAAAGTAACGCCGCCGCTGTTGAATTTCCTGGAGTTCACCGTCCAACTGTGCCTGACGTTCTTTGATTTCGTTTTCCTGATTCTGCAGTGCTTCCAAGGTTTCAAGGCTGATGTCTTTGAGCCTGTCTTCAATGGCGGGATCGATTCCCATTTCGTTGAGGCGTTCGTGCAGCGCCTGACGTTCAGATTCGATTTGATTCACGTATTGCTGCATGCGATCCCAGCGTCGCTGCAGCTCGAAAAATTCATCCAGATCGCTGCGGGTCCAGAATTCCTGCTCCGGCGGCAGTTCGTCCAGATCGTAGCGTGCCTTTTTGCGTTCATTTTGCAAATGCCGCAACTCTTCGTGCATGCGCTGACGTTCGTCCCGCAACAGCTTGCGTTCTTCCATCAGTTTAATGACGACATCCCGGTTGGTGACCGGAATGTGCGGCTGGCGCTGGATTTGTTTGAGCTGTTGTTCCAATTCCTGTTTGCGTGCGGCGACTTTTTCATAACGCTGAATTAAATTTTGCAAATCCTGGTGTTCGCACAGCCGAACATCTCGTTCGATCTCTTCTTCGCGCTGCTGGAGGCTTTCAATTTGCCCTTTAATGTGCTGAATTTTCAAATAATCACTTTCCAGCAATTTGGCCAGGGACTTGCGCTCTTCCATCATGGCCTGCGTTTGTTGGATGTCCTGCCGCAGTTCATAAATCGGGCCCCGGCGGCTGCGGTCGGTTCCCAGACTTCGTATGGCTTTCGACAGGCGTTCCAGCGCCAGTGTCGCCGAGGCATCGGCGGCGCCGCTGTCCACAAAACGCATGAGGTATTCATTGATTTCCCGGGCATCGTCATCGCTCAGGTTTGCCAATTCGCCCTGCTTGAAGCAGGCGGTGGCTTCAAACACCCGGCGGGATAAGCCGGTCAGCGTTTCAATGAATTCCACGTAGCCGCGGCGACCGGAGAAATAGTTGCGAGTGATTTCCTGGCCGGTGCTGGCGTCAAAAATCCGGGTTTGCGGTTCGGGACCATCAAACCGCCGTGTAATGAGGTATTTCCGGCCGTCGTCCATCTGCAGCGCCAATTCACCGCCATATTGATCCACGTGCCACGGCCGGTATCGTTCATGATAACGCTTTTCCTGGGGGGTAGGACGGGAACGGGAATAAATGCCGAAGAGCAGAGATAATACGGCTTGCTGGAGTGTGGATTTCCCGGATTCATTCGGGCCGAAAATCACGTTCAACCCGGGGTGAAACTCAAACTCCTGCTGTGCCAAACAGCCGAATCCATGAAGTTGTAGTCTGGAAAGAATCATGAGTCTAAAATGTCTTCCTCCTCGAAGGCGGCAAGTCCATATTTGAGAGCCATTTCAATCAGTGCGGGATCTTCGGGTTCTTCTTCAAGCATTTTTTTCAGCCTCTGAGCAAAACGTCCCCGGACGGTTTTTTCATCCAATTGTCCCAGTTTCGAAGCGGCTTTTCGCATGCGGTTACGGATAACCACCCAATCAAAATACTGACTCAAATGCGCTTCCAGCAGCCCCAGTTCAAGGTTGAGGCTCTCGGGCTCCTCACCAATGAGATGAACCCGCAAAAAATTGGCCTCCGGGGCTTTTTCCGGGATGGCCGAGATAATGCCCTCGGCCAGAGAATGCGTATCGCTGATCGGTTCGGGTTTGAAATCCAGAGTAATAAACGCCTGGGTGGCAACCGGAATCAATGTGATCCGGGGCTCATCATCGTGCCAATCGAGCAATACCACGGTATGTTGGCCGGTTTCGCCGAAATCCAGCGGCTGCGGGCTGCCAGGATATACGGCAATAGCGCGATCATGATGGTGGATCACCCGTCCGCCGTGAAAATGCCCCAATAATGCCATTTGGATGCCGGCGCGTTCGAGGTCCGAAACCTGAAAGGGGGCGTATTCTCCCCGGGATTCGTCGAAATGGCCCATTTCCGTGCCGTGCAGCAGCAGCAGATGTTTCATGCCGTCCGGATGCGCCCGGAACTCGGTCAGCGGATTATCCCGGCAGTTGGGCAGCGTGTTGGCAACGCCCCAGATCAGGACATCGTTCATAAGCGTGACCGGGCGCGGCTTGTAATCGCTGAAAATATAAACGTTCTCCGGCCATTCAAAGCGGGCGTAAGGAGAGACGGGATTATAATAATCATGATTACCGGGGGCGATCAGGATCGGGATGGGAGCCAGTTGGGCAAAACTCTCGCGTAAAAATTGAATCGTATCTTTGCTGACCCGGTCACCTTCGAACAGGTCCCCGCCGATGGTGACGGCATCCACTTCGTGTTCCACCGCCAAATCCAGAATCTTAATCAGCGTCCGCCGCAAACGCAATCGGCATCCCTGCGCGATTTTGGGCGGCATCGTGCTTTTGGAAAACGGCGAGTCGAGGTGCAGGTCAGAAAAATGTAATAGTTTCATTCCAACCCCTTTCGAGCCTCCTGCGTGTGGTGCCAATCCTGAGGGGGACGGGCTGCACAACATCCCTGCATCAGGGGAAAATGAACGAAAGGTACTTAACTTCAAAGAATTTAAAAAAATATACAAACTCTAAACCGGCTTGTCAAGAAAGGATATGGAAGGAATGATTTTTATTGCAATTATAAGCCCGAAATGGTAAATTGATTGCGTTCCATCGTTCCTTCAATGCAGAAGGCGCTACTGTGGCACACGATTTTGAAAGGACACCCGCATCCATGAGTACCCGGCAGCACCGTGCAGGTAAAATCATCGCCGTGGGGGGCGGCAAAGGTGGCATCGGCAAGACCGTGGTTAGCGCTTCTCTGGCGATTGCTCTTGCTGAAGCCCAAAAAGAGGTCGTGGTGATTGACGGTGATCTGGGTGGCGCCAATCTGCACGCTGTTTTCGGGATTTACCTTCCGCGTCTCACCCTGTATGATTTCTATTCCCGCAAAGTTAGCCGGCTTTCCGATCTGGTGCTCGATACCCCGATTCCAGGCGTTCGTGTGATTTGCGGGGCTCCCGGAACACCCGGCATGGCGAATATCCGTTATTGGGAAAAGCTGAAAACCTTGCGCCACCTGAATTACCTAGACGCTGATTTCGTTATCGTTGATCTCGGCGCGGGCATGTCGTACAATGAAATCGATTTCTTCAACAGCGCGGATATCGGAATTGTGGTGGCAAGCCCGGAGCCCACGTCTATCCACGAATGCTACAATTTTATCAAAATGGCGCTGTTCCGGAAATTGCATCGCGCTTTCATGGATGAGCCCGATGTGATGGACATTCTCCGGCGAAGCGCCGATCCGATGCATCTGCACGACCGCCGGCTCATGTCGCAAATTGCCGAGGAAATCCGTGGCCGAAATTTGCGTGCAGGGATTCGGTTTTACAAGTTACTCAATCACACGAGCCCCAAACTGATTTTAAATAAGTTGCACCATTATCAGGAATATCAGGATGGGCTTTCGCTTCAGGTGGCGGTTCAGGAGCTGTTGCGGATCAAGGTTGAATATTGGGGATATTTGCCCTACAGTCCGCACGTGCCGCAGGCGATTCGCGAGCGCCGTCCGGACCAAATCTTGCGCTCCGATACCCAATTGAGAAAGCATGTCGTGAAAATTGTGCAGAAATTTCTTTTACAGCGGCCGGTGGCGTATCATGCTCCCGGGGCACGGCCTATCGTGCCCATTACCGATGTGCAGTCAGCCGCGAGAGCCCATCCCAGCGTGCTCGAACGTGAAGAACGGATTTGTTCCATTCATTGTCCGCTGTGGGGGAACTGTCACTATCAGGAAGGTGGCCTGCCCTGCCGGATGCCCCTCAAGGAATACGAAACGCGTGTGCTCGGCCGCCAAAGTTCTCCGCCGAAGAATATGGATTCGATGGATTTGCCGGAGAATTCCGTGAGCAATGACGGGTGACGTTCGGATGAACGGTTGCAAGGAGCCGGATCGGCCGGAGCGGGTTGCGGAATGAAAAATGGGCATCGTTAGCCGCCTCCGAGAGGCTGGGATATCCTGCTACCCTTCCCTGGAGCTCAGTCCTAATATCCCGGGAAACTAACGATGCCCTCGTCCTGCTTTGGGTGTCCTGAAAACCTACTTTTCAATTCCCATTTTGTTCCCGGGTTTTTGTTGTTTCGTCAAAAAACGGCATGATTTTCCGGGGGATAGCCTGAAAACGGTGCAACAAAATCGGATGACAGAACGTGCCGCGATATGCGGCGCTGTGGTTCGAATTTTGGGCGACCCTCTGGATCAGGCATGACGCTGGTAAGCCGGCTTTCTCGGGTGGTGGGGAGTTTCATTATTGGTTTTAAATTCCATGCCGTCTTGCTGGGGCGGTGAAAAATAAAAATCGCCGGACACGAAAGAAAAGCCCATCTGAGTTTTTTATTGCATTTTGCGGTGGATCAAATTATATTTAATTCTTATAATTTAAGCCCTTATGGAAACTATTATTCAAAATTTGCAGAAGGTTCGAGAGCGGATTGCCCGTGCGTGTGAGCGCGTCCAGCGCGATCCCACGGAAGTCGAGCTGGTGGCCGTCACCAAAACCGTCGATGCAGAGCGGATTTCAGCGGCTATCCGCGCCGGCGTTCGGATCATCGGCGAAAATCGGGTTCAAGAAGCATTGCAGAAAAAGCCGAATGTGACGGTCGAAGCCCAGTGGCACATGATCGGCCATTTGCAAACCAACAAAGTCCGGAAAGCGTTGCAGCTTTTTGATGTGATTCAGTCGCTGGATTCGCTGCATCTGGCCGAGGAAATCGAAAAGCAGTGTGAAAAACGGGACCGTACGATCGATGTTCTGATCGAGGTCAATACTTCTGGAGAAGCCAGCAAGTTCGGCATCCATCCACAAGAAACCCGGGCATTTCTCGGTGAGCTTGAGCGATTTTCGCGCATCAGCGTGAAAGGCTTGATGACGATCGGACCGCTGACCGACGATGAACAACGTATCCGTAAAAGTTTCCGGATGTTGCGGGAGCTGTTTGAAGCGCTGCGGTCGGAGCCGCAACCTCATGTGGAGATGCGCTTTCTTTCCATGGGAATGACCGATGACTTTGAGATTGCCATAGAGGAAGGGAGCAATATGGTCCGTATCGGACGGGCTATTTTCGGAGAACGTCATTAAGGAGGGTTATGTTTATCTTTGCCAATCTCATTGAAGCCATCGCCGGCATTCTAAACCTTGTGATAACTCTGTATATCTGGGCCGTTATTATTCGCGCCATTCTTTCCTGGGTGAATGCCGACCCGTACAATCCAATCGTACGCTTTTTGGTCACGATCACCGAACCGGCGTTATACCGTATTCGGCAGTTTTTACCCCCCATGGGCGGTCTTGATTTATCTCCGCTGGTTCTGATTCTGGTCTTGTATTTTTTGCAATCGTTTCTGGTCCGCACACTGCACGATCTGGCGAGCGTGATGCGGTAATAGTAAAAGGGGGACCGGGTGGTGTCGGGCCGTATTCGCCCGAACGACAAGCCCGGCCTGTGACTTTTTACCTGTTTATTTTATGGAGGCCCGTCGTGAAGCTGACACCTTTGGATATCAAAAAACAAGAATTTAAAAAGGCATTGCGGGGGTACGATCCGGTTGAAGTGGATGCTTTCCTGGAAATGGTTGCCGACGAGTTTGAGGCGCTTATCAAAGAGAAAAATCAGCTCGCCGATGAAGTGCTGAAGCTGCGCACCCAGTTACAGGATTACCAGCAGGTGGAAAAAACCCTCAAAGAAACTCTGGTGAATGCACAGGAAAATATTACGGCCTCCAGACAAACCAGTCAGCGGGAAGCTGATATGATTCTCCGTGAGGCCGAGCTGCGTGCCGAGAAGATCATCGAGAATGCGCGCATGAAATTGGAGCGGCTGAAAAACGATATTATGCTCATCAAAGCGCAAAAAGAGAGCTTTGCCCGCCGGCTTCGCCATTTGTTGGAAAGTCAGATCGAGCTGATCCATGTTCTGGAGATGGATGATGTGGGATACGATGAAGAACCCGGCAAAAGAGAGGCAAAAACCGCGGAACAGGCCTCCGAGGAAAAACGCGAAGGTGGATTTCAACGAAAAAAAATTGAGCTGCCGTTGAGGCGATCCGGCTCTCCCCTGGTGCACAATGCCAGCAACCGGCTGGCTCGTGAAACGAAAGAGGAAGATGCCGCCGACGAAAATGCCGCCGCCTCCAACAGCGGTGAGAACCAAAAAGAGGAAAAACCGGTGCCGCGCATTTCCGATCAATTTATCACCTGAGTGGCGGATCGTGCAATTTTAACCTGAGAAAGATAAAAATCGAGCAACCATGAAATGAATTATCATCCGAGGGCTGCATCATGAAACAAAAAGCTTTGGCCGTAATTCTGGTTTTAAGTTTGTTGTCGCTCAACGCTTGTGCCAATCGGGCTCTTTTGAAAGACGACGCCGGACGTCCGATCAGCATGGATGAGGTCAACGCGCGCAAAGGGAATTCGAATTTAATTTTATTTGCCATTGGTGGCGGAGCTTTAAGCTTCGGCGCCAGTTTTTTTATCGGCTCACTGGTGGACCGCAGTGCAAATGATCCCAAGCATACCGCGCTCTGGGTCACGACCGGTATCGGCACAGCGGCGGGGTTGGCGTATTTCATCCATCAGGGCCGGGTACGGGATTTCAATCTGGCCGTGGAAGAAATCCGCCGCGAGCGGCTGCAGGGGCTGTCGAAAAAACTTGATGAGGAGAAGCGCCGCCGGGAACAAATCGAAGCGGAGAAGCGCCGCCTGCTGATGGAGCGGCAGCGTCAGGAAGAAGAGCGGCGTAAACTGCTCGAGGCATTGAAAAAGCGCAAACAGAAAGAGAAAGATCAATAAAATTGGATTGACGGGGTGGAAAAGGATGAGCGAACTCAGGAAACAGATTCAAGAAGCCGTTGATGTTTTAAAACAGAAAACCCGTCTTACACCGAAGATCGGCATCATTCTGGGAACCGGACTTGGCGGATTAGCTGATGAGATCGAACGCGAGGCGGTGGTGCCGTACGAAGAGATTCCCCATTTTCCACTGTCCACCGTGGAAAGCCATGCTGGCCGTTTGATTTTTGGGCGCTTGAGCGGAAAACCCGTCATGGCCATGCAGGGCCGGTTTCATTATTACGAAGGCTACACCATGCAGCAAATCACCTTTCCGGTGCGGGTGATGAAGGCCATGGGCTGCCATACTTTGATCGTATCCAACGCCTGCGGCGGCATGAATCCGAATTTTACGCCGGGCGATATCATGATCATTGCAGATCACATCAATTTGTTGGGCGATAACCCCCTGATTGGCCCCAACGACGACGAACTGGGTCCCCGGTTCCCGGATATGAGCGAGCCATATACCAAGTCGCTCATCGAGCTGGCGGAAAAGGTGGCGCTGGAAGAAAAAATCAAAATCCAAAAAGGCGTTTATGTGGCAGTGGCCGGGCCCAATCTTGAAACGCGCGCCGAATACCGGTTTTTGCGCACCATCGGCGCGGACGTGGTGGGAATGTCCACCGTGCCGGAAGTGATTGTGGCGGTACACGGCGGGATGAAGGTGTTGGGGCTGTCGGTCATTACCGATGCTTGCCTGCCGGATGCCCTGCAGCCGGTAAATATTCAGGAAATTCTCCGCATTGCCGCTGAAGCCGAGCCCAAGCTCACGCTGCTTATGAAACGGGTGGTAGAGCTGATGCCCGATGAGGCATAAGGAGCCTCCCGGCCTGCCCTGTGAACATCCGAAAACGAAGACGATTCGCTTTGAATTCAAGGAAGAAGCCAATTTTAACTGTAAACTCCATCTGAAGGAACCATGTACAAAGAACTTGGTAACCGGCTAAATTTACCGGAGCTCGAAGAAGAAATTCTCAAATTCTGGGAAGACAATCACATCTTTCGCAAATCCATCGAGACGCGCGACGAGAACAACCGCTTCGTGTTTTACGAAGGCCCCCCCACAGCCAACGGTCGGCCCGGAATCCACCACGTTTTGGCCCGCACCGTAAAAGATATCGTGTGCCGGCTCAAAACCATGGAAGGCTTCCGGGTGGAGCGGAAAGCCGGCTGGGATACGCACGGTTTGCCCGTGGAAATCGAGGTGGAGAAAGAGCTGGGCATCGAAACCAAAGAAGAGATCATTGAATACGGGGTTGCTAAGTTCAATCAGAAATGCCGCGAATCGGTGTGGAAATATAAAAAAGAATGGGATGAATTGACCCGCCGCATCGCGTTCTGGATCGATCTCGACCATCCGTACATTACCTACGAAAACGACTACATCGAAACGGTCTGGTGGATTCTTTCCGAACTGTGGAAAAAAGATTTGATGTACCGCGGGCACAAAATTTTGCCCTACTGCCCGCGCTGCGAAACCCCGCTGTCCAGCCATGAAGTGGCGCTTGGCTACAAGGACGTGCAGGATCCGTCGGTGTATGTGAAAATGTCGCTGCAGGATGAGCCGGACACCGCCTTCCTGGTCTGGACCACCACTCCGTGGACGCTGATTTCCAACGTGGCGCTGGCGTTGCATCCCGATGTGGATTATGTCAAAGTCGAGCACAACGGCGAGAAATTGATTCTCGCCGAGCCGCGCCTCTCGGTGCTGGAAGGCGATTATACCATTCTGGAAAAATACAAGGGCCGCGATCTCGCCGGAACCAGGTACCGGCGGCTGTTTGACTTTTTACCGGTGGATAAAGACGGCTTTTATGCCGTCACTGCCGATTTTGTGACCACCGAAGACGGAACGGGCATTGTGCACATTGCACCGGCTTTCGGTGAAGATGATTATCAGCTTGGCAAAAAACACGATCTTCCGTTTTTGCAGCCGGTGGATGAAACCGGTAGTTTTGTGGAGGCGGTAAAGCCGTACGCCGGGATGTTTGTCAAGGAGGCGGATAAACAGATTATTCGGGATCTGCGCGCTGCCGGAAAGTTATACAAAGCCGATACCTACCTGCACAGTTATCCCCACTGTTGGCGGTGCTCTTCGCCGTTGCTGTACTATGCGAGAGCTTCGTGGTACATCCGAACTACCGCCATCCGTGATCGGCTGATCGAGCACAATGAAAGCGTGGATTGGTATCCCAAAGAGGTGGGAGAGGGCCGGTTCGGTGAATGGCTGAAAAATAATGTCGATTGGGCCCTGTCCCGGGACCGGTTCTGGGGCACGCCGCTACCGATTTGGGAGTGCCAGAGCTGCGACCACAAGGTGTGCGTGGGATCGGTAGCCGAGCTGAAAGAGCGCTCCGGTGCGGAAGACATCCCCGATCTGCATAAGCCGTATGTGGATGAGCTCTTCTTTACCTGCGAAAAGTGCGGTGGCAAAATGCAGCGCGTGCCCGAGGTGATCGACGTCTGGTTCGATTCGGGCAGCATGCCCTATGCGCAGTGGCACTATCCGTTTGAAAATAAAGACATTTTCGAAAAGAGCTTCCCGGCGGATTTCATCAGCGAGGGGGTGGATCAGACCCGGGGCTGGTTTTATTCGCTGCTGGCGATTGCCGTGCTGCTGTTTGATAAACCCTGTTACAAAACCTGTGTCTCGCTGGAGCTGGTTTTGGACAAAGACGGTCAAAAAATGTCCAAATCCAAAGGCAATACGGTCGATCCATTCGAGATCATCGCCAAATACGGTGCCGATCCGGTGCGCTGGTATCTGATGACCGTCAGCCCGCCATGGGTGCCCACCCGCTTCGATGAAGAAGGGGTGGCCGAAACGGTACGCAAATTTTTCGGCACCCTGCTCAATACGTACAATTTCTTCGCCATGTACGCCAATATCGATAAATTCGATTACTCGGCCCAGCCGGCGATCCCCATCGAAGAACGGCCCGAAATCGACCGCTGGATTATTTCCATGAAAAACCGGCTGGTGGAACAGGCGCAGGTGTACTGGCGGCGGTACGA
>WFVT01000182.1 GCA_015491485.1 Candidatus Zhuqueibacterota bacterium
GCATTGTAGCACAAGTTTCCAGCTTGTGACTTTGTACAAATAGCACTGATCTGTAAACTTGCCCTGTTTTTTAGATAAACCCCGGATTCTTTCATCGTCATTGCGAGGAGCGGAGCGACGACGCAATCTCAACCACCGGGCTGAGCAAAGGCCGATCGCCCGGCGGGACGCCCTCGCGTTAGATTGTACTTTGAGCGAGGATGGTTTTGCGCCCTGAACATCTATCCGTTGAAAACCGCGACGGTACGACAGCGCTTTCCGGTTACATGCCAGTTTTTGCTTGCAAATCGTGTTTCATTATTTTAAAATAAATGGTTTAAAAACCACGGTGAAACCATGATCGATCTTCGCAGCGATACCGTAACCCGCCCGGATGCGGGCATGCGCCGTGCCATGGCGGATGCCGAAGTCGGTGACGATGTGTTCGGCGAGGACCCTACCGTCCATCTTCTTCAGCAAAAGGTTGCGGAACTGCTTGGCAAGGAAGCGGCATTGTTCGTGCCCTCCGGCACGATGGGGAACCAGATCTGCATGAAAGTGCACACCCAGCCCGGCGATGAAATCATCTGTGAGGCCGGAGCTCATGTCCTGAATTTTGAAAGCGGCTCCATGGCGTTCCTTGCCGGAGCCCAGCCACGGCCGATCCCCGGTCATCGCGGTGTGATCACGCTGGAACAAGTCCGGGAAGCTGTGCGATCCCCGGCCTACTACCTGCCACGCACACGGCTGATTGTGATTGAAAACACCCACAATTTCGCCGGCGGCACCCTGTTCCCGCTGGAAGAAATTCGTCGCATTTCCGAATTTGCCCGGGAGCAGGGACTTGCCATGCATCTGGATGGAGCACGGCTATGGAACGCCAGTGTGGCAACCGGAATTTCCCCCAAAGAATACAGCCGTTATTTCGATTCGGTGAGCGTGTGTTTGTCCAAAGGGTTGGGAGCGCCGGTAGGTTCGGTCATTGCAGGATCAAAAGCGTTTATCGAAAAAGCGCACCGTGTCCGTAAGCAGCTTGGCGGCGGTATGCGGCAGGTCGGGATCCTCGCTGCCGCCGGAATCTATGCCCTGGAGCATAATTGGTCGCGGCTTGAGGAAGACCACCGCAAGGCGCGACGCTTTGCCGAGATCGTTGCCGGTTCGCGCCATATTCAATTGGATATGGAAACCGTGCAAACGAACATCGTGGTCATGGATATTACCGCTGAACTCACAGCAGCGCAGTTGGCCGAGCGAATGGCCGCCAAAGGGGTGCTTCTGGTGCCGATGGGCCCCCGGAAATTGCGCGCGGTTACGCATCTGGATGTCACCATGCAACAGGTCGAAACCGCTGCCAAAATCGTGCGTCAGGAACTGGATGCTCTTTGATCGACTCAAGGAAAACTGTCTGCTATGGGGCATTGCGCTGAATCGGATAGGCCAAACCATGCACCAACTTCGACCAATGGCAAGATGCTGTTTATAATCAATGCAACGGATTATTTTCGTTCATTTCCCGTCCTGCTTCTGGCGCTTTACTTGCTGGATGTTACGGCAAGTTGGGGGCAGAACCAGGGGCTGAATGACCTGCGTTTGCGCAAAGCGCGATTGCCGCAAAATGCCATTGTGGTTGGGAAATTGGTGGGCCATGATGATTATCGGCGGACGTACCTGCGCATTTCCAGCGGCGAGTATCTCATCACCCGCAACAGCAATTCCCACCCTTTTCGTGTGGTCTCGTTCTCTCCCGATCGCCTTGACATCAGCCTTCAGCAACATCCGCTGTCGGATCCAACCGATCCGCGCTGGATTATCTTCCGTTTTTTCCAAAATGAACGGCAACTCATGACCTCCATGATTCTCGAAGAGGTGGATTATGCCGTTCTGCGGACGCGTTCGCAGGCAAGAGAGGTCAACCGCGCCAATCCATTCATGGTCGTGATTCCACTGAAAACCGCCGCGAACACGGTGCACATGGTGGTTTACAATTTATCGCATCCGGTGTTAAAATCCGCGCAGGTGCGACGGGCGCTTTCGTACGCTATGAATAAACGGAAGATGGTCGAAGAGTTGCTGGTGAGGGATGGCATTGTGGCGCGGGGAAGTCCATATGAAACGGATCGGCCGTATTACGCCCGTGGTCTCGATGATTACAAATACGATCCGAAAAAAGCCATCCAAATTTTGCGGACGGCCGGCTGGCGTGACCTGGATCGGGACGGGGTGCTGGAAAAAAACGGCTATGAGCTGAAAATTCGTCTTGCGTTCGAAAAAGGGATGCATTTGGCGGAGCGGGTGGCACGCCGGATCAAATTAGACCTCTTCGAAATCGGTATCGAAATTATTCCGGTACCCTATACAAAAATCGAAATGACCGACAGGCTGAGGCGCGGTGATTATCAGGCTGCGCTGCTCGAGCAGCAATTCGAGGAATCGATCGACTCATTGTATGGCTTCTTTGCGGATCCGCAAAAGGGATTTGTGCGCTTCCGCAACCGCAATTTTGACATGCTCTATCGCAAGGCGAAAAAACAACTCCCGGGCGATCGCCATCGTATGGTTGCGCATCAGCTTCAGGCCATTATCAACCGGTATTGCCTGGCCAGTTTTTTGTTTTACCGGTATTATGATTACCACCTGTTCAATATTAAAAAGGTGGATAACTTTTACGATGAGCGCGCGGCACAAGTTAAGCCGTTTGATCAGTGGTCGATTAAGCAAACCTATGGGCGGAAGTAGTCGATGTTGGAAAAGAAACGCGTAAAATTTCCGCACCGCATGCTCTACCGCCTGCTGACCTCCCATGTGCTGCTGGTGACCATCCCCCTGTTGCTGACCGTACAAATTTTAACCAATACGGCGCAGCGGGCCATAGAAGAAATGATCCGTGCGCGCAACCTGGAGATCGTCAAGCGATCGGCGCAACAAATCGCCCAAACCCTGGAAAAAGCCTACGACATCTTGCAGCTCAGCGCCGAAAGTCCGGCCATTTACCAAATGGGGCATCGCAGTCAGGGCTTTACCATTAATAAAATTGTGTATGAATTCGATATTTTTCAGATTCTCAGCGTGTACGATCGCGAGGGCCGGCTGGTGGTCTCCACTGAATTTGCGCCGACCGACGGTCATAACCACCATAGCGTGTCACGCGAGGTGCTTGACCGCGTCATCGCCGGGCAGGCATACAGCTCCGATGTGTACCTTTCCCCGGAAAATCTCCCCAAAATGGATGTCTATGTGCCCATCCGCAGCCAAAACGAAACCGTGGGGCTGCTCAAAGCCGAAGTGGACCTGAAGGCCATTTGGGCGCTGGTGGATAGCATTATCGTCGGGAAAAAAGGCGAGGCATTTATTATCCGGGAAGATGGTCAGTTCATTGCACACACCGACCGGCGGAAGGTGTTGCAGGGGGAGATTTTTCAGGAGCCGACCATTCTGCAGGACATGGCGGCGGGAGGCGTGAATCAAAAAATCTATCAGAACCGAAACGGCGTCGAAATGATTGTTGCCTACGCACCGATTTACGTGCGGGGGAAGGACTGGCGGGCAGTCATTCAGCAGCCGACCCGGGAAGCATTCGCCCCATCACGAACCATGCGGTTGCAAATTTTTGTCATCATGTTTTTCAGTATCTGTATGGCAGCGCTGATCGCGTTTTTCTACACTCGCAAAATTCTTCGACCGGTGGATCGACTGGTGAGCGGCATCAACCGCATCGCCAGCGGCGATCTGCGCTATCGGATTGAGCCGTTGGGAAAAGATGAGATCAGCCAATTGGCCGAGCACTTCAATGCCATGGCGGCACGCCTGAAGAGTTTTCAAAATAAATTGAAGCGCACCGAACGGCTCGAAACGTTGGGGAAACTCGCCTCGGTATTATCCCATGAAATCCGGAATCCGCTCAACTCCATGGTCATCAATATGCAGATCCTGCGACGGGAGTATCAAAAGGCGTTGGGCGATACGGATAAATTAGACCATTACCACAACATCGTTGTAAGCGAAATTAAGCGCGTGGATGAGTTGGTGGGCAATTTTCTGATGATCGCCCGTCCCCCCAAATTGGAACCGGAAACCCGCAAGATCGCCGATATCCTTGATGAAGTCATTACCATGCAGCAGCCGATAGCATTGCCCCGCGGTATTCGCATTGAACGGAAATACGTTGATCCTGACCTGCGAGCCCGTGTGGATCATAATAAAATGAAGCAGGTGTTTTTGAATATCGTGATTAATGCCATCCAGGCCATGCCGGGGGGCGGACGGCTTCTGATCAGCCTTGAAAGACAGTTTAGCTCGGATGCAGAGCCCCCCCAGGAAATGATTAAAATCGGTTTTCATGATACAGGCAAGGGGATTAAAAAAGAAGATCTCAAACACATTTTCGATTTCTACTTTTCCACCAAAAAAGACGGAACGGGGATTGGCCTGTCGATTGCGCAACAAATTGTGGAGGAGCATGGGGGATTTATTCGCGTCGAGAGCGAATATAAAAAAGGGACTACAGTTTTTATTTATCTGCCGATAATAAGCCATAGTTGAATTTGTTAAAAACATTTCATATTGTTCTTGATCCCCGGCTATTCAAATTGACCTCACAGATTCCGGTTAATTATTACAATGGCGCATTTTATTGGGCTCAAACACCAGGCCCAGAGCCCTGGACCGGTACGCTCAGGCGATACCGTAAAAAAGCAGGATTGCTTGCTTTCCGTTGGAGGCCGTTTATTGTGATCGAAGCCGCTGTCCGGTTATTCATTCATCCGAACAGTTGATGCCGGGGTGAGGATAGGCCGGACCATGAAAGCGCGGCAAGCATGAAAGATGGGCAAAATTCCGGTTCGCAAACAGTGAAAACGCACGGAGAGGGAATGGATGCGAGCGCGGTTTAGTTTAAGCATGAAACGGCGAGTAGGTACAGGGAAAAGAGAAAATGGCAGCCGCAGGAATGAATAAAAAAACAATAAAATTTTCGTAAATTTCTTGACTTCGCGAGAGATTTTTTTTACATTAATTGATGCATTTTCTCATTTCTTTGTAAATGATTAATTTTATTAGATTTTTGTATTATTTTGGTTTTGGGTCAGGGTCACCGTCGATTTTTTTCTTAAGCACTCATGCCTTTTGGCCTGTATGTTTATCATGCAACTTCTGCTCCGGAAGTTGCATCACTTCTACCTGATATTTTCTCAATGAACACCAGATGATGTCTAATCATCGCTCTTTCTCATGAGTCGGTAGTGTGAGAATGTAAGCGCTTTAATGAATGAAAACCGACCGTCGAATGACAACCTTCATGTAATGATGGCCTGCTTCACATCCGTGTGCAGCATCGTTGACATGAATGGGGGATTCCTTCAACTGCATTCAACATTCATATTTTGGGGAATTTCAAGATTATTGCGGAAACTTTCTCCCACAAGACTCAGTTATACCTTAGTGAGATTGACAACTATCATCTTATACAGAAAGGATGTGATACAATGATTCGAGTGGTTGTGGGAGAAAGGGAATCGATTGATAGCGCGATTATGCGCTTCAAGAAAAAGTGCGAAAAGGCTGGCGTTTTGCGCGATTTTAAACGTTCCAGTTATTTCGTGAAACCCAGCCAAAAACGCCGGATGCGGCGTTTGAAAGCCATCAGGCGCGCATTGCGCATTCAGGCCAGGATGGCTTCCTGATCCCGTGAGGATATATGCATTTTTTTCGCATAAATTCCAAAATTAAGGCATCCAATGTAAAAGGAGGTTCGAACGTCAAGCGATGTAAATTTATTTGAACCTTTTGTTGGAAACGGTGTCTTGAAAGCATCACGGCCAAACCAGGTTGTTCAAGGCAGGCGAACTCAAAAAACAATTTGAGGTTAACGGATTACAGCGATGGCAAAGAAAAACCAAGCAGTCGAAACACGTACCAAGCAATCGATTGAAAAATATCTCGAAGAAATCGGCAATTATTCTCCGCTTTCTCCGGAAGAAGAGATCGAGCTGGCGCGGCGGATCCGGCAAGGTGATACCGAAGCGCTGGATAAGCTCGTCAAAGCCAATTTGCGTTTTGTGATCAGTGTGGCCAAAGAATACCAGGGCCAGGGATTGCCGTTACAGGATCTCATCAGCGAGGGTAATTTGGGCCTGATTAAGGCAGCGCAGCGTTTTGATGAAACGCGCGGATTTAAATTCATCTCCTATGCTGTGTGGTGGATCCGGCAATCCATTTTGCAGGCTCTGGCGGAACAATCGCGTGTGGTGCGGTTGCCGCTGAACCGCGTCGGCGCCATCAACAAGGTCGGCCGGACGTACGAGGAGCTGGAAAAGCGTTTCGGCCGTGAACCGAGCATGGAAGAGATCGCCGAGGAAATGGAAATGACCGCTTATGAGGTGGCTGATGTATTGAAAACCTCGGCGCGGCATTTGTCTTTGGATGAGCCGTTCAAGGAAGAAGACGGCAACAGCCTGCTCGATGTTATTGCAAGCGATCGCTATTCCCCTCCGGATGAAGACCTGATGAAAGAATCGTTGCAGGTGGAAATTGACAAAGTGCTTTCCACCCTGAAGCCGCGCGAGGCGGAAATCATCCGGCTGTATTTCGGGCTGGATGGCGACCGACCGCTGACACTCGAAGAGATCGGAGAGCATTTCAAATTGACGCGTGAACGCGTCCGTCAGATCAAAGAAAAAGCGCTGCGGCGGTTGCGTCACCGTTCGCGACTGGAGCCGCTGCGCAAGTATCTCGGCTAACCGAGTCGAAATCCAAGCCCTCTCATGACGAGAGGGCTTTTTTATTTGTGGTATTGGTGCGAGAGGGCAGCAGGTAACCAAAAGCCTCAATTGCATAGACCCAATCGGTTATTTGAGCCGCGGATGATCCCGGATGGTCGGTTGCCAGCGGAGGATGGCTGAAGAGTATTCCAAATAAACGCAATGATTGTAAAGGGCCCCTTTCTCCTCGTGTTCTGCAATTTCCATGGTTTTTCAGCAAAGCCAAAATTTCAGCCCCAGGGTCTGACCAATGAAAAACCGGGACCGCATGCGTGACCCAACGCCGCCCGCGATGGCGTCTTTGCCGGATGGGAATCACCCGGTATGGCCATTGGGAATTGAGCATTTTTTCGAAAACGATCATTCCTGGAGTTTTTCAAATCCTTCATCCTGCTCGTAGTGCCGTGAAAAATGCCCCATAAAAATCTTGCCTGAAAGGCTATCCTTCCTTATACTGCAGGGCGGTGTGACAGTTACGTTTCCTTTTCACATTTTCCAGAAAGCGATGGGTGTTGAATTTGGCGGAAGTATCGGCGATGTATGCGAATGTGGTATTCGATTTGCCCTTCAATCAGCGTTTCACCTATGCCGTCCCCGAAGCATTTGCTGATACGGTTCAGCGGGGGGTACGCGTGCTGGTACCGTTTGGTCCGCGCAAAACCACCGGCTATGTGGTAGAAGTACTGGACACGCCGCCGAAAGATGTCGCTCTGAAATCCATTCTGGATGTACTGGACACCCAACCGCTGCTGACGGATGAAATCATCCGGCTCTGTGAATGGATTTCCGATTATTACCTTTGCGGACTGGGAGAGGTGTTGCGAACCGCCTTGCCTTCGGGGCTGACTTTGGAGCGAAAGCGGGTGGTGCGTTTGAGGCGCATGCCGGATGAGGCCGTTCTTGCCAAAATGCGTAAGCGCGCGCCGCTGCAATATCAAATCCTTTCCTTATTGAAGCATACGCCCAACATGCATGCCGATACGCTGCAAAAGAAAACCGGGTCCGGCGGAGTGCTTTATAGCCTGCTCCGCTTGCAGGAAGAGGGGTATATCACCATCTCGGAAAAGATGACCGGTGGATTTACCCTCGAACATCGGATTCGTTATATCAAATTTACAGCAAACGCCGATGAACAACGGCAGAAAATTCCGGCGCGCGCTTCCAAAATGCATGCCATTTTGGAAGCCCTGGAACGGAATGGTGGCAGCGGCCGAATGCAACACATTCTGCGTCAGGCCAAAGCCACCATGGCTTCCCTCAAGCGCTTGATCGAGCTGGGGGTGGTGGAAGTGTATGAACGGCATGTGGAACGCGATTATTATGGGGATTTGGAAGTGCCGCCGGCACCGGAATTCGTGCTGACCGCCGAGCAAAAGGCGGCTCTTGATGTCATTCTCCCGTCCATTGAAGGTCAGCCCGACCGGCCGTTTCTTATCCACGGAGTCACGGGAAGCGGAAAAACCCAGGTGTATATTGAAGCCGTGCGGGCCACTCTGAGACGCGGCCGTGATGCAATTATTCTCGTGCCGGAAATCGCATTGACTCCGCAGATGGTACGGCGGTTTCGGGGGGTGTTTCAGCAGGAAGTCGCCGTCCTTCACAGCCGGATGTCCAACGGTGAGCGCTATGATGCCTGGTTGAAGATCCGGAGTGGCAGGGCGCGTGTGGTGGTTGGGCCGCGGTCGGCGGTCTTTGCGCCGGTGCAAAATCTCGGCCTGGTGGTGGTGGATGAGGAACACGAGTCGAGCTACAAACAAACCGACAACGCCCCCCGGTACCACGCCCGCGATGTAGCGATTGTCCGCGCCCGGTTTGCCGGCGCTGCCGCCATTCTGGGATCAGCCACACCTTCCATGGAGAGCTATTACAATATACGCATTGGAAAATACCGGCTCATCGAAATGACGCGCCGAATCGATGATATCCCGA
>WFVT01000183.1 GCA_015491485.1 Candidatus Zhuqueibacterota bacterium
CAGATGTGTATAAGAGACAGGTCCAGCTCACACAGTTCATCCTTCTCCGTGATTGATTGTCCCATTCGTCTTCATAATCCATCCTGTTGTCTGTATCCGCCCTCCGGTCACTCAACCGCTTATTTTTTCATGACATGATGGAATAGTGAATTATTCCTAAAAAAATTTCCAGCATTTTTGAAAATAGCCGAAAAACAGAAAAGAGCGGGGAAAGCTGAAATGCCGCTTCGATGCAAGTCAATCAATGTAATAAATTTATTCCTACGGAACCAATAGCTATGTATCCGGAGGTTGCTGAATTCCAAAAGCAAATACACTTCCCTTTGCCTGAATCTCGTCTTTTCGAGTGGCTGGATATTTTTGCTCAGATTTGCCGCTGCGAGCTGGCGATAACCGATGATCAGAACCGGATCATTTCTCGCACCCCTGATTTTCAATATGAGGAAGTCATTGAATATCCCGGTGATGGTCCGCTGCAATCTGCTGATATGACTCTGACCGGGATGGAGGATACGCCCGTCAAGCTATGGGCGGAATGTCCGCAGGGACTCCCCAACTGCGCCACCCGGCTGGCCGCCGCGCTCGAAAACATCCTCAATCAAGAAATCAGCCACGAACAGGAAATGGAGAGCATGAGCCAGGAGATTCTGGCCCGGTACGAAGAAGTCAATCTTTTTTATGAGCTGTCCGAAGAACTGGCATCGGTGTTTGACGAAAAGCGAATCATCGATATTATTCTGAGCAAAGCGAAAGAAATTCTTTTGGCGGATGCTGCCCTGGTTTACCTGCGTGACGAGGCGAAGGAAGATCTTTGCTTGTTTGCCAAGTACTGTCCGCTGAATCGCAATAACCCACGGCTGCAGGAAGATGTCAAGACACTCGCCGAGTGGTGCTATGAGGAGCAGCAATCCATTCTGGTGGAATCCATATCCGACCTGCCGCAAATCGCCCAAGAATTTGACAAGTTTTATGCTTTTCAGAATGAGCAGGATTTTACCGCCCTGATTTCCCCAATTCATATCCGGGAGAACCAACTGGGCGTCTTTGCCGCTCTCCGTGTTCAGGAATATGAGCCGTTCAATGGTCAGGATAACCGGCTGATGTCGGCTCTCAGTTCCATGATGGCGGTGTCGCTTCATACGAGCCAGCTTTTGGAAAAAGCCAAACAGGAAGAACTCGCCCGCAAGGAAATTGAAATTGCCTCAGCCATTCAGCAAAGCCTGTTGCCCAGAGAAACGCCTCGGATTGCCGGTATCGATCTGGCGAGCAAATACATTGCCGCCAACAAGGTGGGGGGGGATTACCTGGACTACCTAACCGATGAGAAGGGAAATCTGTATTTTGTGGTGGCCGACGTTTCCGGGCATAACATCGGATCGGCTATCATTATGTCCAGTTGCCGGAGTGTGATCCGTATGAGCATGTTTCAGGGCAAAAAACCGGCGGAAATTTTGCAATTGGCCAATCGGGTCCTGTACCCGGATCTGGACCGTTCGGAATCGTTTCTGAGTGCCATCGTGGGTTATTTGGACGTGAGCGCCGGCGAGGTGCTGCTCGCGAATGCCGGGCATAATCCCGCCCTGGTCTGGCGGGCTCACAGCCGGGAAGTCGAATGGCTCATGTCTGATACCTTTTTCATCGGTCTGGAGTCGAATCTTGACGTTGAAAATAAACGCGTGAAGCTGCATGAAAATGATCTTTTGCTTTTATACACCGATGGACTCGTCGAAGCCACCAATGCGCAGGGTGAACGATACGAGAACGACCGGCTGGCGCAACTGATTGAAGCGCTGGCGGAGTTGTCCGCCCGGAACATTATCGAACGGCTTTCGGACGATGTGAAGCGATTCATGGGGCGCAATTTTTTTGACGATGATATTAGTGCATTGATTTTGAAAAGAGTGGATTGAGCCATAAAGCGGGTTAATAAGATCATGTCCAAAAAAATTCTGGTTGTTGATGACGAACCCTTCGTGCTTCGGTCGCTCATGTTTGTGCTTGGTAAACACGGCTATGAAACCATTGCCGCCAAAGATGGCCGTGAAGCGCTGAAGATGATCGAAAAAGAAAAGCCCGACCTGGTCTTTCTGGATGTCATGATGCCTTATTTGAATGGCTACGAGGTATGCCGTAAGATCCGCCAGGATCCGCAGAACGATGATCTTTATATCATCATGCTCACCGCCAAAGGCCAGGAGCGGGACCGGAAAAAAGGTCTGAATGTTGGCGCGAACGAATTCATGGTCAAGCCGTTTAGCCCTTCCAGGGTGATTCAACGGGTCAAAGACATTTTAAAGGCATAACTATTCAGGGGTGATATATGAACGATCAACAGATCCGCCAACTTCTTTTGAGGATCAAGCAACTTCCCACTTTGCCGCAGGTGGTCACGCATTTGTTGAAGTTGATTGACAATCCATCGTCTTCCGCCAATCAGGTGAGCAAGATCATCTCGCAGGATCAATCCCTGGCGACCAAAGTGCTCAAGTTGGTGAATTCGCCTTTTTACGGTATGCCGAAACGGATTTCCACACTTTCGCAGGCAACGGTAATTCTCGGATTTAACACGATAAAAAATTTGGCGTTAACGGCGGCAATCTTTGAACAATTTGGTGATGAAAACGGCAACGCTCATCCCGATTTCAACCGTGAAAAATTTTGGGAGCACTCCGTCGCTTGTGCCGTCGCCGCCAAAACCATCGCTGAACATATCCATTATGAAATGCCCGAAGAGGCATTCATGGCCGGCCTGATTCACGACATCGGCAAAGTGATTTTCGATCAGTATTTGCATGAGGATTTTGGCGCTGCATTGGAATATGCCAAAAAACACAAAGTGCCGCTTCGAGAAGGAGAAAAACATGCCATCGGTATCTCTCATACGGAGGTTGGAGCGTGGCTGGCAGAAAAATGGAACTTGCCCGGTCATCTCAATGCGAGCATCGAGTACCATCATTCATTACAAAATCCGCTGAAATACGCGAAAATCGTGGCTACAGTTCACCTTGCCGATGTGGTTGTGCGGCTGGAGGGGTATGGCCACAGCGGCGACACATCTCAACCGACGATCCGAGAAGAAATCTGGCAAGTCATCAGTATCGATCCAGACCGGATGCCGGACCTGCTTGATGAGATACGAATTGGTTTTGATAATGCCAAAGAATTTTTGCGAATGGTCATCGGATAAACTTGGGGAGAGGGAAGGAACATGCGAGCACTCGAAAACAAGGACGCGGGAAATCAGCAAGATGCGTATTTCGCCAAAAATGATCAACTGAATCGCTATCTCGAACAGTTGCGCGAAGAGATGC
>WFVT01000184.1 GCA_015491485.1 Candidatus Zhuqueibacterota bacterium
ATTTTGAAGCCTTTGGGAAGTTTGATTTTATGAAGCGGCAGCGGTTCTTGTGCATGCCCGGGGATTGCCAGGACGGCGCTGAAAATAAATGACAGAACCGCGCCGGTTCGAATGGAGCCCATGGCATTTCCCTCCGCGATTCAGTGATGAATTTGGGGCCGTCCAATTACTTCCATTCAGTGACATTCCCGCGAAAGGGGATATGACGGTTTTGAGGCAATTCTCGTGTTTTTGGACAGCCCCTATTTATAAATTTAAATGCTCAAGCCGCGCATCACGTTCACTTCGCCCAGCAAGGCCCGGGGGTCCAGCAGAACGTTGATGCACGCGGGAACACCGGATGCAAACGCGCGCTCCAGCGCCGGGACGATTTCCCCGGGATCGGTCACCGTTTCACCATAACCGCCCATGGCTTCGACGATTTTATCGTAACGGGTGGAGGCAAGGTCGGTGGCAAGAGTGGCATCTTCGCCGAGCAGCGCGACCTGTGGATTTCGGATTTGTCCCCAACCGGCATCGTTGCCGACGATGCTGACGATGGGGATTTTGTGCCGCACGGCGGTATCGAACTCCATGGCGTTGAGGCCGAAACTGCCGTCGCCATGTAGAATGAGCACTTTTTTATCCGGATGCGCCAGCTTGGCGGCCATGGCAAACGACGGCCCCACTCCGAGACAGCCGAACGGTCCCGGATCCATCCAGTTGCCGGGCTTGTTGATGGGGATCACTTTGGCGCCGCAGGCCACGATATCCCCGCCGTCTCCCACGATGATGGTGTCATCGTCGATGAAATCGGCAATGGCTTTGACCATGCGGTAATGGTTGATCGGGGTGGCATCGGATGTGGCTTTCTGCATGAGCGCTTCCTGCTTCTGCGACTCTTCTTTGCGCAGCGCGGAAAACCAGCCGAGGCGATCGGGCGATTTGTCGATGGCGGCGGTCAGACCTTCGAGGCACAGCCGCACGTTGCCGACCACACCGGCATGCACCGGCCGGTTGCGGCCCATGTGACTGCCGTCGCGGTCGATCATGATGACTTTTGCATTCGGATTGAATTTGCCGTAGCCCAGACGGAAATCCAACGGCGTGCCGATGACCACCACCACGTCCGCCTGCTTCAGCGCCTCCCGCCGGGACAGGTTGAAAAACTGGCTGTGATCCGCTGGCACGCAGCCGCGGCCCATGCCGTTGAGATACACCGGCGCTTTGAGCCGGGCGATGAAGTCCTGCAGCGCCTGCTCGGCGCGATCCCAGTACACATTGCTGCCGGCAATCACCACCGGCTGCTCGCTCTGCTGCAAAAGCTCCGCCGCCGCTTCAATGGCCTCCGGCGATGGCGCCGTGGCTTGCGGGACGCGGTACGGCGCCTGGTAAGTCCACTCCCTCGGCTCGACCGGTTCCATCAGCACATCGATGGGCAGCTCGAGGTACACCGGCCCCGGGCGCCCGCTGAGCGCCTCACGGATGGCGGTCGCCGTATATTCGCCGATCCGTTTCGGATCGGTCACCACTTTCGCCCATTTCGTGATCGGCTTAAACAGATCGATCTGATTCATTTCCTGCAGCGCACCACGGTCCCACTCCTGCACAGGGGCACTGCCACCCAACACCAAAACCGGGCTGTCGGCGAAATAGGCGTTGGTGACGCCGGTTACGGCGTCCGTCACCCCCGGACCGGCGGTGACCACAGCCACACCCAGGTGACGGGTCACGCGCGCCCATCCGTCGGCAGCATGCGCGGCGGCTTGCTCATGGCGGACATCGATAACGCGAATACCGGCGAAACCGGCGGCTAAATAAATCGGAGCAATATGGCCGCCGCACAGAGTAAACAGGTGTGTGATGCCTTCGTTCTGCAAAACTTGCGCAATTTGCGCTCCACCGTTGGGAATGTTTTCCATGCAGTTTCTCCTGATGAATCGTTTTGATTGGTATGATGGACTGCCAAAAATTAAATTTCGTTCACAATTAAATAAATGAAGGAAAAGTGATTGCCAATTAAGTGTTTGAATTTTATATTTCTAAAATCATCTTAATTCGTTTATAAACATGGCGATTCCGCTTTAACCATTCGGTCAGCATACAGGTCGGGCTCCAAAGGGTTGCAGCGAGGGCTGAATGACCACACAAAAATCTTCCCGCATGTTTCCATCGGCTCTCAACATCTCACCGGACATGCGGAAGAAAGAAAATCCAGTCCTGACATGCCGAACACGATTCAAGTTCCGGATACTGCCATTGATTTTTAACGGAAACGTGACCGGTAGTTTAATATAGCAAGATTTTTTCTTCAACCAACCCAATTTTCCCCCACGTGTTCAACTCTTCAGGCAGGAAAGTATGCAACCGGGACTTCAGGAAGGAATATGCAACTACCGCTTCTAAAACTAAAGCGTTTTCGGCCCGAACAGATTGATGAGACCCTGTGCCGCGCTTTGCAGCACAGTCTGTATAACAACCTGATCCGGCTGTTTCCTGCCATGGCTCTGGTGCTCGCACTCACCAGCGTTTACCATTTCCTCTTTTCGGTCGCCACCCGGCAAGCGCTCGGGCTCAGCCTCGTTTCTTTGACGGCCGCTCTGGTTTTGTTGCTGCATGGCACCTGGCTGAAGCGACACCCGGACCGTTATACATCCATTGAACTACACGCTGTTTTCATGGCTCTGGTCGTGTATATCGATTCCATGGCCCATCTCGCCATTTCAGGCAATCCCATCCACACGATCAATCTGATGGTGCTGGTGATGGGGGTGGGCATTTATTTACTTTCCACCCACCTGGTTTTGACCGTTCTCATCGCATCGGTGGTTGGCTGGCTGCTGATGTTGCTGTGGGTGTATTCAGGGCGTTTCGCCCCGTGGCTGCATTACGGGACAGCACTGTTTTTCTCCAATGTTCTGGCTTACATTGTGCATACGTCCAGGGTGCAGTCGTTCGAGCAAATGCACCTGTATTTTGTGCAAACCCAGCAAAAACAGGCAGCTCTTGAACGCGCTTTACAAAATGCGAGGGAAATTCAGGAACGGTACAAACGATTTTCGGAAGCCACCAACGAAGGCGTGATCATTCATGACAATGCCCGCATTGTTGACGTGAACGAAGCGGTTGCCGAAATGTCCGGCTATACTGTGGATGAATTGATCGGTATGAACGCCATGACGCTGGTCAAGCCGGAATATCAATTGAAAGTTCAGCGGGCCATCGCCACCGGTGAAGAGCAGCCGTATGAGATTGAAGCCATTCGCAAAAATGGCGAAACATTTTATGCGGAGATATGCGGCAAGGTCATCAAAAGCAAGGGAGCAAAATACCGGGTGGTTGCCGTGCGCGACATCACCGAACGCAAAAAGGCTGAGCTGGCGCTGAAAGAAAGTGAAACCTGGCTCCGTCTGTTAACCCGGCAGATTCCCGCCATCCACTGGACCACCGATACTCACCTGAAACTCACCTCGCTGTTTGGTGCGGGCATCCGGAATATGGCGTTTGAAACTCAGCCGATTGGCGAAAAATCACTCCATGATTTTTTTGCCGGGGTTCAGGAACTGCCGCAGTTGGTTCAGGAACATCAATTGGCGCTGAAAGGAGAGTCGCGAGAGTTTGAATTTCAGTGGGACATGAAGTACTATCGGGCGAATATCGAGCCGCTTCGGGATCAGAAAAATCAAATTATCGGAACCATCGGGGTGGCGCTGGACATTACCTTGCAAAAGCGGGCGGAGTCAGAGATCAAAAAGTCGTTGCATGAAAAAGAGGTGCTGCTCAAAGAAATCCACCATCGCGTGAAAAATAACATGCAGATCATCTCCAGCATGCTGACGTTGCAGGCGCGCAGCGTCAAAGATCATGCCTTCATGGAAATCATCAAAGAAAGTCAGGATCGCATCAAATCGCTGGCACTGGTCCACGAAAATCTCTATCTTTCCAGCGACTTGGCACACTTGAATTTTGCGGAGTACATCCGGCAGCTTGCGCAGACGCTTTTGCGGTCCCATGAATCGGTGCCTTCCCACATTCAACTCAAATTGGATTTGCAGCCGCTTTTTCTGGATCTCGACTATGCCATCCCCTGCGGGCTGGTTTTAAACGAGCTTTTGACCAACGCCCTGAAATATGCTTTTCCGAAAGAACATCCATCAGATAAAATGATCGAAATCAAATTGTATCAAACCGACGAGAAAATCTATCTGGAAGTCCGGGACAACGGCATCGGGTTGCAGCCGGAGGACAGCCCGGCCGGTGGAGCCGGTCTTGGCTTACAACTGGTGCATTCGCTGATCGAACAGATCGAAGGCAAGATACAGGTTGAAAGCAAGGATGGAACCCGGTTCCAAATCGTTTTTCCGAAACCCGTTGGTGCCGAATCGGATGATACAGTGCCGGCATTCCAGGAGGTGAAGGCAAATTGCGTATGAAGCGCATTCTACATAGGATCGGTTTTATCGCCGCCCTGTTGATGGTGTTCATGTTCGTTCAGAATGAGGCGCTGGGCCGGTCGCGGCTGAGCCGATTTTCTGAAGCCTGGCGTTGGGTAAAATACACCACCCAGCACGGCCTGCCATCCAATTTTGTGACAGATTTGTTGCTGGCTGCAGACGGAACATTGTGGGCGGTCACCAATCGCGGGCTGGCCTATTACGACGGCTACGGATGGGTCGGGATCGATTCATCGATGGGATTGCCAACGCACCGCATCATCCGCGTCACCGCCGCTGCCGACAATTATGTGGTCGTGCATCAGGCGGACGGCGTCTATTACGGCAATCAATATGGATTTGAAAAAATTCCGTTCCCCATGACTGATGAATACAGCCTGTGCACGGCGCTGCCATCGCCCACCGGTGAAGTGTTTTTGTTCGCCTGGGAGCAACCGTTCAATCGCGGAAAAGCCTGGATGTACGACATCGAATCGCGCGATTACCGGACGGTGGCGTTACCGGTGGACATCCCCCGAAAGCGGCGCCGGCATTTTTGGTACACGAAAAATCAGCAGTTATGGTTGAGTACACGCAATAAACTGTATCAGTGGTCTGAGGATGGCTGGAAAATCCGGCTGAAAACGCGCTATCCCGAACTCTTCGTAACACAACTGGTGGAAAATGAAAACGGTCTTGGCGCTGTCATATTGAACGAACCGATGAACATGGCCGGCATCTGGACATGGCGGAACGCTTCCCGGCTGAAGCGCGATCCGTTCTTCAAAGGCGCCATCGCCGATAACATTATCATCGATGAGGAAGGCAAAGCGATCTGCATCCTCGAATCCGGTGAAATTTTATTCAAAGAAAAAGACCGGTGGATGTTCCTGCCTTATCAGCCGCCGGAACTTTTGAATGCTCGGACGGCGCTTTTCGACGGCAAAGGGAATTTATGGTTTGCCACGGCATGGGGCGTTTTCCTGTTTAAAATGGAATCCCAGCGGTGGACGACCTGGTCGTTTCCGGTTTTTGATTTGCGCAACAACATCAATGAAATATTGGTGAGTTCCAATGGCAGTCTCTGGCTCGGAACCTCCGCCGGCTTGCTGGTAAAACATCCCGACAGTACGGAGCATTTTTACGACACCATCCTCGGACAAAAAATTTATGCGGTGACCGGCCTGGCGGAAGATACAAACGGACATATCTGGATTTCCAGCGGTGTGGCGTTTCACGGTGCCTTTCGCTGGGACGGAAACGAGTGGCGTCATTTTACCGAGAAAGACGGCCTCCGCGCCGGTAACATCCATAAAATCGTGCGTGATAAACGGGGCCGGCTCTGGTTCCTCGGACTGACGCGGCCCGATACGCTTGCGCCTGCGACGGAAGGGCCGGGAGCGTTTGTGTACGATCAGGGCGTGTTTGTTCCATGGAATACCGAAACCGGCCTGCCGCATAACCGCGTTTATGCCTTTCTGGAAGATCAGGACGGGGCGTACTGGTTCGGCACCATCAACGGAATCGGGCGCTGGAAAGACGGCCGGTGGAGCTATTGGGATCAGACGAACGGCTTGAAACACAGGCGGATTTTTACCATGGCCGTCGATGAACAAAACCGAATCTGGTTTGCAGGACAGACCCGGTGGCTGGGATATCTGGAGCCCGATAGTGATCAGTATCAAGTTCGGTACGTCAACAACTATCCCGGAGGCGATATTTGGAGCATCACCGCCGACGGCCGGGGGCACATCTGGGTGGGCAGTGAGGAAGGCGTTTGGGTGCTAAAGAATGATATCTGGCAACATATCGGTGAGCGGGAAGGCCTGACGTATCCGAAAGTGTGGCCGGTTTTGCTGCATGACAACCGGGCGTATATCGGTACACTGGGCGGCGGGCTGAACATCCTGCATTTATCCGACAATCAGAAGCCACGTCCCAGGCTGATTCTATCGCCGCCGCTCAAAAGCAAAGGGACGATTATTTTCCGCTGGCAACCCCTGAGCTATATGGGCGATGTGCTTCCGGACGAAATGGAAAGCCGTTACCGCATCGATGGGCAGGATTGGTCTCCCTGGGCGATCCGCAATGAGGCGGTTTATACCAATCTGGAATACGGCGACCATGTTTTCGAGGTACAGGTGGAAGGCTTTTTCGGCAATCAATCGGAAGTGTATCGGTATGAATTTGAAGTCTTGCCGCCGCTGTATTTGCGTCCGTTGTTTTTTGTGCCGCTGGCCATTCTGGGCTCTATGGTGCTTTTCCTGTCGGTCGGCTATGTGGTGAACAAACGGCGGCAGGAAGAGCTGTTGCGACAAAGCGAAGAAAAATACCGGGAGATTTTTGAAAACGCCAATGATATGATTTATACGCATGACATTCAGGGAAATATCCTGTCGGTCAATAAAGCGGTGGAACGGCTGTTGAAAGCGCCGCGCGAGGAAATTATTGGGCACAATATTTCTGAATTTCTCCCGAAAGATCAACTGGAAATCGCCCGTCAAAAAACCATGGAAAAATTGCACGGCGCCAATCTCACGACCTATGAAGTCGAAATCATAGATCGCCTTGGGCGGAGGATTCCCATTGAGGTTAGCACCAAATTGATCTGGCGCAATGGCAAGCCGGTGGCTGTGCAGGGCATCGGCCGTGATATCAGTGAGCGAAAGATCGCCGAGAAGCAGATTCAACAATCGTTGGCGGAGAAGGTCGTGCTGCTCAAAGAAATCCACCACCGGGTGAAAAACAATTTGCAGATCATCTCCAGCTTGCTGAATTTGCAGATGAAAGGCGTTCAGGATAGAACCGTGCTGCAAATGATCCAGGAAAGTCAGCACCGTATCCGAACCATTGCACTGATCCATGAAATGCTGTATCAGTCGCCGGACCTGGCTCAGGTGGATTTTTCCAGCTATGTCCGCCAGTTGGTCAATTATCTCATGTCCAGCTATTCCCGGCTGGTACAAAACATTCAGATCGACCTTCAGGTTGATTCGGTCTATTTGCCGGTGGATCGTGCCATTCCCTGCGGTCTGATCTTGAATGAGCTGTTATCCAATGCCATAAAACATGCTTTCCGCGATAAGCCGTCGGGGCAAATCCAGTTGCATTTCCACCGTCAAAACGGCTGGTGCCGCCTCATCATGCAAGATAACGGCGTGGGCTTGAATCGGGATTCCCGGAACGGGGACTCTTCCGGGCTGGGCATGCACCTGGTTGAAACCTTAACGGCACAGCTTCGCGGAAAGCTCCATATCGAAATACAAAACGGCACCCGCATCGATTTGAAATTTCCGTTCAAGGAAATCGCATCGGAGTGAAGCCGTGAGTCTCGCAAAGGCTCCGGTATCATGCGGGGCGCACGCAAACGGAACACAGCCGAGACGGAATCGTGGAAACAGGGCTAAAAATAGAGTGAACCATGTGGGCGGTTTCTGACGAGGGGCCCCCGGCGGTATGCATCACCAGGAAGGTGGTACTGGGAATCATCATGCTTAAAATTAGCTGAAACTATTTAAGGATAAACTCTATGAGTGAAATGCAGCAAACCGATTTGGCCGTGAGCCATAAAACCCGTGCCCGTGTGCTAGTAGTTGAAGATGAAAATATCGTGGCGCTGGACATTCAAAACCGCCTTGAAGGCCTTGGCTATGAGGTTGTGGGGGTCGCTTCTTCCGGTGAGCGCGCGATTGACCTGGCTTTAAAGACCCGGCCGGACATTTTGCTGATGGATATCCGGCTGAAGGGCGCCATCGATGGAATCGAAGCAGCGAGCGCCATTGTCAAACAGTTGCAGATCCCGGTCGTTTATCTGACCGCTTACGCCGATGCGCAAACGTTTGAACGCGCCAAGGTCACTGAACCCTACGGCTACATCATTAAGCCGTTTGATGAGCTGGAATTGAAAACCACCCTGAGTATGGCGCTCTATAAACATAAGATTCAACAGGATATCCGGGAGCGGGAACAGCGCCTGCAAGCCATACTGAACAGCATCGAGGACGCCGTCATCGGTACCGATGATAGCGGCAAGATCATATTTCTGAATCCGAAAGCGGAAGCGCTGACCGGCTGCAGCGCTGAAACTGCACTTGGCGCTCCACTGGAAACCGTGTTCAATCCTTTGCAATTGCAAGAAGAAAACGAAGCAGCCCGCGAAAAATTGAATACGCTATCCGAGCATGGCCCGCCTTTCTTTAACAAAATGCTGCTGAAAAACAGTCGCGGTAAATCCTACATCATTGAAGTCGCCATATCCAAGCTGAGCGATATATCCAACAAACGCCAGGGCGCGGTCATTGTTTTCCGGGATATCACCGAACGGCAGAATTTTGATCAGGTGTTACGGGAAATATCGCTGGGTCTTTCATCTTTTACCGGAGAAGCGTTTTTTAAGAAATTAGTGAACAGCATGACGCGCCTGTTGAACGTGCGTTATGCGGCGATAGGCCTTCTTTTGGAGCCGGAACGGAGAGTTCGGACCCTGGCGTACAGTGAACGGGGAAGTCTCATTCCCAATGTCGAGTATGAGTTAGAAAATACGCCATGCGCCAATGTGCGAACCAAAGGTTTGATGGTGTATCCGCACAGTGTCAGAAAGCTGTTTCCGGAAAATGCGACGTTGCAAACGTTGGGCGTGGAGTGTTATATTGGCACGCTTCTGTATAATGCAGAAAAAAAGCCGCTCGGCGTTTTGCTGATCATGGATGACGAGCCGTTGCAAGCGCGGGAGCGGATCGAAGCGTTCTTTCATATTTTTGCCATCCGGGCTGAGGCAGAGCTGGAACGTTACGTGGCGGAGCAGCAAAAGCTTGATATGGAAAAGCAGTTACGGCATGTCGAAAAATTGAAAAGTTTGGGAATCCTCGCTGGCGGCATCGCCCATGATTTTAACAATTTATTGGTCGGTATTCTGGGCAATGCTGAACTCGCCTTGCAGGAGATCCCCGAAGATTCGCCCACGCGTGAGATCTTAGAGCAAATTGAAATAGCAGGCAAACGGGCGGCCGAACTGACCCGGCAACTGCTGGCTTATTCCGGCAAGGCCAAAATCACCACCCGTGCGCTGAATCTCTCCGCTCTGATCCGCGATATGCAGCCGCTTCTGGGAATTTCCGTTTCGAAGAATATCCAGTTTACCCTTGACTTACCGGAGAATTTGCCGCTTATCAAGGGCGATCCCACCCAGATTCAGCAAATCGTGATGAATCTCGTCACCAATGCGTCGGAAGCCATTGGTGAGCGCGGCGGGATTATATCGCTGGCAACCGGGACTCGCCGGATACAGGCCTCTGACCGCGAGCGACTGTTTCTCAAAGACGATATGCAAGCTGGCGAATATGTGTATATCCGTGTGAGTGATACCGGTCAGGGCATGGATCATGAGACGGTGAGCCGAATTTTTGATCCGTTCTTTACAACCAAATTTACGGGCCGGGGGCTGGGACTGGCTACGGTGCTGGGGATCGTCCGCGGGCACAAGGGAAATATCATGGTGGAAACCCAGCCCGGACGGGGTACCACGTTTTATGTATTGTTTCCGGCGCAAAACAACCTGAAGCCCGAAACGCGGGCTGCTGACCAGCCTTCACTGCGTCGCCGGGCGGTTCGGGGCAGCGGCAAAGTGCTGGTGGTGGATGATGAAGATATGGTGCGAACCATGGTGCGCAAAATGTTGGAACACGCCGGCTATGAAACCCTCATGGCTTCCGATGGACAGGAAGCCATCCGGATATTTGAAAACCATGCGGATGAAATCGATTTGGTGATTTTGGATATGACTATGCCCGGTCTGGATGGCGTATCCACTTTTCGGCGGTTACGGCAGATTTCACAAGATATTCCGGTAATCCTGGCAAGCGGCTACGCCGAAAACGGCATGACCGACTCGCTGTACCGTGAAGGACTCGCGGGGTTCATTCAAAAACCGTTTATTCCGGAAGCCCTGTTGAACCTGATGCAAACAGCATTGAAAAACAAATGAAGCGACAACCAACCTCCGATACCGCTATCGAGTCAGCGAGGAGAGTGACGATGGCCAGGCAAACGATTCTCATTGTTGAAGATGAGAGTATCATTGCCCGGGATTTGCAATCGACCTTGGTTCGGGCCGGATATCAGGTCGCTGGCATTTTGGATACAGGGGAAGATGCGGTGGAATTCGTCCGCGACCATGCCGTGGATTTGATTTTGATGGATATTCGCCTCAAAGGCGCCATAGATGGCATTCAGGCATCCAACCAGATCCGGCGTCACGTGGACGTACCGGTCATTTATTTGACCGCCTTTGCCGATGACGATACTCTCCGCAGGGCGAAAGCCTCCATGCCTTATGGTTACATCACCAAACCTTTCGATGAACAATCCCTGCTGTTGCAAATCGATATCGCCCTGTATAAACACGAAACCGAAAAGCGGGTGCGGGAACAGGAGCGTTGGCTTAACGCCACCCTGACCAACATTCAGGACGGGGTGATTACCATTAACGCCGGCGGCACCATCAGTTATGCGAATGCGACCGCCCTCCACCTGTTGCAGGTCGAGAAGGAGCATATCCGGAATCAACCGGTATCGGTTTTACTGGAACGGGTCCAAAAAATATCCGGCTACTCCCTGCAGGAACTGCATACGCAGGCCGCCCAAACACTGCGCAGCGTAACCACGCCCCATCCGCTGGATTTCCGATATGCCGCAGAACGGCTCAGGCGTATCGAAGTGCACATCTCGCCGATTGAACAGAACGGTTTGTACGGCGGCAGTGTATTTGTATTTCGGGATATCACCGAACGGGAAATCGCCGAACGGGAACTGAAACAGTTTTTTGATGTGGCGCTGGATTTTATGTGCATCCTCGCATCCGACGGCAGTTTCCGGCGCATCAATGCGAGCTTTTTGCAATGTATCGGATTGAGTGAAGAACAGGCAGCCCGCGTCACTCTGTACGAATTGATTCATCCCGACGATGTGCAAGCCGTCCGGCAAACCATCAGCGGCCTGGCGGAAGGCAAGCAACAGCTCTTTTTTGAGTGCCGCTTGCGCAATGCCTGTGGTGAATACCGGTGGCTGAGCTGGTCCGCCAAAGCGATCTCCCAGAACCAGCTAATCTATGCCACTGCCCGCGATGTTACCGAAGAAAAACGTACGACGCAGCTATTGCGAGAGGCGGAAATAAAATACCGCCGGTTGTTTGATCGCGCGCCGGTCATGTATGTGATTACGCAGATGCAGGACGGATATCCTATCATCGCGGATTGTAATGAGCAATTTCTCAGCCGGCTGGGCTATGAGCGCGAAGACGTCATCGGAAAACCTCTGGAAACGTTTTATACCCACGAATCGGTAGTGCGGCTGCATAGCGGTGGCTACCAACGAGCGCTAAGCGGGGAATTTACCGAAGAGGAACGGTGTCTGGTCACCCGGAGCGGTGAGGTGATCAATACTGTTCTTTACGCAATTCCGGAAATGGACGCCGACGGCAAGGTGGTTGGCTCTCTGGCGATGTTTGTGGATATCACAGCCCGAAAACAGGCTGAAGCCAAATTGAAGCGGCTGTATTATCACACCGAGCGGGTACGCGAGGCCGCGAATCGTCTGATCCGGGCAAAAAATCTTGAAGAGGTGTATGAAATCGGCCTGGATGCCATGCAAAGCATCTTTCAGTGCGATCGGGCTTTGCTGATGGATTTTCAGCATAGCCGTCAAAGCGATGAAATGAGGATCGCTTTGAGCCGTGGACTCTCCGAGCCTTTGTTGCAGGCACTGGACCGTTTGCCCAAGTGGCGCCGCGATCACCAGCCTGCCCAGGCCATTTATATTGAAGAGGTCGCAAAGGCGCCGATCAAGGATCAGGTGAAAGAGGTGTTCCGCGCACATGGCATTCACAGCGTTGCCCTGGTGCCGCTGGTGGGGGAGAAGCTGCTGCTGGGAAAAATGATGCTGTTATTCGACCATCCGCGTGCTTTTCAATCGGAAGAAAAACAGATGGGACAGGTCCTCGCCGATCACCTCGCCTCGGCGATTCGCCTGATGGAATCGCAGGAAATGTTGCGGCAATCGGAGAAAAAATTCCGCAGCATTTTTGAAAATACGGCGGAGGGAATTTATCAGAGTACCGTGGACGGCAAATTTATAACGGTGAACCCGGCGCTGGTGAAAATGCTCGGATATGAATCCGAAGAGGAAGTGCTGAACCTGCGCCTGCCCGATGATTTGTATCTTAAACCGGAAGACCGTCACCGGCTGGCGCGGCTGGTTACCCGTGAGGGGCGATTGTATAATGTGGAGTTGCAGCTCAAGCGCAAGGATGGCACCCCCATAACGGTGCTGATGAATGACCGGGCCGTGAAAGACAGGAACGGCAATGTGCTTTATTTTGAGGGCACCCTGGAAAATATCACCGAAAGGAAAAAAATCGAAGAAGCACTGCATATGGCGGCGGTGGGCGTTTCAACCGTCAGCGGCGATCAATTTTTTCATACCATGGCGCACTATCTGTATGATGCTGTGAAAGCACAACATATATGCATCGCCCGCATCAAAAATTTCAAAGAACGGGCTTTTGAAACCCTGGCTTCGGTGGATGGCGGTCGGCTGCAGGACAATTTTTCGTTCCGCCTTTCTCCCGGGATCTGGCAAGAATTGATGGCGGATGTGGATTTCATGGTGCTGCCTGTGGATGAAATTGAGGCGTTGCCGGCGGACCTGGAAAACCGCTGCAAAGGATGCCGCGTGCTGTTAACCTCCATTAAAAACCCTAACGGCAAATGTCTGGGCGCTATTATCGCGATGGGGCCGAGTATCGGCGAAAATGAAGAGCTGGCAAAGTCCATCATGAAAATTTTTGCCATGCGAGTCATGGCCGAACTGGTCCGGCAAATCGCCGAAGAAGAGCGGAAGAAATTAGAACAAAAAATGCAGCACGCTCAAAAATTGGAAAGTCTGGGGATTCTTGCCGGGGGAATCGCCCATGATTTCAACAATTTGCTCGCCGGCATCCTGGGTAATGCCAATCTGGCGTCTGTCGATTTACCGCCGGATTCTCCCGTTCTGGAACACATCCGGCAGATTGAACTGGCGAGTAAACGGGCGGCGGATTTGACCAAACAACTGCTGGCGTATTCCGGCCGCGGCAAGTTCATCATTGAAATGCTGAATTTGTCAAAACAGGTTAAAGAGATCGCAGAGCTTTTGAAAGTTTCCATATCCAAAAAAATCCGTTTGATTTATGATTTGCAAGAACCCCTGCCCCTGATTGAGGCGGATGCAGCCCAAATTCAGCAGGTCATCATGAATCTGCTGACCAATGCTTCGGAAGCCATTGGCGACCAGCCCGGTGAAATCCGTTTATCTACCTATGTCTGTGAGGTGGATGAAGACCTCATTCAAGATGCCATTTTGAATGAGAATCTGACTCCGGGGAAATATGTCTGCCTGGAAGTTCGTGACGATGGTGTCGGCATTCCGAAGGACCAGTTGCGCCAGATTTTCGATCCATTTTACACCACCAAATTCACCGGCCGGGGACTGGGCCTCGCGGCGGTGCTGGGCATTGTAAGAGGGCATAAAGGCGCCATTCATGTGATATCCGCGGAGGGAAAAGGGACGGCCTTTCAGGTGTTATTCCCCATTGCCGATCAGCAACCCGTATCCGAAACCGACCGGCCCCGGGAAGAAAATCGCTGGCAGGGGAGTGGACAGGTGCTGGTGGTGGATGACGAAGAAATGGTGCGAAAAATTTCCCGGAAGCTGCTGAACCGTCTGGGATTTGACGTAATTATGGCTGAAGATGGCCGTGAAGGAATCGAAGTGTTTAAGAGACATCAGGAAAATATTCGTGCGGTGTTACTGGATTTGACCATGCCCGAGATGAGCGGTCTCGAGGTTTTCAGAGAATTGAAAAAAATCGCTCCGGAAATTCCGGTTTTGCTGACCAGCGGCTACAATGAAGATGAAACGATTCAGAAATTTTCCGGCGATCGGTATGCTGCATTCATTCAAAAACCCTTCACACTCACCGAGATTCAGGAAGCGCTGTTCCAGTTGCTGAAAAATTGAATGGGGGATCCGAATAGAAGTATTACACCCATCGGTTTTCAAAGACAAAACCGGTGTCCCCGGCCACCGGAATATGCACGTGACCGGGGACAGATGCCGGTGAGTTCGGGGGGTGAAGGTTAAAGCCTTTGCTGGATGCGCAGCAGCATCAAGCGGCCCAGCTCGGGAGCGCCGATCATCTCCCGGTGCCGCTTGTCTAACAAGTTGTTGATGGTCAAATTCAGCCGGGTCTTTTCATTCAGCCGGTATCCCAAATTGACATCGAACAGCGTGTAGGTCTGGATATGCCCCTTATACACGCCGGCGATCACCGGGAAACCATCCACATAACGGCCGCGTAACTGAATATCCCACCCCTGCTGCGGATGCCGATATTGAATGCTCAGCCCGCCTTTGTGCTTGGGCGCGTTCAACGCCACGTCGAACGGGACTTTGGCTTCTTCCTTGGTGAGGAAATTTTTGCTGACATAAGAATACGAGCCGCTGAGAGTCCAACGCTCATTCATATAATATTGAAAAGCGAAATCGAGGCCCGCATACGAAGCTTCGCCAAAGTTCCGGTAGGTCAGAATAATGGCGTTGGGATCGAGCGCTTCCTGCGGCGTAACGGTTCCAAACGGGATTTGGGCGGCATTGGCGGTAAAGATGCCTGCCAGCTCATCGGCCGGCGTGCCATTGCCGTTGCCGCCGTTCTCCGGCAAATCAAGTTGGCCGAGAATGCCTTTCAGCAGAAAATTCGTGGATTTGTCCAGATTTTCGCTGAATTGCTGCAACAGCGCCTGTCCCAGAGATTGCTGATCCAAAAAGACATTGGGCGTTTCGATAAACAGCGGTCCCACACGATCCCGCACTTTGGTCCGGTACACATCCACACTGAACATGAATTTATTGCCGAAGACGCCTTTGTATCCGGCTTCGATGGTCTCCGTGATGGAAGGTTTCAGGGGCGCGATATCGGTGACGTCGCTTTCGCTGACCGGCACAAACGATGCGGTTTCCGGGTCCAGACGGAGAAGGGCGTTCCGCACATCCTGGAGGGTTTTGGGCAAAATGGTCTGCTCAAAATCACTGAAGAGCTGATCGATGAAGGCATCGCTGAAACCCTGATCCTTCAGCGGTTGCCTGAATTGTTGCTTCAGGCCGGCCATCACGAGCTGGCTGGCTACATTCCACATCACATTGGTGAAATTGGGATCGTCCAGGGGGATGAATGTATTGGGATCCAGTCCGGCAAGAGGCGCAAACGGCGAGCGGAACTGCAGCCGGCCGCCGGCGGTCCGGCTGAAGCGGAAGCCGTTTCTCGGGACGCCCTGTGCACGAATATCGGTCGCCGGTCTGAAGCCAAAAGTCGGTTCCAGCATGGCTCCAAGCCCGAAGACGTCCTGCGCCGACAAAATGTCCAGAAAGAGGTTGTTATTGTCCGGGGTGTTAAAAGCCCGGTTGTAGGTCAGGCGGAAATTGTGGCCGGTCCTGGGTTTAAAGACCAGCGCAGCCCGCGGTGAAAACACTCCTTTGGTCAGCCGGTTGTGGCGATCATAGCGGGCGGCCAAAACCATTTCGAGCTTTGGGGATAGCGTGGTTTCCGATTGCAAATAGAATCCGTATTCGTTCATATCATCATCGTTTTCGTTACGGCCGTTTATAGTGCCTTTGGTATCCGGCCGGGTCAAAAGCACATCCATGCCGTAGGTAAACCGCTGCCGATTGCCAAGTGAAAAGAAGTGCTGCACCTGGCCGACGATCAGTTTGGAGTTGTCCATGATCAGATCACCGGTTCGCAGCAGATAGGTATCACCGGCATCGCTGGCGTTAATGAACGCCTGGGCGAACAGGTTTTTATAATTGAATCGCGCCTGCCCATAAACGTACATCCAGTTTTTGCCCTGAGCCGCACCGATGCCGGTCAGCTCTATTTGATCAATTTGTTGAATGGCGCCGCTGAGAATGAGCTGGGTGTCGTCGTTGAAAAGGAAATCGATTCGGGCGTCGAGTGAAAATTTTTCCACGTTGAAGTCGCGCCGGTTATCGATGCTGTCGCCGATGGCGATCCGGCCCTGAGCGGTTTGTTTGCCTTTGAGAATGCGTTTCGGTTCCGCCGGATCGAAATACTGCCAATCCTGGCCGCGGTAATACATCCCCGAAATTTTATAGCCGACTTTTTTGTTGATGGCGCGCGCATGCCGGAAACTGGACATAAATATGTTCCGGGCATCGGATGGCAACTGACTGGAAAGGAACAAGTTTTTCCCGCCACCGCCAACACTGATGGTGGTGCCTTCGGATTGAAACGGCGATTTGGTGAGAATGTGCATCACGCCATTGGCGCTGTTCGGCCCGTAAAGCGCCGAACCCGGCCCCAATACGATTTCGATGCGTTCGATGTCATCGTTGGTGGTGGGGATGAGGCTGTACGCATTGAGTCGCAACGAAGGCACCCGGGCGATGCGGTTGTCGGTGAGGACCAGCAGCGCGCCGGAAAAGACGCCGTTGAAGCCGCGAGTGACGATATTGGCCTGAACCAGGCCGGATTGAGCGATATCCACGCCGGGCAACGTTTTGAGATGATCCACGGTGGTCAGGCTGGTGCGGGCTTCGATTTGTTCCGCATCCACGATGGAGATAGAGGCCGGCGCTTCCAGCAATTTTTCGGGCCGCCGCGATGCCGTGACCGAGATGGGATTGACTTTGATACCGGTGGGTTCAAGCTGCACTTCCAGAGTTTTGACCTCGCCGGGGCCCAGGGTAATATTGGTTGTGAACTGCTCATAACCGATATACGTAACCACGACTGCGTAAGTGCCGGGCTGCAGCCCGGTGATCTCGAATGCACCGTTTAAACCGGAGGCCGTACCGGTGGGACTCAGATTTTTGTCCGCCGGCTGTACGATAATATTGGCGGCGGGGAGTACGTCTCCGGTATCTTTATCGTAAATCTTGCCTTGAATCGAAGCGGTTTGCGCGGTAAGCGCGTGCCATGGTAGGAAAAGCCATAACCCGAAAACAGCGGTAACCCCCATCCTTATGCTGAATGGCTTGAGCATGATTCTCCCTCCCAATTGGTGGTATCACAAATCGCTTTCTGCCAAAGGGCGCACCCCGCTGTTGCAAACAGTTGACTGTTATAGGCGACGTGCTAAATCCTGGCTTAGCTATCCCAACAGCACAATAAGTTTTAAACTCCTGTTCTTGTTGAAAAGACAGACCCTGAGGTTCCTGTGCCGGTCTGCAGTAGCGGGTTGGCAGAAATGTTATTAAAATGATTAATAAATCACTTCAATATTCACAAATTATTTCAATTTTATAAAAATGCAAGCAATTTTTTTTGAGCGGGAACGGTCTTTGTTTTTACACCAATACCGGGTGTCCGTGGGGTTTTATCAGCCACGGGTGCCCGCAGATGAAACGCGGATCTTTTGTAGCACAAGCTTCCAGCGTGTGATTGCAGCAAAACGCACGGATTGGCAAACGTGCCGTGAATTTTTGCGGTGTACTTATGAGCGAAATGATTCTCATTTACGCCGTTCCGATTCGGCATCCGGTGTTCAGCCGGTTTCGTCATTGCGAGCGCAGCAAAGCAATCTCATATAC
>WFVT01000185.1 GCA_015491485.1 Candidatus Zhuqueibacterota bacterium
CCAGTTTGCTCAAACGCAATGCGGATAAATCCGAAATCAATGAAGCCGTCAATCAAATCCGGATCGAACTCAATCCGCATCCCGCCGGGCAGATGGAATACAATGTTCCGCTGTTCAACGGAATGCGGCTCACCGGGCTTCAGCATAAATACTCACAAACGGTGCTGTTCTTCCCGAGCCAGGGGCAAACTTGCCATGCCTATTGCTCGTTCTGTTTTCGTTGGCCACAATTTGTAGGCATGGATGAATATAAATTTGCCATGAAAGAAACTGAGCTTTTGGTGGACTATTTGAAGGCGCATCCGGAAGTTACCGACTTGCTGTTTACCGGCGGAGATCCGATGATCATGAGCACGCGGGTGTTTGAAAACTATATCAACGCTCTGCTGGAAGCCGACCTGCCGCACTTGCGTACCATCCGGATCGGCACCAAGGCGCTCAGCTTCTGGCCGTACAAGTTTCTGCACGGCGACGATGCGGATCGCTTGCTGATGGTGCTGCGGCGGATTGTGGAATCAGGGAAACATCTGGCCATCATGGCGCATTTTTCCCATCCGAGGGAATTGAGCACGCGCGCGGTGCGAAAAGCCATTCGCCGCCTCCGTTCCATCGGCGCGCAGATTCGCACGCAATCGCCCATTCTGCGGCATATTAATGACGACGCCGATGTCTGGGCACGCATGTGGCAGCGCCAGGTGGACCTGGGCTGTGTGCCTTATTACATGTTTGTGGTCCGGGATACCGGCGCGCAACACTATTTCGGCGTTCCTTTGGCCCGGGCATGGCAAATCTTTCATGATGCGTACATGCAAGTAGGCGGACTGGCGCGGACGGTTCGCGGGCCCAGCATGTCCGCAACGCCCGGGAAAATTCAGGTTTCCGGAATTACCGAAATTAACGGAGAAAAAGTCTTCGTTCTCACCATGCTTCAGGCCCGCAAAGCCGATCTGGTTTTGAAACCGTTTTTTGCCAAATATGATGAGGACGCCCTGTGGATTGATGATCTCAAACCCGCCTTTGCCGATAAGTTCATTTTTGAAGATTAATCTCGGCAAAGAGCGAACCGATTCAGACCATCAGAGCGCCGGAGTTGAGATCCGGCGCTTTTTTATTTTCTATTGGGGAAAAGCGAAATTTGCTTCTGCCGAGGCAAGTATTGATGCAATTTCGATCAAAGATGCATATACAAATTCGTCTTCATGGAGTTTGAGAAGGAAGGGAAAAAACGGGCTGTCCCCATGCCGGTCGCTTCCGGCCGTGAGGCCAGCCCGCAGAAATCGCTGATCTTACATTACGGGTTTTCGCTCTTATGCTTCTGATATAGCAGCTCAATGATTTCATCGCTGATCCCCATGGAGCTGAAGCCGCCGTCGTGATACAGATTTTGCATGGTCACCTTGCGCGTCAGGTCGGAGAGCAGGGTCACCACGTAATCGGCGCAATCCTCGGCGGTGGCGTTGCCCAGCGGTGAAATTTTCTCGGCAAAATCATACAATGCATCAAAGCCTTCGATGCCGGTTCCGGCGGTGGTTTTGGTCGGGCTTTGCGAAACCGTATTGACGCGGATGCCGCGTTTGCCCAGCCGCGCGCCAAAGTTCCGGGCGATGCTCTCCAGCAGCGCTTTGGCATCGCTCATATCGGAATAGGTCGAAAAAATGCGCTGCGCGCCGATGTAGCTGAGCGCCACGATACTGGCACCGTCGTTCAGCACGTCTTTTTTTAGCGCCGCGGCGATCATCCGATGCAGCGACATGGCCGACACATCGAGGGTCTTGTGATACCAGTCGTAATTCAGATCTTCATACGGGCGCTTTTTGCGGACATTCGGTGACATACCGATGGAATGCACGATAAAATCGATCTTGCCGTATTCATTTTTCAGTTGCTCAAAAGTCTGCTCTAAATCTTCGCTGTTGCTGGCGTCGCAGGCGATGAGCGGCGCATTGCCGCACAGTTTGGCCAGCTCTTCCACCGTGCCCAGGCGGAATGCCACTTTGACGTTGGAGATCGCAAAGCGAGCGCCTTCACGGTAGGCCGCCAGAGCAATCTGCCAGGCGATGCTTTTTTCATCCAGTGGCCCGAATATGATCCCTTTCTTGCCTTCCAACAAGCCATAGCTTTTGCTGCTCATGTTCCTCTCCTTTGCATTTATCGATGGTTTGCGTCATTTCGGATCAGTTCCAGCAAATTCGAGATATGCCGATCGGCTTTTGGCGAAGCCGCGATGCCTTCACGGACCAATTGCACCGCAAACAATCCCGCGCCCCTTGCGGCTTCAATGCCCGGCGGACTGTCCTCGATGGCGCAGGCGGTTTCGGCAGGGATACCGAGCTGTTGCAGCGTCCGCAAATACGGTTGCGGTGAGGGCTTTGGCGCCAGGCCCTCGCGATAGCCTACTACCACGCGGAATCGTTGACGAAGTCCCTGCTCTTGCAAAAAAGCTTCCACCCGTTCCTCATAAGAATTTGAACAAATTGCCAGAACGTGGCTGGAAGACAGCGTCTGAATCAGCTCCAGCGCACCGGGGACAAACTGCAGCTCGCCGCGAGCCTCGAGCGCTTCCTGTAAAGCCAATTTGCGTTGCAGGCAGAAATCGACATCGATCCGCTCGCCAAAGAGGTCGCGTGCAATTTGAGAATCCAGGCGGCCGGCAATGCGCGCCGCGGTGACGCGAACCTCGCGGTATCCCAGCTCATAGGCCAGTTGCTGCCAGGCTTTGGCCTGCAGCACTTCGGAATCGACGATGACGCCGTCAAAATCAAAAATAACGGCAGAAAAACGGCGTAGTTCGTGTTTTGGATATTCGGAAGTTGTCATGCGATCAGGATAATACAAAATTTGTGGCAAGAATTCCAGTAATTTCAGGTGAAAGCGTGTGGGCATTTCAAGCGGCGAGACGCGGCTGTTCTTGTGTCCAAAGAAAATACCTCTGAGTGCTCAGCGACTTGGCGAGAGAAACAACAGCGAACACGGATGACGCGGATGCCCCGGATGGTTGCGGATAGGGATTGAGTCACAAGCTGGAAGCTTGTGCTACAATGC
>WFVT01000186.1 GCA_015491485.1 Candidatus Zhuqueibacterota bacterium
ATAGAGTGCTCAGGGAGTTTTCGTTGATTGATGATACCATCCCATTTCCAAAATTGTGGTAGGATGGTTTTTTATCAGCCACGGATTGACGCGGTTGAAACGCGGATGCATTGTCGCACAAGCTTCCAGCTTGTACCTGCAGCGGGAAGGCACTGATTTATAAGCTTGCCAATTTCGCGGACACTGGCAATAAATGTGATACCAAGCCTACACCATCATTGCGAGGAGCGAAGCGACGATGCCATCTCATCAACAAACGGAATGGCAATTGGTTTTATACTCTCGCTGAGGCGCAAAGTGCGCAAAGATCGGTTCGGTACAGAACACCGATAAAGCAGGTAAGGCGAAACGGCACAAATTTTTTTGGCATGAATATTACAAGAATGGCTTCCCAATTTACTGCTTCCGGCTTTAAAAATCCTGCTGATCCGGGGAATCCTGTCGAAAGCTGTTTTTTTGACTGGATAAACAAGATTTGCGAGATTGGTTTGCTGAGCCCGCGGAGGTAAAAAATGCCATCAACGGGAAAGGCAAAATTTCCCGGAAACGCAGAACATTTTCGAGAATATATAGGGTACAGCACCGCTATTTTCAGATTAGAATGTGCTGATTTCTTCCTGTCACGGATAAACACCGATCGAACGCAGGTTTAACCGGTCGAAATGCAATCTGTTTCCAAACAACCAAAATCCGTGTCAATCCGTGTGAATCCGCTTTGATCCGTGTGCCATTGCCAGTCGGCCAAATATGTGGCCCTTTTTATTGCTCTCGGAGGCGCAGAGCCCGCAAAGGTGTCTGTTTATGCTGCAGCGTGCTCAATTTCAGCTCTTGCTACAATCCGGGCTATGTTGATGGTTTTCATGAGCCGCGGATGCATGCCGATCAAAAGGGGATTTCCACAGCCGAAACGACATCAAGATCACATGAACCGTATTACGACACAGAGCCATCGCTACTTTTCACGAGGCCTGTCTTTTACCGATCCCGGTTCTGCAACAGGGACCGTCCAAATAATCACGATCCGGCGCCATTCCCACGAAAGGGGGCATGACGATGTTAGGGCACTGCTTCTTTTGGGGGACAGCCTCCGTTGAAAGCGTGATTGTTTCGGAGAGAAACGTGAAAAGCCGAATGCGTTCAGTTCCTCTCAAAATTTACTTGCTTTCCGTTCGCAGCCGGGCTAATTTTACGCAAGTTCTCCTGGCCGGACCGTTTGATACGACCGTCCGGTAAGCGGATCCGTTGGCCCCTGGAGTGCAATGATGAACTTTCTAAAAAATCCCCTCCTCCCTGTTTGCCTGCTGATTTTTCTTCCACTCACAGCCCATGCACAGTATTTTGGCAAGAATCATGTACAATACAAGCGTTTCAAAACGTACATGCTGCAGTCCCGGCATTTCGATATTTACTTCACCGAAGGCGGCGAATCTATCGCCGAATTTGTGGCGGAAACGGCTGAGGAGAGTTATCAGGAATTGATGGAAGATTTCCGTTATGAGCTGACCGACCGCATTACGATTATCGTTTACAACAGCCATAACGATTTTCAGCAAAGCAACGTGCAACTGGCGCCGCCGGAGGAAGGCGTCGGAGGATTCACGGAATTTTTCAAGAATCGCGTGGTGATTCCGTATGAAGGCGATTGGGAAAAATTCCGTCATGTGATTCATCACGAGCTAACCCATGCCGTCATGTTGCAACTGATTTTCGGCTCCGGGGTGCAGGCGATCATCTCCGGGATGACGCGCATGCAATTGCCGCTGTGGTTTGCGGAGGGATTGGCGGAATATGAAAGCCGGAGTTGGGATACCGAAAGCGATATGTTCATCCGTGATGCCGCGCTCAATGGTTACATTCCGGATATACCTTATCTGAACGGCTTTCTCGCCTATAAAGGCGGACAGTCGGTGATGTACTATCTGGCGCAGCAGTACGGCGGCGAAAAAATCGGTGAAATTTTGAGCCGTGCCAAACTCAGCAATAATTTGGAACAGGCGCTTCGGGAATCCATCGGCATGGGAGTGAAAGATCTGACCAGGCAGTGGCAGAAATATCTCAAACGGCAGTACTGGCCCGACATTGCCGACCGGCAGGAGCCCGCTGAATTTGCACAGCCGCTGACGGATCATGTGCGGGACCATCATTTTATCAACAACAGTCCGGCCCTTTCCCCGAGCGGTGACAAAATCGCCTATCTGACCGATCAGTCCGACTATTTCGATATTTACCTGATGAACGCGGATGATGGCAAAAAAATCGCCCGCCTGGTTGCGGGACAACGAACACGCAAGCTTGAAGAGCTGCACTGGCTGCGCCCGGGCATTTCCTGGTCGCCGGACAGCCGGTTCATTGTATTTGCAGCCAAAGCCGGCCCGAAAGACGCCTTGCATATCGTGGATGTGGAGCGGCGCAAAATTGTCCGAACGTTGACTTTCGATTTAGATGGGGTATTCAGTCCGACGTGGTCACCCAAAGGAAATGAAATCGCTTTTGTGGGGATGAAGCACGGCCGGTCGGATATCTATGCCGTTCATCTTCAAAGCGGCCGGCTGCGGCATATCACCAACGATATTTTCAGCGATCTCGAACCCAGCTATTCACCGGATGGCACGCGCATTGTTTTCAGCAGCGATCGGGGGGAATATGTGCGTCCCGATACGCTCTCGGACACGTTCAAAATCCACCGTTTTGATTACCGCAACCGGGATATTTACATGGTGCAGGTTACCGGGCCGGATGCCGGTCGGATCGAGCGCATCACGGATACGCCTTTCTGGGAGAGATATCCGGTTTTCTCTCCGGATGGTCGTTATCTCGCTTACACCAGCGACCGGAGCGGGATAGCCAATATTTATCTGTACCGCCTGGATGACGGGCTGGAGTATCCCATCACCAATGTGCTCACCGGCATATCGCATCTAAGCTGGAACGGCGATGGTTCGAAATTGGCGTTTGTGGCGTTTTTCAATGGCGGATACGATATTTATTTGCTCCAGCGGCCGCTGGATATCAAGCCGGGCAGTTTGCAATTGCAACCCACGCATTTTATGACCCGGTTGCAGAAACAGCGCAATCAGGAAAAGGAAGAATGGTTGGCGACGGTGGCGCGTATGCGGGAGGATCGGGCTTCCGAAAAGTACCGCCACTATATTTTTGATCGCAATTTTGCCGAACCCGGGCCGCTGTTTTCTACCGACCGGATCGCTTTTCTGGACACGACCACTTACAAAACCCGGGACGGCCGGTATAAAATCCGGCCGTATAAGCCCAAATTTTCACCCGATATCGTATATGGCAATGCCGGGTACAGTCAGTTTTTCGGTGTCCAGGGCATCACTCAATTTTCCATTTCCGATCTTCTCGGCGATCACCGCCTGGACGTGTTCACGGATCTGTTTTACGATATCCGCAATTCCAATCTTTGGGTGCGCTATTTCTACCTGCCCCGCCGGATTGATTGGGGGATCAGCGGGTTCCACAATGCGTATTTTTTCTATTCCGGAAACCTGGGCCTGATGCGGGATCGCTATTTCGGCGCCAATCTTTTTTCCAGATATCCGCTCAGTCGATACCGGCGGTTGGAGGGGAGTCTCCTGTGGCTGGGTATCAATCGCGATTTTATGGACCGGCCGGAAATGGTTCAGCGCAAAATCCGCGTGCTGACTTTCAAGTTGTCGTATGTGATGGACACGGCCGTCTGGGGTTGGACGGGGCCGGTGAACGGCAGCCGGGGCCGTTTTTCTGTGGTTTACAGTCCGCAATACGACCGGCGCAACGGGCTCGATTTTTGGACCCTGCAATTCGACTACCGGCGTTATTTCAAATTCAAAAGGGAATTCAATCTGGCGGTTCGTGTAGCCGGTGGGATCAGTCAGGGACGGCATCCGCAAACCTTCTTCCTCGGTGGTATTGATAATTGGATTAATCAACGTTTTGCTGGTGGCGTCCGTATTGATCGGCCGGAAGACATCTATTTCAGCTCTTTTGTCACCCCGCTCCGGGGCGCTGATTTTTATGAGCAAACTGGAGACCGGTTTGCGCTGCTGAATCTGGAATTTCGCTTTCCGATGATCCGGTACTTGGTATTGGGATGGCCGCTGTCTATCGGGCTCACCAATGTGCGGGGAGCATTGTTCGCCGATATCGGTGGGGCGTGGTACGATGATACAAAGTTCAAACCGTTTCGGATTCGCAGCAATGGGTATCCCGTTTTGAATGATTTGATCATGGGCTACGGTTTCGGTTCCCGCGCCAACCTTGGTTTTCTACTCATGCGTTTTGATGTGGCGTGGCCGACTGATGGCTACCGGAGCTCCCCGAAACCCCGGTATTACCTCTCACTCGGCGCCGAATTTTGAAATCAAAGCCGGGGCTGCTCAGCGGTCGGCCCACCGCGCAAAACGGAATCAAAGAAACGAGAGTCTGCGCCCGCCTGATGATGACTTTTGCCTTCCATGGACGGAACCATCATAACGCCGGTTCGGGGGATCAGGCCGAATTTCCATCGGGGATGCCGCCCCGGGTTGCTGGCCTTCCGCCAGCTCCCGTTCGGGTCCGATTCCGGTGCCGTGTCTGCGATTCCGGGAACGGCCGCCGCAGGAAGTCGGTGCCCGTGAGCGGGGGGATCGGCTGGTCGGCTCATTCCGGTTTCAACGAAATGTGTCTTAATCCGGTCTTAACACACAGGCGTTTTCAGCATCCCATCGCCGTACCGGTGTGAGAAGAGATTGCCGTGTGTATTGGGCCGATTCGAGCATTCGCCCGATTTGCCCTCCATCAGCAGCGCTGGTGACGGGATCGCCGGCTAAACGGATGCCCGCCCAAACGATGGCGTCACATGGCGATCATTTGGTTGTGCCGGAATCGCGCGGTTCGGCAAACTCGAATGGGACGTTGCTAAACGTGCTGTCCCCGACCGGGATGGAATCATCGCATGCTTTGTTTTTAGTCCGTTTGCCCTTTAACCCTGACCACCCTTCAAGCTTGGGAGACAGGCCCATGGAAACCATCTTACGTGGATTGCTTTCTGGCTTTATCATTGGCGTTGTATGCGTCGCGTATGTGCTGCTGCGCACCTGGCGGCTGGAAGCAAAGCTCCCGGCCCGGGAAGTGGAAACCATGCAAAGCGAATTCCTGACCAATAGCTGGATGACCATGGCCTTTTTCAGTAGTGCTTCGCTGTTATGGGGATTTATCGGTGCCGGGATCTACCGCCTTTTGGAAGACGAGGCGACATTTTTGATCTTTTCCTTCACCTTAGGGGTGTTTTTGGCCGGACTGGTTTATTGGCGCAATGGCGCCTATAAGCTGGACAAGATTATTCTGACGCTGATTATTACCATCGGATTGGGGGTTCTGGTTCCAAATATTATTTGATGCCAAATCTCTGTTTGCTTCCCCCGGATTTATCACCGGCTTTGACCTGCCAGAAATGGGGGCTGTCTCGCGGCTCACGTTTTGGGGATTGGTATGCCTGCCCCCCGTCCGGGCATCCCGGGTAAAATACGACCGGGAAAAACAGGCTGGCGTGCATGCCCCGCGTCAGTGACAGCAAGGGGCGGCCCACGGCTTAGCGCCCGTGCCGGACTTTCTTGCATTCTTTCCATTTAATTCATATATTGCCGGATACGGTAATGGATCAAAGCGGGATTTAGGGAAGGATATCTTATGAAAAAGATGATCGGTCTTGCAGCCGTTCTGGCGATAGGAGTCGCGGTGTTGGGGGGCATCGGCTGTGCAGAAATATCAGGAAAAGCCAAAGAAAAATTGGTGGTGGTTGTGGTGGTGGACCAAATGCGCGCGGATTATCTCGATCGCTATGCCGGATGGTTTAAGGATGGATTCGCGCGTCTTCTGAAGAACGGCAAACGGTACACCAATGCCCATCAGGATCATGCGCTCACGGTGACCGCCGCCGGTCACGCGACCATCGCCACAGGCGCGTTCCCATCTAACCACGGCATCGTCGGCAATGATTGGTATGAGCGTACCGAACAGAGAAAGGTGTACTGCAGTGATGACAGCAGCTCCGGCGTTCTTGGCTTCCCCGATATGGCCGGTCGCTCGCCGGCTCGAATGCAGCGCACGGCCCTTGGTGATTGGCTGAAAGCTGTATCACCCAACAGTAAAGTTTTTGCTATTTCACGAAAAGACCGACCCGCCATCATGATGGGCGGGAAGCAACCGGACGGCGTGTATTGGTATAACAGCCGCAACGGTCAGTTTGTGACCTCCGAATATTACGTGCAGGCGTATCCCGCATGGG
>WFVT01000187.1 GCA_015491485.1 Candidatus Zhuqueibacterota bacterium
CCGCAAGCAAGGATGCTTGCGCTGCTGGTATGGCACAAATTTCCAGCTTGTGACTGCGGCGGGAAGGCGATGATTGGCAGATCCTCACCTGGCTGGAATCATTTTCGCGTTGCTCCGCCCGTGTTCTACCCACCCCTAAATCCCCTCCAATGGGAGGACTTTTTTCTCTCACCGAGGCGCAGAGTACGCAGAGAGTTTTTGCGAATTTCTGCTACGGCGCACCGGAATCACCGCCATCTCCAAATCCAAGATGCGATGGTTTTTAAATCAGTCGTAGGGATGCACATTTACACCGGAAACTCGCCACGCTGGCAGGACTCCAGTCCCTGCCAGTGCTAAAATTATTATTGAAATTATGTTCACCAAATTGTATATTGTAACGGTGGTCGAAAAATCAGGTTGATCAAACTCAACACGGCGAGAGGGACATGGACACGTTTGTACTGCATCTGGAAATCGCCGATTTTCTCGTGGCGGTCACGGAACATCTGCATCCGCATTTGCGGGACCGGCCGTTCGTCATCGCGCCGGTGGGCGCGGACCGGGCGCGGGTGTACGCCGCCTCGCCCATGGCCCGCATCATGGGCGTGTACCGGGGCATGTTCCTGAAAGACGCGCAAAAACGCAGCCGCGAGCTGTGGGTGCAGCCGATGGATGAGCGGCTCTATGCCGCCATTCAACGGGAACTGGTGGACGTGCTGGCGCAATATTCGCCGGTGCTGGAGCCGTGGCGCCACGGGCACGTGTACATCGAAATCGTGCAGCGTCGCCTCACCCTGCCCCGCATTCGCGATATGGCCTATCAGGTGCAAAAGGACGTGCTCATGCGACTGACCCTGAAACCGGCCGTCGGCATCGGCATCAACAAACTCATCAGCCGGGCGGCCTCGCGGCGGGCGGCGCGCCACAGCGAGATTCTGTGGGTGCCTCCGGGACACGAACGGCCGTTCATCGCGCCGTTCGAGGTGGGGTTCCTGCCGCACGTGGATCAGCGCATCCGCGGCGTGCTGCACAACGTCAACATCCGGCAGGTGCGGGAGCTGGCGCAACTGACGCGCGGGCAATTGCAGCAACTTTTCGGACCGGTGGGCTGGCGGCTGTACGACGAAGCGCGCGGCATCGATCCCTCGCCGGTGATCCCACCCGAGAAGCGCCCGGGCCTGTATGAAGAGTGGCGCTTCGCCACGGAAACCAACGACGCCGACCTCATCGACAGCGCGGCGGCGCGGCTGGTAGGCCGACTGGCCCGGCGACTGAGGGAGCGGGGCCTTCGCGCCGGGCGCATCGCCATGGTGGCCACCTATGCCGACGGCCGCTTCTTTTCGAGCCGGCGCCATCTCGCACCGCCGTCACAACTGGAGGAGGAGCTGATGGGGCCGGTGCGGCACTTGTTGGAGCGGCTTCTGGCACGGCGCGTGGCCCTGCGGCGGGTCGGCCTGCGCGTGCTGCACCTGCAGCAGGCCGTGCAACTGGACCTGTTCGCGCCGGAGACCCCGCCGCGGCCGGAGCGGCTGGCGCAGGCACTCGACCGCATCCGTGCGCGTTACGGGGAAGAGGCAATCCTTTTCGGCAAGGAAGCGCGTCTCACAGGCAGATCGGCCTCATGAAAGACGACTCGACGCGTCTGGAGGGGAATCGGTCTCGTCCGATTGTTTCGTTTTGGTGCGTTTTCTCCATTGTATCTCTTGTTCATTCGGCCACGGTCGCCATTTCTCGCACGAAAACGCCCGCCCCTGCATGCCGCAGATGGTGCAGAGCTCGTAGTCGCCAAGGCGAGAAGGACGTTGCCTGCGGATGGCATCCACAGACGCCCTGATGGCAAGAATAATGGCGGCCGGCGATATCTCCGATTTCAGATTCTCCTCCTCCCAGATTTTTCCCTGATCGTCGAAGCAAAACAGCTTGTATTCCTGGTTTGTGGTTCTACTCAAGAAGTCCTGCAATTTCTGGGCGTAGTCATACCATTCTTCTGCCAGCTTCGCACTGCCTATGGGGAGGATTTCAACAAGCTGAATGATCGCCGGGGGCATCTGCGGCCTTGGCGGACGTTTCTCCCAAAAGCCGAAAATTCGGTTGAGATTGAACCGGCGATTGGTACAGGGCTGGTCGTTGAGGTGTTGAATGTTGAAAATCCAATCCCAGCCGCGGGTGCTCTCGCCGGCGTTCCAATCCAATTCTCGGAGTAACAGGCTGTTCAACGCAAATGCCAATTTACCGGGATCGTCGCGTTCCGATCGGAAACAGACCATGATGCGGGCGGCCGGACGTTCTTGGGTGTCGATGGCGCCATCCAGGCCCTTGGGAAAGGAGTTGCAGCATAAATAATTCGGCGCATCTTCTATGGGAGACGAATCGTCGTCGGAGGATTCGCTCTCAAAATGGATCTGATTGCTCGCCACAATGTAGTCCTGATAGGTGGCAATCGGGCAAATGTTCATGCCGGGACAGCTTCGCACCCGATTTTCATCGCTTTCATCGAGCAGGATTTCGCGAAATTGCTTTTTCGAAATCTGGTAGCTGGTTGGGGCATCATCCTTCTGCTCCGGAAAATGGCCGGGAAAGCGCTGTATCAGATGCCGGAAAAAGCCGGGCACCGTGGGTTCCGATTGCGTTTGAATCTTACGCAACAGGTCGTGCTTTTGATCATCGTTCAGCGAGCCGGAATATTTCCGGCCATCGTTGGCGTACATGCGCACGAAAAACGGTTCATCGGATTCGGTCGATTTGTCAGGCGTTTCGAGCAGGGCAAATCCCGTCGCCAGCGAAGCCCGTCCGAGCGGATCGGTAGCCACCACACGCATGTTCTGGAAGGACGGTAATTTGGGGCTCTCTGTGTTCGAGGCTTTGACCGAAAATCCAGCCAGGAACGCGGTTAGCCGCGCCAGCATTCCGGGGCGGTTCGGGGTGCAGGTCACCAGCTCCATGTATTCGGTGCGGGCTTTCAGAAACAAGCCGCGGGCGCTGGGGTCGCCCTGAAACAGGCTTCGTTCGATTCCCAGAATGTTTTCTTCGACATCCTGTTTGGCGTCAATGATCGTTTCTCCCAGTAACCGCTCATTCTGGCGATCCCAGCGTGAGAGTGTCGGGTAGGTATGATCCTGCGCCAGATGATCGCCGTACAGAGTCAACAAATTATGATAAAACAGACTGGTGTCGCCGAAGGTCTCCTTTTCCTCGTCGCTGTGACTGAGCAGCATGGACATGATGAGGGGGAAACGACTCTGGGCATCCTTGCGGGCAAATCCATGCTGGCGCTCAAGAATCCGGATGATGGTCATGAGCACCTGCAATGCCCATTCCGGATCCTGTGGATTGATTAAAATAATATCCGGCGGCAGGGCTTTGAAGAGCGGCGCTATTACCCCGATGTGGTCTGCATGCAAAATATACCGCGAAATGCGTGCTACCAGTACCGGCTGCTGCCGGGCGCTGCGGCGCGAGCCGAACCGGGTGGGCAGATGGGTTTTGATAATGTATGGAAAATTGTTCTCGGGCGTATCGTTCTTGTCCTGAGTCGGCCCGGGGGGAGTTTCTGATAGCAATCGCGGGGCCAGATCATACCGCTCAACCCGGATGTGAATGATGTGCTTGCCGATCCAGTCCGCTTTTTTCTGAGAATCGCCGGCGCAGCTCATCCAGAAATTTTCGAGCAGATAGTGGTTGCTTTTGCTCGTTCCGATGATGTAGATGCGCGGAGCATCGTCATTATGATTCTTCGCGGCATTGCCCTGGCTGCGCAGCGAACGGATACGCTGCATTTTTAGATGAGCCGCCCAGAGTTGCCTGCCAAGCACCGCTCCCTGAATCGCTACGGGATAGACCAGGGTCACCGGCCGTACGCTGCTGCGGTAGGTCAGATAAACCATGTGATCGCTGCGTGTCACGCACAAAATGGCTTTGATTTTCTCATTGCGGACCAGATTGAAAACCACGTTGACATCGCGGTGGTCCGGGATGGTGCTGATAAGCAGCCGAGCCCGTTCCAGATTGGCGCGCGCTGAAATGAACGGCTCTTCGATATCGCCTTTGATGGCGGGAATCAGAACCCGTTTCTCCTGTGAAAATTGCCATTTGGACGTAAATAGGGGCGGACGTTGCAACCAGTGGCAAATCCGATTGACTGCCCGTGCGAACAAATTCAGCCGTTTCAACCGCATGCCGCCGACGCTTTCCACCGCCACCACACCATAGCGGCCGAGCAAATCGTTCTCGGCGGCATAAATAAAATCTTTATCCGAAGTGTCCAAAACAATGCCCGCCAGAAAAACCCGCACCACCAGAAGGTCCGGTGTGACCAGCTCTTTGATATTTTCTTCGCGTCCGAAAACATACGCCCGGCGAACATTGCGATCGACGATGCGTTTGCCAATATCGCCGTAGCCGACATACACCACGTGATCTTTGATGTCCATGATGTGATCCGCAATGGCGGCATTAAAATGTTTGCCGAACGTGTCATCGATTTTATAGAGCGCGACCAGAATCGGGCCCAACCAGGCGGCCATCAAAGCGGCGGCAAAGAAGGCGGTATCTTCGTTAAATGAAAACGCCAGCACCTCATACTGTTCGGAGGCATGCAGAACAATGGGAATGCCCAGGTAAATAATCGAGCCGACAAATCCGCCAATGACCCCGAAAGCATATTCGTTGGCGAGATAGTTTCGAAAATTCCGGGTGTAAACGTCGGTTTTGAGAATAATTTCTTTGATATGAATGTAAATGCGCTCGGACTGCTGCAATGCGACCGGCAGGACCGCCGTCAGAATCCGGCTGGAAAAACCGCCGAAAACCAGAATGATAAACGTGTTCACCAGCGTGATGCAGGCCCAGGCCAGCAAATTGGCCTCCAGTTTCATCCGGCGTTCCGTATCGCGGTCTGGAAATCTCCAATTGTTCCGCCGCACCAGGGGTTCTTCGCCTTCGGATGAATAAACTTCCACGTCCAACAAATTTCCCTGGAAAAGCTCACGATAAGGCGGCAGCAATTGAAAGAATGCGTCTTCCTCCACATCGCCTTTGAAATACCGGTACATGAACACCGGCGCTTCCAGCACATACTCGTGCGGGTGCTGTTTCTTATCGATCAGAGCCGCTGTAAACCAGCCCTCCACCAAAAGAAAAATGAAAACAAAGATGAGATACATCGAGACGTGCCCGAGTTTTTGCGGCTTGGATTTCAATAGCCGCCGGGTGGACGCCGGGGTTTGCCCGTGGCTGGCTTTGATGATAAAAAATGTGGTATAATAAACCGAGAGTGAAAAGGCGATTAGCGCCAGCACAGCCACAACCCCGATGATCGTCCGTGGCTGAAAGCCTTTCAGCAGCATGTGAAAAAGCTGGTAGGGGAAAAGAAGAATGATGATGATTGTGATCAGTAGATTTCGAATTCCAAAAATGGCTCCTTGAAGGATGGACAAAAGTTTTTCATGGAAAAGCAACTGATAGCCTTTCCGGAACGGAGCCGAAAGAATCCCGAAAAAGCGTTTTGAAAATATTGTTTCCAGGGTTCGATACAACGCCTGTTTTTGTAAGAACGTTTTCAGCTTCTGGAATACGCTGCGGCTCGTTTCAAAGGAAGCAGCGAATAACAGAAACGGGCTCCAGAAGACCAGTAAAAGCACAGCCAGGGCAGCGGCATGAAGAGCTGCCTGATACAAAAGGTGGATGTCAAAAAGCTGATCCTGCCGCAATTCTTTGAATGCCAGCCAGGTCAAAAAAAGCGAGCCTACGGTTCCGGCGATGACAGGCTGCACAATGTTCCAAAGGACAAACCGTTTGAACCGCCGGTAATCGCGCATTTTCTGATGCCACCACCGGTAAAATTTCATGAAGAAATTGGTACGGACAATGTTCCAAAAGACAGACCGTTTCAACCGCTGGCAATCGTACATTGTTCGGTGCCACCACCGGTACAATCGCATGTAAAAACCGATACAGTCGAACTGGCGGCCAATTGTGCTCATGGTTCTCCCTCCTCATTGGATTGGATGAGGTTTGCATCTTTGGTGGGGAATCCCCCAAAAAACCGGCGGCTACCGCCGGTTTGGCCAGAACAGGTCGATGGAAAATTGATAGGTGCTGGCAATATCTCCGGTGCGGTATCCCCCCTGTATGGCCAGATACATGGTTTTCAATTTCAAACGGTACACCCCAAAGCCCAGGGTGACGAATTTGTTTTCCGACAGTCCACCGACGTTTTGCGTAACGCCGGCGCGCAGGACCAACCATGTGACGAGGTTGGTTTCCAGACCGACCGCCACGCGGTCGGGCAGGTCGCGATAGAGCGAGGGGTACATGTCCAGCGAGAAGCGCAAGGACGGCTCGGCATAAGCAATGCCCAGGCTCAACCGCCGGGGCATGTTTTGCACATAGCTGCCGCGCCCGCTGGAACGCCACTGAAAATGCCCGATGAGATCGTGCAATGTGGCTCCCAGTCGCAGCCGGTTCAGGTGGACGAAATATCCGAGGTCCATGGCATAGCCGCTGCCGTTCCCGGTAATGCGGTTTTCACCTCCGGACGGATCGTTGCCGAACGAAGCGAGCCGCGCCCGCAACGTGAGTGACAGCGCCATGCGGTCGAAGAACGGAATGCGGCGGAACGAGGCCGGAAAGATATGCTGTGCGCGCACGGCTACCGCAACCGCCAGCGTGGTTTCCCGCATCAGGTCATCGCCGATTTGCTGCACACCGGCGAGCCAGGAGGTGTTCTTCGCCGGATAGTGCACGCCAAGGTACGTGGCCGGCACCATGTTGAACAGCCGGGTGGCCGTGGCCGTCAGCGAGGCGAAGGATACGAATGCCGTGGCTGCCGGGTTGTAAAACACGGCGTTGCCGTCGTTGGACAGCGCGGTGTAGGCCCCCCCCATGCCGGCCGGACGCACGCCCAGCGGCAGATCGGCAAAGGCGCCGGGCATGGGGGAAAGCGGTTGCGCCGGGCTGATGGCCGCCCGGAACAGAAAAACCAACGCGATTATGAACCGCTGGAAGGTCATGAAAATCTGATCCTCGGTTATTGTATCAGCACGATGCTTCTGAGCAGCTCTCGCGAATAGCGGCCGTCTTCAACGGTAAAACGCAGCAAATACCGCCCGTTACGGGCCAGATTGCCGGTCAAGGTGCGGCCGTCCCAGATCAAATATTGTGGGCCTTTCGGCACCGGTTTCTGATTCGCCAGAATGGTGATGAGATTGCCCTGCAGGTTGTAGATTTTCGCCGTTACCAGAGGAAGCGCCGCCTGATCGCTGGTCACGGAATAGCGGATGACAATTCCCGGCAGGCCCAATTCATTGAGCTGTTGCGGTGAAAATGGATTGGGCTGCAATTCGAGATATTCCACCGCCAGCGGTTTGGACAGCGCCACCACCGCATAAGCGCCGCCCCGGCGGACGGCTGTCTGAATCCGTGAATCGACGATGGGATCGCCCCCGGCATCGGCAAGCACATCGGTCTCCCAGGCGCTCAGGTTGCTATCCCACCGCAAAATACGCAGCGTCCGTCCGGCGGCGGCTTCGGGCACCGGCAAGGACAATACTGCATCCCGTAAAAACGATACATTTTGTGGAATGATTTGATACATCGGCGGCAAAACCCGGAAACGCTCTTCGAGATTCTGCACCGGTGACAGCGCCGCCGTGGCGAGGTGGATACTGACCGGCCGACTGACCGTCCCGGCCTGAATGTGAAGTCTCATGCCGTTTCTGGCGAACAACGAAACCGCAGAACTGGAATCGATGAGGGTGGAAACCTGTACCTGCAAACTGTCCCGTAAGCCGCTGAGTGAATCCATGGCACCGATGGTAAACGAGCCCGAATATCCCGGCAGAATGAAAACTTCGCCGTTCGGGGACACCACCAGGGTGTCCGGTCCCGGATCGGTCCACCACAACACGTTTGGCACCTCGCGAACGGTGCGTCCGGCGGTGTCGCTGGCCTCCACTCGGTAGCGGATGGGGGCGCCCGGCCGGGTGACCTGCGTGGGACCCGCAATCGAGAAAGCGCCGACCACCTGCTTTTCCAGATCGAACCGCACCGACCGCAGCGTGTCTTCCGGCTGAAGCGTGACGGTGAGCTGCGGCGGATCGGAAAAGAACAGGGGAGCCGCCGCGGTGATTTGATATTCGCCCGGCCACAGGGCTCTGGCAAAGCGGCCGGTCGAGTCGGTCCGGGTGGTGTCGTTGCGGCCCTGACCGTCCAGATTGGTGAAAATGATGGCGACGTCTTCCATGCCGCTGCCGTCGCGCCGGTTCACTACGGAGCCGCTCACCAGAGCCAGTTTGCGGCGCAGAAGGTACTCGCCGTTCAGCGAAGGCGCGGTTACGGTGACGGTGTCTGAATAAAACCGCGGATGCTGAATCCACATCCGGTACACTTTCGTATAAACCGCGCCGGTAAAGCTGAATCGCCCCTCCGAATCGCTCGTGGTGGTCGTGGTATTGCCTGAAGCATCCTGCAGTGTGATCGTTGCGCCGATAACCGGATCGCGCCGGTCTGCACTGACAACGGTTCCGGAAATGACGGCATCGGTCCCCAAAAGATGCAATTCAAGGCTGTCGCTGTTGACCGGAACGCTTTTGATCGTCTGGCGCAGTACATATCCCGGCTTGCTGGCAAGCAGAGTAAAGCGGGCTTCCTCGAAATTGGGAACCTGTTCGATCCGGAAACGGCCGTCCGGCCCCGAAAAAGTGGAGAAGAAGTTGCTGCTTCCTTCGAGCTGCGCCACGACCATCGCGCTGTCCATGCCGAGCCCGGTGTATCCGTTGATGACCTTTCCCGCCAGATAGCCGTCACTCCGGCTGACGGTGAGGATGATTTGCCGCTCTTCGCGTGGCCCGAGAGAGATTGGCAGCGGCGGCGCAAAAAAGGTGGATGAGCGCGCGGTCAGGGTGGACCGGCCCGGAATGATGTTTTCCAGGACAAACCGGCCATCGTTATCGCTGGTGGTCGCAAGTTGCTGCCAGAAATTGGTCAGCAAAATATTGACACCAGCCACCGGCATGCCGTCGCGGGTTTGCACACGACCCAGAATGCGCGCGAAGTTATCCCGAAGGCGAAAATGGAGCACCAGCAAGGAGTCGCCGGGCGTGATTAGCACGGTGGTATCGGCATCCTGATAGCCGATTTGAGTAGCGGAAATGAGGTAGGGGCCCGGCGGCAGACAGAGCACATACGTCCCGGTGCTGTCAGTACGCGCCACAGCCTGAGCTTGCCCCATGGCGAGAACAGACGCCCCGGGCAGGGGGCGCCCCTGCCAATCAGAGACCTGGCCGGTCACCGTGACCGCCTCGCCGGTGAGGACAAGCTCCACATCGCGCGTCTGGCCCAGCCCTACCTCTACCTGCACCGGATCGGATTGAAAACACTGATATTCCGCAGAAAGACGGTACGAACCGGGCTGTACCTCGAAAACAAAACGTCCCGCGCTGTCCGTGACCGCAGTGCGGTTGAGTTCCATCAGCCGAACACGAGCACCGGGCACCGGCGACCGGCGCAGGGTGACCGTGCCGGAAATGACCGCCTGCGCCGGCTGCATGACAAAATCCACCCGGACGGAATCGCCCGGTACCGGGGTGACCCGCCTGGGCCCGTCACTGACATAGCCCGACAGCCGGGCATCCAGTTGGATCGTGCTGGTGTCACTGAACGTCAGCCGGTACTCGCCGGAGCGATCGCTTTGGGCGAGCGGCTGGTCGGTGGCAGCATCCACAATAGCAACATCGGCGAGCGGCCGGCCCGATCCCGCTTCCGTCACCCGGCCCCGGACGACCGCCAATCCGGTGAGCAGCACATCCACGCGCGCAGTTTTTCCCCGCTGCAAATTGAGAGAAAACGCCTGCGGCGCAAACGGCGGGCGGGATACCCTTAGCCGGTAATCGCCGGGACGCACATCCAGCCGGAAACGGCCGAAGGCATCGCTGCGGCGTACCGCAACAATTTCATCCCGATCATTCCACAGTTCCACAAGCGCATCCGCCACCGGTTCTCCGGATGCGAACACCTGCCCTTCAACGAGCGCGCCGCTGTAAAACACGAATGACGCCTGGCGTGTTTCGCCGGCGGTCAGAGTGATCTGGTATTGGGTGGGCTCACTGTAATATCCGGGATAGTCCGGAACCAGGGTCCAGGTTCCCGGTTCGAGTTCGAATTCATAACGGCCGGTTGCCGGTTGCATCCGAGAAAGCGAATCCACACCATTGGTCAGCCAGAAGCGAACTCCGCGAACCGGCAAACCGGAACCATCGGTCAGCCGTCCGGCGATGCGGGCTCCGGCTCGCTGAAGCCGGATATCGGGAATTCGAGCGATGCCGCGCTCATCGTACGGGATACCGGAAACGGTGGCGGCGGCAAATCCCGGGGCAAGGATGCGCATCGAAGAGAGAGGAGCTTCACTGTACACCCGCAAGCGGCCCTGACCATCGACGTGTGCGCCGGCGCGAAGACCGGTCGGAAATTTTACATCGGCAAAATAGACGGGCTGCCCGTCTGCCGATTGAATCCGGCCGTGCAACACATACGCCGCCCGCTCCAATTGTAAAATCAGATTCAGCGTATCGCCGGGATCGATGACAAAGCTGCTTTCGGTCGGCAAATATCCGGGCGCATTTCCGCGAATGCGGTATTCGCCTTCGGGCAGCGGCAGCTCCGCCATGCCGAAACGGTCTGTTGCAAACGGCAGCGGCAGAAAGGCGCCGCCGCGGCGCTCCAGATCGAATTGAACATACGGCACCATGGAAAAATCGTCGCCGTCCACAACCCGCAGCCGCAAAAACCCGGAAACCGGAAGATATCGGAAGGCCACCGCCGATGTCGCGCTGATGGCGGCGGGAGTCTCCGCCACAATCTGAAATTGATAGCGTTCGCGGGCCAGGAATGCGCGTGCATAAAACCGGACGCTGGTATCCAATGTCGTATGCTGCCAGACCAGCAAGGTGCCGTTTCCTAAGTCCGGATCATCGACAGACTCGTACAGCAACACCCGGTAGCGGACTGCGCCCGGAACGCGCCGCCAGCGAAATTCGATCTCGTCCGCCGAGAGCGTTTCGCCGGGCCCGGGGGACAGCACCTGCGGTTGGGGCAAATCCGTTTGCGGCTGAATCACAAAAGACGGCACGCGGATGGGATAAAGCCGCCACGCCACCTGAGTCAGATCGGTGCCGAACGCGCTGAACACCAGCCAGTGGTAGCGTTCACCGGGGATCAAAGGCACAATGTGCTCCGGAGGCCAAACGCCGGAGGGATCGGAAGCGCCGTATTCGAGCGTATTGCGCGGCGTGAATGCCTGCCAGATGATATTGACGCCGCTCAGGCTGACAATATCACCGGTGACGGGATCGGTTTCCAATTGCAAATCCCCCCGGGAAAGCAGCAAAAAATAATACGGTACGCCATCGATGGGTTCCCAGCGGAAAAGGGGAATTCCCGATGGAAGCGCGGCTTTGTCCAGCGGTTCCAGCAGCCGCACCGGCACCGAAGGCTGAACCACGATCCGGAATTCCATAGACGTCAGTGTCGGATCATCCAGGTCCTGTAAAATGCAATAATAGACCCCGACCGGCTGCCTGCCGAATGCCGTGATGGTAAGCTGCCCGAGCCCCTGATCCGGCAACCGGTTGGGATAATTTTCCGGAATGCCGGCGCCCGGGTTGGGGCCGAACCGGAGCGCCGCCCGGCGGAATTCCGGTCGCCATTGGATGATGAGGGTATCATTGCCGTTATGGGTGATAAACAGGGTATTGATAAATTTCAGGGTCAGTCCGGCGGCAGCGTTTTCCGGCGAACTCAAAACAGCCGTAATCCCGGCCCGTCGCAGCGTCTGCGGTTCGATGGACTGTCCCTCGGCAGAAGAGGGGACAAAGCCGAGGAGCAAAACCGCCCAAAATAGCAAAAGCCGCCACGATGTTATCGTTGATTTCCGCATGGTTTCCTTAACGAAACTCCCGTACCTGGCAGTTTATCCGGATGATTCATCCTGTTGCTGAATTGCCATCCGCCGGTGCGAACCAGGGCATGGCGAACGCTGTGAATTGGATGCGCCGTGCTGATGAAAGCCATTTCTCGCAAACGCGTTCATGACAGAATGAAACCCTGACCCGGCAAATTGCGCCCAAACGTCGAAGAATGACTTTCCCGGTCATAATACGGCGACATCTGCGGCGTTCCCAATTCCACCCGAAAACCGGATTTTAGTCTAAAAATAAAAACTCGTTCCAAAACGGATGAAGGTGGTCAATCCGATTGAAATATCGTAATCCAACCGGAAGCGCGACAAATACGGCAGGGGTCCGCCTCCAGAAAGGCCGAGAAGCGGTCCCCATGTGGAAAACGGCGTCTGAGCCGGCTGATCGCGCCATTCGCTCCCGCCGGTCACTTGAAACGCCCCAAAGCGAAGCTGCGCCCAGGAGACACCAAAATTGACGAAAAAAGCCCGCTTGGCGCCGAAAAACAGCCGGCCGCTGCCCTGCCCGCTCACCGCCGTGGAATCGCCGCCGAATTGATAGCGAAACGTTAACGAAGCCGGCTGCCGGTAATCCACATAGCTGAACGAAAGAACCGCTTTGCCCCAGCCGACAGAGGCAGCCACGGCCAGAGTCGCCGGCAGTTGCAAACGCAGCGCATCCACCAGAGTGAAACGCGGATGCGTGCCCGTGAAATTGTCCTCCAGAAGCTGATTGGCGTCGAAAAAAGGGCGGTCATTATTGGGATCGAGATCGAACGCCCGAATTTGGTCATATTCATAGCGCAGGCGACCGACGAAATCGATTTGCGCCGGAAAGAAAACCGCGAGATCCACGGCAACAGCCGGATGCGGACGGTATCCGAATCCCAACCGCCAGCGGCCGCCTTCACCGGTAAAAGCGCCCATCGCGGAAGCCTGGAGCCGGTTCACGTAACGCGCGGTGGGATCGTTGAAGGCATAGGCTTCCGATCCGGTGGAAACCTGCGCTTGCGGCTGCAAAAAGCCGCTGATGGTCAGGGACGATGCGTAACTGTCGAATGCCATCCCCACCGCAAAACGGCTGCCCAGCCGCCGTCCCATTGCCAGGGAAATGCTGGAAAGATCGAATTCCAGGGAAGCCGTGCCGCTCAGAATGGCCAGCAGGCGTATTTGGGTGCCGCCTGAGCCCGACTGCGTGACGGCGCGAAATTTCATTCCACTGACGCCGAGATTGGTTTTGAGGCGAGTAGGGCTGTTGATGGAAGCCCCCAGGGTAAAATTGCGGGTTCGGAGCACCGCGGCATAACTGCCCTGTCCGCCGTCCAGAAGCAGACGGTGTTGCAAATGGACGTCTCGGAAAGCCGATTCCCCGTTTTGCATGTAAGGCGCCAGGGCGGAACGTAACTGAGAATTGAGCTGGTTTTGTAAGTTGATCTGGCGCGCACCCAGGCGCAGCGGCGGCACCCATTCGCTGTAAAGCTGACTGCGCTTGACATACGCCAGTCCCACTGGATTCCAGCGCACGCTTTCTGGGCCGGGAGAAAATTGAGAGAAGCCGCCGCCGATTCCGGGAAATACGCCGGAAAAGGCATTCGCCCCCAGACTGGCAATGGTGATGCGGGTGCTGATGATTCCCCCCTGAAACAGCTCCAGCGCGCCTTTCGATTGCGCCCGCAGGGCTCCTGCGATCCATGTTGCAACAAAGAGACTCAGTGTCAGGCACCGGCCAATGTTTCGCATCCTGCTCCATTCCTGTGTGATCATGCAATGCCGAAACAGCGATTTTGATGAACTCTGCCGTGGAAGCGTTCGCACAAACGGCGCTTGATTTTCCGGCTTTTCATGCCGGCGGCACACGGTATCGCCGGGGGGTGGGTGGCAGCCGTGAATCCCTGTTTGACGCAGCCGGAGTAATGCACAAACAAACATCGCCCGCAGGGGCTGATTCGGAAATCCACCGCCGGCGATATGATGAATAGTCGCTCCGAATATCCCAATCCGATCACGGCCGGTAATATCGAATTCGAGCGTCAGTCCCGGTTGGGGAAACCAACGCCTTCATCCGGGGACCTCCGCTTCAAAGACAGTAACCGGGCCGGGCTGATATGGTTGCCACACGGCGGATACCGGTGCCCGCAGACCGTGAGAAGAAAGAACGTTGAATACGCCCGGTGTGTTTGAGGCCTGTCGATGCAACGTTCGATAAATCAGAACGTTATGTGTTTACAGCAATGTTATAAGATACAACATATTTGCGGGTTTGTCAAATATGAAATGGCGATATCCGCTGAATATCCTCTATCTTCCCGCGAATGCCGAACCGCCACGATTTTTGTGAGCGTTTTATGAGCCCCGGATGCCTTGCAGCACGAGCTCCCGGCTTGTAAGATTGTAGCACAGGCTTCCAGCTTGTGTTTTCTGGTTTTTTAACGGGTATCGCGGCTTCGCAAGCAAGGATGCCTGCGCCACGGTTATAGCACAAGCTTCCAATTTGTGACTGCTGTATGAAAGAATTGATTTCTAACCCCGCCGCGAATCTTTGTGGATGAAACGCAGATACTCCCGCCTAACATATTTTGCCTGAAACCTCCGTTTCGCGTCATTCCCACGAAATCGGGAATCCATAAGGGATTGTTTATCTTTGACGTCTGCTCCCGCGGGCATGACGATTTTGCGGCCATTCTTTTGTTTTGGACAGCCCCGACGCCATCTCGGCATCTTCCCTGCGATGATGAACTCTGGCAGGGCTCTGAGCCCTGCCAGAGTGAAACATTGACCGCAACGAAGCG
>WFVT01000188.1 GCA_015491485.1 Candidatus Zhuqueibacterota bacterium
ATGCCATACCGACGATATCGGTCTTCACACTGCACACATCGGTAATGATCGCCGACCCGGGAGCGCACTCGGCCAGATCGAGCAGCACGCGGCGCGCCGCGGCAATGGGCGTGGCGATGACGATCAGATCGGCCTGTTCGCAGGCCCGCGGCAAATCCTCCGGTTCGAACGCCGCATCCACCATGTGCCGCTCCAGCGCCGCCGCCGTGACCTCGGGGAAATCCACGCCGGTCAGGTGCGTTTGCGGACGAAAGCGCCGCACCGCCCGACACAGGGACCCGCCGATCAGGCCAAGCCCGATGATGGTGATGCGGTTCAACTTGGGCACGTTTGTTTGATTTTGATTATCCTGCATGAATCCCGCGTTGCTGTTCATGATTTCGTCCGATGCCCGGCTTTGGTCAGTCGTATCCGTACGGTGAAGTACAGGTTGATTTTCAGGGCACGAAGACATCCTCACCTGTAGTATAGCGCGAAGGCGTTCTCGCCAAAAGCACCATCAAAAGCGAGGGCGTCTTCACCGAAATTACAAACTAACGCGAGGCGTCCCCGCCGAGCACCCCCTCGGCCAGAGGCCTCGGGCTAGCATAAAAAGATGCAGTTTACCGGACGGATACATCAGTCCGGCCTTCAGTGGCGATCCGGTGGGAGCCACACAAATGCCGGAATTTCACACCCCGGCCTGCTCGTTAAAATAAGATTCCGCTATTTTTCGTCAATCCGAATGGTCGGTTGATGCAAGATCAATGACACGGATCTCCCGGTTCGCACCGGATTTTGACAAATGGATACCGTGCCGCTGGCTTCAGTACACGCGCCGGCTTTCAGGCGCGTTCCATCCGTGGCTCCATACCACTGACACCGTAGCGCCAGAGCGTTTATCCCAATCCGATCTTCTCTTTCACCCGACTTACCGTTCGCTCGGCGATGGGCCGAACCTTGTCGGCGTTTTCTTTGAGCAGATTTTCGATGAACGCCGGATCGCGGGTGATTTCGGCATACCGCTGCTGCACCGGCGCCAGCCCCTCGATGACCACTTCGGACAGCTCGCGCTTCAAATCGGCATAGCCCTTGCCCTCGAAATGCGCTTCGATCTCTTCCTGGCTCTTATTGGTAAACAATTGGTAAATGACCAGCAGATTGTTCACGCCGGGACGGTTTTCATCAAACCGGATTTCGCGCAACGAATCGGTGGTGGCCCGGGCAATTTTTTTGCGGATCGCATCCGGCTCGTCCAGCAAGTGAATGGACGCATCGGCATGTTCATCGCTTTTGCTCATTTTTTTGGTCGGCTCTTTAAGGCTCATGATGCGGGCGCCCACCTTCGGAATAAACGGCTCAGGCACTTTGAACACGTCGCCGTACATGGAATTCATGCGCTCGGCCACATCGCGCGTCAATTCGATGTGCTGCTTCTGGTCGGCGCCCACCGGCACGACATCCGTATCATACAGCAAAATGTCGGCGGCCATCAGCGCGGGATAATCAAACAGGCCCACACTCACCTGCTCTTTCTGTTTGGCCGATTTTTCCTTGAACTGGGTCATGCGCTGCATCCAGCCCATGGGGATGTAGCAGTTGAGAATCCACGCCAGCTCGGCATGCTCCTTGACATGCGATTGCACGAACAGCACCGATTTCTCCATGTCGATGCCGCAGGCCAAAAGCAACCCGGCCAGCTCGCGGATTTTCGTATGCAGCATTTTCGGATCCTGCGGCACGGTAATGGCATGCAGGTCCACAATGCAAAAAATGTTGTCGAACTCATCCTGCGAGGCCACCCAGTTGCGGATGGCGCCCAGGTAATTGCCGATATGAATGTTGCCTGTTGGCTGAATTCCGGAAAACACGCGCTTCTTCATGATCCTCCTCAACGTTGATCGCGGTTAGGTCGCATTTCAGATTGTCACACGAGCGAATCCTTTCGGGTCATGCCGGATTCGGTCGTTGCGGTCTGTCAATCGAATCAACCGGCGGCCAGGGCTTTCGCCGGCTCCGGCCGCACGTCCATCTTTTTGCCGATGGCCTGCGCGATGATTTGACACTCGTGCATCAGCTTTTCGAACTGTTCCGGGTACAGCGACTGCGGTC
>WFVT01000189.1 GCA_015491485.1 Candidatus Zhuqueibacterota bacterium
GTATTATATTAATTTATGTAAAAATTTCCAACAAAACTTTTCGGGAGGCACAATGCGATATTCCGGCGAAATCGAAGAGGAGAATCGAAAGATTCGCAGGCTTCGGTTTTTAGCTGATTTAATCGCATCCCTTTTGGCCCGACCCGAGACATCGATTCTCGAAGCGCACGGATTGATGCAGTACATTCGAAGAGAAGCGCTGCAGATGTTTCCGGGAAAAGAAGATACGTTTGATATAATTTACCAGCGACGGTTTCGGCGAATCATTGAAGAACGTTTGCAAATGCACTGGCCCATGTGGAACTAAGTAAGTTATTGCTATGGAAAACGTGCTGACCTATTCCAGGCCTCTCAAATCCCATTTTCCGTGGTATGGTTACGTCGCGGCGGTTTGGTTGATTGTCGCCGAGGCGTTCATGTTCGCGCGGATGGAGCCGTTTTTGACCTGGTTCACGCCCATCCAATGGACGGGCCTGATCTTCTTGCTGGATGCGATTCTGGTGAAGCTGGGTGAAGAGAGCTTGATTTTTCGCCGCACCCGCGATTTCGTGTACATGCTTTTTGTGTCGAATGTGGTGTGGTTCATGTTCGAAGGCTACAACCTGCATCTACAGAACTGGAAATACATCGGGCTTCCCGAGTCTTATTGGGTTCGTGCCATCGGATACGTCTGGTCTTTTGCGACGATCTTCCCGGGGGTGCTGTTGACCAGTCAGATCATTGACCGCTTGGGGGTGTTTGATTTTATCCGGTTTCGTCCGGTACCGGTTTCCCGAGGGCTTCGGCTGGGATTCATGATATTCGGTTTTCTAAGTGTCACGGTCCCTTTGCTGGTTCCTCAAGAGATCGCGCGCTATCTGTTCGCATTTGTATGGGTAGGTTTTGTTTTTTTAATTGATCCCATCAATTATTCCCTGGGGATGCCGTCTTTGCTGCGAGAACTGGAACAGGGCACTTTGCGCAAGTTATTTTCCCTGTTTCTTGCCGGCATCGTGTGCGGCTTCCTGTGGGAATTCTGGAACTATTGGGCAGGCACAAAATGGATATATACCGTCCCATTCTTGACAGAACCCAAAATTTTTGAAATGCCTTTGTTCGGTTTTTTAGGATTCTTGCCGTTTGCAGCGGAATGTTATGTTTTCTGGCAGCTCTCACTGTGGGTGCGTCAGCGGTTATCGAAGAAAGACGTCGCCGGCGAGGAAGTACGCGCTTGAAACGGGGAAGCAGAAAGATCGACCTGTTTTTTCCTGCGATTCCGTCCGCTTGCAATTATTATTGTTATATATAATGGCTTTAATTCTCAATAAATTGAAAACCATTATCATGTTATAAACTGCATAGTGAACAAGCAACAAGGGGTAACCTATGGGAAAATATTTTTCCACGGAATCGGAACTTTATGCCCATTTTCAGCCGTTTTTTGAGAGTTTGTTGAAAAATGAGGACGTCGGCGGACAGCTCCGTGAAAAAAAGATGAGCTTCCGCTTCATCACTCGGGACCCGGGCGCAGAGATCGCGCTGGACGCGCGTGAAGGCGAGGGAAAGGTTACCACCGGGCAGGGCGAAAAAAATGAAGATGTGTTAATCCAATTACGAGCGGATTTGTTGCATCAGCTCATGTTGGGGAAAATCCGGCTGATGCCTGCCATCATGGGCCGGCAAATCAGCGCCCGCGGTTTGATGAATAAGCAAAAAGAATTAGGCGCCATGATTTCCACTTTAAGCCAATTGTACAAAGACTATTTAACGGCCAATAATAAACAGGACATGCTGAATTAAAAATGACCGGCGGAGAAAAAAAAGATAGTGACTTCATTCTGGTGATCTCGACGACCGGATCGGTGCGGGAGGCAGAGCGCATTTCAAAAATACTGGTTGAGGAGCACCTGGTGGCCTGTGCCAATGTGGTGCCTTCCGTGCGCTCGTTTTATTGGTGGGAAGGGAAGGTCTGTCAGGACGCAGAAGCCCTGATTTTGATGAAAACCATGTCGGATAAACTGGAGGCATTGAAAGAAACCCTCACCCGCTTACACAGCTACGAAGTGCCGGAACTTATCGTGACGCCGATTGTGCAGGGGCTCGATCCCTATTTGACCTGGGTTCGCGAGTCCACACACCCGGAGGCGTGAGCGCGATGCCGACGGCTGAGCTCACCGTACTCGGGTCGGGTACCTGCGCCGCGACAGCTAAACGTTCCATGGCAGGCTATCATCTGGCCTTTGCTGGCAAAAGCATCTTGCTGGACATCGGCGACGGGACTCTGAGGCGGATGCTGGAAGCGGGCATCGCTTATCCCGATGTGGATGCCATATTTATTTCTCACCATCATATCGATCACGTGGCTGACCTGGTGCCGTATTTGTGGGCAGTGCGTTACAGTCCGGAAGTGGTGCGCCGTCGGCCGCTCTATATTGTCGGGCCGCCCGGAACCAATGAATGGTACGAGCGGCTCGCTTCAGCCTACGGCGATTGGCTTTTGGATTTGCCTTTTTCGCTGATTATTGAAGATCGGGAGTCCGAAAGCTGGGAGTGGCAGGGGATCCCAATTGAAACCCGGCCCATGTATCATTCCGTGCCGGTCAATGGTTACCGGTTTGACCTGAACGGCACGATTCTGGTTTACACCGGCGACACCGGTTACCATGCCAATGTGGTCGCTCTGGCCCAGCATGCTGACTGGTTGATGATTGAATGTTCCTTTTTGGATGATCACGAGCCGATAGAAACTCACCTCACCCCGGCGGGAGTGGGTCGGGTAGCCGGTGAAGCAAATGTCAAGCGGATCATTCTAACTCATTTGTATCCTGAATGTGATCGCGGTGATCTGCGCGCTCAGATTCAGAAAGCCTTTGCCGGGCCATGTGTGGTTGCGGAGGACCTGCTGAAAATTGCCCTGTGAGGAAGCAGCGCGCCTGACCGGTGGGAACAATCCTGGTGCAGGTGATGTTGGAATAAAGAAGACGGATTGGCAAAATCAGGCAATCGCTACTTCATGAGAAGGTTTGTATTACGAAGACAATGACCACATCCAAAAAGATAAATTGGTTTCACCGGGCGCTCTTTTTTTCGCTGCTGCTGCATATTTTATTTTTAGGAATCGCCGGCTGGCTGATTGAATCGCCGCTGTTTTCATCTCAATCCCCTGAAGATGTCCCTCCACCAGCCCCCCTGGTATTTGAATTCGAACAACCTGAACAGCCGCCTGAAGTCATTGAGACGCCCGAATCCGCACGGACCGACAGGCCGAACCCTGATGCCCGGCTGGCATCCGATAAAAACGCGCGGGCACAAAATGAGGTAGCGGTTGACAATCTGCCGCTCGGTGAGGCTTTCAGCGAAGGGGAAGTGGATTTTCCCCAGATGGCCGAGGTCCCGGCTCAGCCGCAGCCTGAAGCGAACCTGCAGGAAGAAAATACACACGAAAATCAGGAAGCCCCGATCCGTGATACAGGGAAGGAAACGGCGAGCCAATTTTCGCGTGAA
>WFVT01000190.1 GCA_015491485.1 Candidatus Zhuqueibacterota bacterium
CTCCTTCCAGAATGTTGCGTCCGATCAGACAGGATTTCTGACTCCGGGACGTTCCATCCGTGCTATTTTCATTGGCTTGCAGTTTAGAGTATCAAATTTGAATTCGCTTCAGCGGGTTTGTGTTTTTCCTGATTGGCTGTGCGGAGTCGTTATTGTGGCGCAGGGAAAGTTGATTGGATTGCCCTGACTACGCGGCTGCACTGCTTCAGGTGGGGTGTTGCAGGTGCATCGCATACGGCGAAAAGATCGAGCCATGCCCGGGGGAAAACCGATTTTGCTTCGGCGGTAACTGACTGAAAATCGGCGTCGGCGCAGATACCGTCAGAGTCCTCCTACAGCATGCACCGAAGATGGGGGGCTTATACTATCGCACCATGAACCAATTGATTCATTTCAATTGACCACAAAAGGGAGGTGATATGGTTTTCAACACGAATTTGCGCGGAGAAGGAACCGGAACGGCCATGGTGTTATACAGACCTGTCTGTCAATGGAGATGAACGGCGAGGCATTTCTCCAGACTTTTGGCCTGTTCGGGTTTTTCCCGGACCAATTTTCAGGTCGTTTGCCTTCATCCTGGCCTGTTTGGAAGTCAAACCGGCGAAGCTGGAAAGCCAAAGGACTTGGGATTGTATTTCAGGATGAGAGACCGCATATCGCCGGATAAGTGGCAACGACTGAGGACAAATCATTAAGGAAAGGAGATGTACCATGGCACACATGCATTTGGACCTTGAGGGCGAGTTCAAAGAAATGGCTCCAATAATGGAGGAACACGAGGAGCCCATTCTCGCCAAACCCAACGTGGTTGGGATGGGGTTGAGCACGAAAATCAAAGCGGATCGTGAAACCGGCGACCATTGCATTGCCGTGTTTGTTTCACAAAAGCTCGATAAATCCATGCTTCGGGATGAAGATCTGGTACCGGCGACGCTGGGAAAATTCAAAACCGATGTGGTGGAAACCGGAGAAATTTTTGCCGGCGCTCTGACCGCAGCAGACACCGCCAAGGTGGAACAAATCGTCAAAAATTTGCTGGGCAATCACGATTTCATGATGCGCGAAACGCAACCGCTGCCCACGTTGCTGGATCAGGAAGAAGAGATGGTGGAAGAGGAAATCCGGATTGAACTGCTCCGGCAACGGGTCCGGCCGGCCATGGGCGGTCTGAGCATTGGCCACTATCGCGTAACCGCAGGGACGATTGCCACGGCTGTGATCGACCGCAGCGCTTATCCGGGTATGCCGCAACGCTATTACATCCTGAGCAACAACCACGTCCTGGCCAATTCCAACAATGCCCGGGTCGGCGATCCAATCCTTCAGCCCGGCCCGGTTGACGGCGGCCGCCATCCCCGGGATACTATTGCTCACCTTACCCGCTGGGTGAACATCCGCTTCGGTAGCGGCACCGATATCAGCACCTATCCGAACAACTTTGTCGATGCCGCCATCGCTGAAGCGAATTTTCACGACATCCGGCGCGAAGTGTACTGGCTGGGAGTGGTGCACGGCATCGGCCGGCCGCGGTTGGGCGAAATTGTTTGCAAGACCGGCCGCACTTCGAATTTCACTACGGGCGTGGTTCGCGCCATCAATGCGACGGTGCTGGTGAACTACGGCGGCGGCCGACGGGCGAAATTTATCCGCCAAATCATGACTTCGCGAATGTCGGCACCGGGTGATTCCGGAAGCCTGGTCTGCAATGAAAAACATGAGGCGGTCGGACTGCTGTTCGCCGGCTCCAGCCAGGTAACGATCTGCAACGACATTCGCTTCGTAGAGATGCAACTCGGCATTAAAATCGCCTGAGGAATCCTTTCGGTTGATTGCTTCATGCTCCGGCCGCCACTCGCCTGGGCGATTTCAAGGGGCTGTCCGGGAACGGGTATCGATGACCAGCGCCCCTGACGGCAATTTCGCAAACATTGGAACACCGTAACTCACGGGCTTTTCCGATGTGACGTGTATGTGGCTGGACAGCCCCTTGATGCCGGGGATGCATCTGATTTTACCATCGGCATGCGATTCCGGAGATGGATGAAAGCCGACCAATGCAAGGCCCTGAAATACCAGACGCCAGGAAGCCCGGGGAATTCACTCCGGACGACCCTTCCGTTCATTTTCCACGAAGAGCCGAGTTTTCATTAAAATTATGGAAGAAATCGCGATGGGTTCGTCAGTTTTTCTTTGCATCCATCCAAGTTTGCTTTATCTTATAGCATTACGATTTATCGGATATTTCAAGGAGTGAAATGCTATGAAACAAACCATTGAACAGGTCATCGAAGAAGCCAGTCAATGGCTGAACCTCGATGGCGTGGAAGGCATTGGTCAGGGAGAGCATGGAGGCGAACCCTGCATCGTCGTGCTCATTTCCGGCAACAAACAGGACCTTGCCGAGAAAATTCCAAAGTCGTTTAAAGGATATCCCGTTATTCTCGAAGAAACCGGAGAAGTCCGGGCGTTATAAACCGGATCACGGACAGCGGCCGTGCAGGCCCGGATGCGTTTCTTCGCTTTCGTGCCCCCCGCCCGCGCGGACGGCATCGCCGTTTTCCACTTTGAATCGGTCTTCGGCCCGTACATGCTCCTCCCGCTCCCTCAGAATATGCAATTTGCCTGCCATGATCGGTTCCTGAAAACGGGGTTCAGGGGATCGTCTATTTCGGTTTCGCTTCCCTGTTTCCCTTCTCTCAGGCATTCTGCGGCAGCATGTTCGTGCCCTGTATGCATCATTCATGAAAAGGCGCATTTACTGATCACCGGATAAACGCGAACGGATGTTGGATGACCGGTTCTACAGCCGCGAATGGTGTTTGCCCGGTTTATTAAAATAATGAGCCAGCCAATCATCACGTTTCGCCCATCAGGATGGGGAATGGCCGCGGGGGCAACTTCCGTCACCGGCGTCACTCCTTTCCTGAGCCGCGCGATTTCAATATTCCTCCGGCCGTCCGCCCACTTTTTATTTGCGATTGTCCTGCTTTTCCTCTAAATTTGCACTCATCGTTACAATGACAACTTCCGAGGAGGGAGCGATACCGCATGCGATATGATTACGACGTGATCATCGTTGGCGGCGGACCCGCAGGAACCACGTGCGCTTTATATGCGGCCCGCTACGATTTGAATATATTGCTGGTCGATAAAAAAACATTCCCAAGGGATAAAATCTGCGGGGATGCCATCTCGGGCAAAAGCCTCGTCTATTTGCGTGAACTGGGATTGCTGCCCCGATTGGAACGTGCTCCGCAGATCCGGGTGGATAGCGTTATTTTCTCCGCTCCAAACGGCACCCAAATCCGCGTTCCCTTTACCCCGCCCAACACCAACCGCAAAAGTTACGGCTATGTATGCCGGCGCGAAGTTTTCGACCACATTCTTTTCCAGGCAGCGAAAGAAAAGGTGGAAACCCGCGAGGGCTTTGCGGTGGATGATCTGCTGGTTGAAAACGGCCGGGTGTACGGCATAGCCGGCGTGGATGCCCGCGGTCAGCGACAGCAATTCACCGCCAAAGTGGTGGTCGGCGCCGATGGTTACAGTTCCATCGTCCGCCGCAAATTGGGGCTTTACGAGATCGATTCGCGGCACTGGGTCATTGCCACACGCGCCTATTACCGGGGCGTCAAAAATCTGACCGACGCGATTGAGATTCACTTTGTGAAAGATATTCTCCCGGGCTATTTCTGGATCTTTCCACTGGACAACGGACTGGCCAACGTCGGTTTGGGAATGCTGCACAGCAAACTCAAGAAACGGAAAATTAACCTGAGAAAGGCGCACATTGCCGCCACCGAATCGCCGTACTTCCGAGAACGTTTTCAAGATGCCGAACTGATCGGGGATATCCACGGCTGGAACCTGCCCATGGGCAGCAAGCGGCGTACGGTGCACGGCGATGGTTTCATTTTACTGGGCGATGCCGCCGGACTGGTGGATCCGTTTTCCGGTGAGGGCATCAGCAATGCAATGAGCTCGGGGAAAATCGCCGCCGGCGTTCTCGCCGAAGTGTGCCGAGGCGAAGAGTTCAGTGCCGCACGGCTGCAGACCTACGCCGACCGTCTGTGGGCTGAATTGGGTCCGGAGCTCAAAACCAGCTATCGCCTGCAACTGGTCGGCCGCTTTCAGCCGCTTTTGAACCTCGTCGTAGATCGAGCTGCGGCTTATCAGGAAGTCCGCGATTGGATTTCCGCCATGATGGCCGGCGTTGCCTCACGCGATGAACTCACCTCCATCCGCACCTATTTCCGGTTGCTGTTTCAGCCGGGTTGATTTTCGTGGATTATCCAGGGACGAAGAGAATGACCGGAAAGACTCATGCCCACGGCAGGGCGTTTTCAGGTCTGGCTGAATGATCTGATCATCAACTCATTGTACAGAATTGAATCGGGAACCTTTTCTATCACCAACGTGTTGTCTTCGGCGGCGGCGTAACGGCCTCTTTTTTCATTCAGCAGAAAAATTGTCTCGCCGCAGAGTTTACCCCGAACCTGATACGGGGCTTCTTGCAATGACGGAACGGACTCTTCATCGGATACCACCCTGCGCCCAGGAAATAGACCAGTTCGTTCAGTCTAAAGCATTTGTATTTTATCCGCAGGAATTCACGGCAAGTTTAAAATCAGTGCCTTGTCGCCGCGGCCACAAGCTGGAAGCTTGTGGTACGAGGCATCCGCATCTATCCGTGGCTGTGTAACAATTCTGTGCATCCTGTTCATCCTGTCAAAAAACAGCTTTCGACGGGATTGACCGGATCGGCAGGATATTTTGAAGCGAATATGGGGAACCTTGAAACGATCCTTGACCTCTGCCTAAAAAAATCCGCGCCCATCCACGTTTTATTCCGAATCAATCTCTGCGTCCTCGGCGAGAGTATAAAATCAAAAGCGCATATTATTGGGGGATGAGATTGCGTCGCCGCTCCGCTCCTCGCAATGACCCCGGGCAGGGACTGATTTTGAAAATGAAAGAACCCTGTTTTCGGCCTTGCCCCAATCACCAATATTGAAACGGCTTATAAAACCTTCACAACCGGCATGTTTTCCTCTGCGACATTGCGTCTTTGCGAGGGAAAATCATCAGTGCCTTCCCGCCAGAGCCATAAGCTGGAAGCTTGTGGTACAAGGCATCCGCGTCAATCCGTGGCTGATAAATCTTCGGTAGCCGACATTGTCGCAAAAACGGAAGACATTCAGGCCGTCTTTCAAATTCCGTTGAATTTTTCGAAAAAATTCCCCATTTTACGTCCACTGCAGTGCACGGGTTTTGTCGGTTAGCCATTGGCCATCGATGTTTCAACGATTTATGGGGCAAAAACGGAAATCAAAATAGGAGAACGGCACGGTGGAAAAGATCGTTGAATGTGTACCGAATTTTTCCGAAGGTCGGGATAAACATATCATCAAGCAAATCACGGATCAAATCGAATCGGTGCAGGGCGTGCAATTGCTGGATGTGGATCCGGGGGAGAGCACCAACCGCACGGTGGTGACGTTCATCGGGCCGCCGGAGGCCGTGGCCGAAGCCGCCTTCCGGGCCGCCAAAAAAGCCGCCGAGCTCATCGACATGTCGAAGCATCACGGCGAACATGCGCGCATGGGCGCCACCGATGTAATCCCCTTCGTGCCGGTCGCCGGCGTAACCATGGACGACTGCGTGAAACTGGCGCACGAAGTGGGCAAACGCATCGGAGAGGAGCTGGGCATTCCGGTGTATCTGTACGAGCA
>WFVT01000191.1 GCA_015491485.1 Candidatus Zhuqueibacterota bacterium
CAAATGATGGCGGCGGCCGAAAAACTGGAATTCGAAAAGGCGGCTGCGATCCGTGATGAAATTGAACGGCTCAAAGCCGGCAAAAAGACCGGCGGCGGATCGAAATATGCGAAATACATGCGAGGTGGAAGCAACGAATGAAGATTTTGGTGATCGGCAGCGGTGGTCGAGAACATGCTCTGGTCTGGAAAATTCAGCAAAGCGCATTGGTGGATAAAATCTATTGTGCTCCCGGGAATCCGGGCATTGCTCAGCACGCCGAATGTGTGGATATTTCACCGACCGACATCTCGCGCCTGCTGGAATTTGCCGTCAAACAGAAAATCGATCTGACCGTGCCCGGGCCGGAAGCGCCGCTGGTGCAGGGCATTGTGGATGAGTTTGAAGCCAAAGGGTTGGCCATTTTCGGGCCCAGTCAGAAAGCCGCCGAGCTGGAAGGTTCGAAGGCGTTCGCCAAGTGGCTGATGCGCAAATATCGAATCCCCACCGCCGACTGGCAGGTGTTTTATGATGCCGAAGAAGCGCGGCGGCATTTGCGTGAACGGGATTATCCCTGCGTGATCAAAGCGGATGGCCTTGCCGCCGGCAAAGGGGCGGTCATCGTGCAGGATGAACAGCAGGCCGAGCACGCGCTGGAAGAGATCATGGTGCGGCGGGTGTTCGGTGAGGCCGGCGCGAAAATTGTAGTGGAAGAATTCATGCGCGGAGAAGAGGCGTCGGTGTTTGCGCTCAGCGATGGCGAAAACGTGGTGCTTTTGCATCCGGCGCAGGATCACAAGCCGATTTTCGATGGCGATCAGGGGCCGAATACCGGTGGCATGGGCGCGTATGCCCCGGCGCCGGTGGTGGATGCGGCCATGCAGGAGCGGGTGCTGCGCGAGATCATCGAACCGACCATCCGCGGCATGGCCATGGAGAATCGGCCGTACCGCGGCGTGCTGTACGCCGGTCTCATGATTACCGACAGCGGGCCGAAAGTGGTGGAATTCAACTGTCGCTTCGGCGATCCGGAAGCGCAGGTGGTGATGCCGTTGCTCGATTCCGATCTGGTGGAGTTGATGCTGAAAGCGGCCCACCGTGAACTTCTGGATGTAGAGATCGCGTTAAAAAATCAATGGGCCGTGGGCGTGGTGATGGCTTCCGGCGGTTATCCGGGAAAATACCAGACCGGCAAGAAAATTATCGGACTGGAAAAGCTGACGGACGAAGACATTCTGATTTTTCATGCCGGCACGCGCCGAAATGAAGCCGGTGAGATCGTCACCGCGGGCGGACGGGTGCTGTCGGTGGTCGCCGTCCGCGATACCTTTCAGGCCGCCCGCAAAGCGGCATATGCCGCCGTGGGCAAAATTGTATTCGACGGCGCTTATTATCGGAAAGATATTGGTTTCAAAGCCCTGAAACATCTGGTCGGCAATATGCCTTCCTGAAACCATGGGTAAAATTCGTGAGACGTTGATCGAATTGGGCACTCTCAAACGATTTTGAATCAATTTTTTCAGGACGAACCTCAAACGAAAGGACAGCAGCGATGAAAATTCTCGTCACCGGCGGAGCCGGATTCATCGGATCGCATCTGGTGGATGCGTTCATCGATCAGGGGCATCAGGTGGTGGTCATTGACAACCTGATCACCGGGCAGCGCGAAAACGTGCATCCCGAAGCGAAATTCCTGGAAATGGATATCCGCGATGAAGCCATCCGGGATGTGTTCGAGGCGGAGCGCTTCGAGGTGGTGTGTCACCAGGCGGCACAGATGGATGTGCGCAAATCGGTGGATGATCCGCGCTATGATGCGGAAGTCAATATTCTGGGCACGCTCAACCTGTTGCAAGCCAGCGCTAAAATCGGGGTGAAAAAATTTCTGTTTGCCAGTACCGGCGGCGCCATTTACGGCGAGCAGACCGAATTCCCCGCATCGGAAGAGCATCAGACCTGGCCGGTCTCTCCTTATGGCGTTTCCAAATTAACCTGTGAAAAATACATTTACTATTTCAACCAAGTATTTGGATTGAACTATGCCCTGCTGCGATATGCCAATGTGTACGGTCCGCGGCAAAATCCACATGGCGAAGCAGGTGTGGTGGCGATCTTCACCAAAAAATTGCTGCAAGGCGAGCAGCCCATTATCAACGGTGACGGACTGCAAACGCGCGATTATGTGTATGTCGGCGATGTGGTGCGGGCCAACCTGCTGGCGCTGGACTATCCCGAAAACGATTATTTTAACGTCGGTACCGGCAAAGAAACCGACGTCAATACCATTTTTCGCCTGATCCGTGACGCCGTCGGATCGGATGCACCGGAGACGCATGGACCGGCCAAACCGGGTGAACAGCGGCGGAGTGTCTTGTCGTATAAAAAAGCCCAGGAAAAACTGGGCTGGCAGCCGCAGGTGACGCTGGAAGAGGGCATTCAAAAAACGGTGGAATTTTTCCGCCAGAAGCTGACCGAAAATATCCCCACATCGTGAAAACGACTTTTTACCGGCGTTGGATGAGAATACAGATGTAACGCGCGGCGGTATCAGAACGCAGTAGGTGATGAATGAACTTTCATTCAGAATCTTTTTCCAAACCAAGGTGAGTGCCAGTGGCAGAAGCAGCGGAAAAAATGTTAAAAGCGCCGAATCACGCCGAGCTTTTGACCGTGCGCAAAAGATTGGGCATTGTGGGGCAAAGTCCGGCCCTGGAGCAAATTTTGCGGACGGTGGAGCAGGTGGCGCCCACGGATATCTCGGTTCTGATCATCGGTGAAAGCGGCACCGGTAAAGAGCTGGTGGCGCAGGCCATTCACGAGTTGAGCCCGCGACGGCATCAGCCCTTTGTGGTAGTCAACGCCGGTGCCATTCCGGAAGGTTTGATCGAATCCGAACTTTTCGGCCACGAAAAAGGTGCATTCACCGGCGCGGTTGGCACCCGAAAAGGATATTTTGAGTTGGCAGACGGCGGCACGATTTTCCTGGATGAAATCGGCGAAATGCCGCTGGAAACCCAGGTGCGGCTTCTGCGCATTCTGGAAGGCCGGGAGTTCATTCGTGTGGGAGGCAGTGTGCCGCGTAAAGTGGATGTGCGTGTGGTGGCCGCCACCAATAAAGATCTCGGCGATATGGTGCGGAAAGGCGAGTTCCGCGAAGATTTGTATTACCGGTTGAATGCGGTGAAAATTCAAGTGCCGCCGTTACGCGAACGTAAAGAGGATATCCCCCTACTGGTCAATTATTTTGCCCGACAGTTTTGTGCCGACAACCGCATCGATTTCGAAGGCTTTACCGACGACGCGATGGATTTGATGATGGAGTATCCCTGGCCTGGCAACGTGCGCGAACTGAAAAATCTGGTGGAAAGCGTCATTGTGATGGAGAAGGGCCATCGCATCAACCGATTGATTTTGCAGCGCTATTTGCCGGTCAGTCATTTTCACATGGAACCCCAGTTGCCGGTGCCGGTTTCACGACCCAGTGAGGAGCTGGAACGGGAGTTTATTTATCGGGCGCTGCTGGACCTGAAGGCCGAGATCGCACAGTTGCGCGAACTGATTCTTGGTAAATATATCATGCCGCCACGGCGATTGGCACCGGGAGTTCCGGTGGAACCGGTGAATTATGATCTGGTGCAATCGGATCCGCCCGAGGCGGAGAAGGAAAAAGACGACCATTTCCCGACCCTGGAGGAGATGGAAAAAGAATTGATTTATCGGGCGCTGGAAAAAAGCGGAGGAAATAAGCGCAAGGCGGCACAAATGCTGGCCATCAGCGAAAGGACACTGTACCGCAAAATCAAAGAATATTCACTACCGTTTTGAAAATGGACTGGAAAATCGGCCTCCCGGCGAATAAACGGCAGCCATTTGCTGTTATGTTGATTTTGGTGAGTCTTCTTCCTGCATCCTGGAGCTGCGGCGTTTATTCTTTTTCGGGATCGGCGTATCCGCACATCAAAAGCATTGCCATCCCTTTGTTTGATGACCGTACTGCAGAATTTGGCGTGCGTGAAAATCTGACCAATGCTCTGGTGGAAGCGTTCACCCGGGATAACACCCTGAGAATCGCCGATCGGCGCAATGCCGATGCGATTTTGGAAGGCGTGCTGATGAAAGTTGAAGACCGGGCGGGCGCTTATAACCGCCAGGAACAGGTGGATGAAATTCAGGTGTTTTTGACCGTCCGGCTCACTTACAGGGATGTTAAGAAACGCAAAATCATCTGGGAGGATACCATCACCCAATTCGGCACTTATACTCCAGGAGGAGGGGAAAAGAGTACGCGCGAGGATGCGATTAACGAGGCGATCGCCAAAATCGCGGACGAAGTCCTCAATCGAACCGTATCCGGCTGGTAACGCTAAGGTAAATAGAGAGCACTCTCATGAACATAATTCTGCCCGAGTTCTTTGAAGAGCTGGTTTTGGTGCTGTACTTCCTGGCGCTTCTGATATTGTGCGTTTTCGGTTTTCATGGCTATGTGATGGTATATCTTTACAAAAAACATGAGCGACGGAAACCGAAACGCTTGCGGGGGGAAATGGATGATTGGCCGGTGGTCACCGTGCAGTTGCCGATTTACAATGAATATTACGTGGTGGAGCGGTTGATCGATGCGGCATGCGCCCTGGATTATCCACGTGAAAAATTGGAAATTCAGGTGTTGGACGACTCTACGGATGAAACCGTGGATAAAAGCCGGGAGCTGGTGGAAAAGTATCAGAAGCTGGGATTCAATATTCAGCTGCTGCACCGCAAGCACCGCACCGGTTATAAAGCCGGTGCATTGCGCGAAGCTCTGGTGAAAGCCCGCGGCGAATACATCGCCATTTTTGATGCGGATTTCATTCCGCCGCAGGATTTTCTCAAACGCACCATTCCGTATTTCCGCAACCGGAAGATCGGCATGGTGCAGGCTCGTTGGGGCTATTTGAACCAGGACTATTCGCTGCTGACCCGGGCGCAGGCCATTGGTTTGGACGGCCATTTTGTGGTGGAACAGGCGGCGCGGAACCGCAGCGGCTTTTTTATCAATTTCAACGGTACGGCGGGCGTATGGCGCCGGGAATGCATCCTCGATGCCGGCAACTGGTCGGATGATACGCTCACGGAAGACCTGGACCTGAGCTATCGCGCCCAGATCAAAGGATGGAAATTTCTGTTTTTGCAGGACCTGGTTTGTCTGTCGGAGATTCCGGCCAATATCACGGCGGTCAAAGCGCAGCAATTCCGCTGGACCAAAGGCGCCATCGAAACAGCAAAAAAAATTCTGCCGCGGTTGTGGCGGGCGCGGCTCCCTCTGTCGATTAAATTGCAGGGAACCCTGCATCTGACCAATAATCTGGTGTTCCCGTTTATTTTTATGATTGCGCTGATGAATCTCCCGTTGCTGCTGATCAAAAATGGGCCGCGGGATCATTCCCTGTACTTTGCGATCAGCAGTATCTTTGTGTTGGCGTTTTTCGGCTCGTTTTTGCTGTATAAAATGTCTCAGCAGGAAATCTATCCCGATTGGAAGCGGCGATTGGCCTATTTCCCTGTTTTCATGGCCGGCAGCATGGGGCTGTCTGTGAGCAATACTTGGGCTATTTTAGAAGGACTCTTCAACATCAAATCGCCCTTTCAGCGTACCCCGAAATATCGCATTGAGCGGCGGGAAGATACCTGGATTGGGAAAAAATATCAATCGCCGTTAACGCCGGGCCTGGCCATTGAAGCGTTCATGACGCTCTATTCTTTTGCCGCACTCGGGCTGGCGGTCTATTATTTCGAGTGGTCGGCGGTCCCGTTCCTGGCAATGTTTGCAATGGGATTTGCTTTTATCACCATGCTGTCGTTCATGCAAACACGCATGTTGCCTCTGGCCCTCTGGCGGCGAAAATTCCGCTCGCGCTTTTGGCGTGAAAAAGAATTGTTGCAATCGAATTGATGGAGTTTGGCCTAATATTTGTAGCGGGTTTTCGTGTTTCAGGGGAACCGCTTCACTCGCGTAAAAATTAAAAATCGAATCGTTTCTGGAAAAGCAACATTGTCGGAATGCAGATAGCGATAACGGCGTTTGTTCGTTTCCGGAAGCAACCTGTCGTGTTAAATGGCATTGATCGACAATGTGCCTTGCATCAGGGAGTTCGTTCTTGATTGCGATGGCTGGCAGCGGGGCCACGGTGAAATGAGTGATCAGGAAATCCGTATCGCACACGAAGCCGGTGACGCTGTCGCAATCATGCAACAATGGCTGAGGCGAGTGGAAAACTCACAATTTATGTAAACGGGATTTTCAGGCATCAGGAGGAACTCATGTCCAATTTTGAAAATGATCCTCAATTTGAGCAATTGAAGAGTCGGCTTCAGCAGAATCCCGACTCGCTCATTTTTGCGCGTGTGGCTGAGGGACTGCTCAATCGAGGTCAGGTGGAGGAAGCCATCCGGATTTGTGAGGAAGGCATCCGAAAGCATCCTTATTACATCACCGGTCACATGGTTTTGGGAAAATGCTATTTGCAAAAGAAGCTTTTCGATCTTGCGGAAAAGGAATTCAAGCGGGTTTTGCTGTTCGATCCGAAATATATTGCGGCGCATAAGTTTTATGGCGATTTGATGCGGGAAGTGGGCTGGGAAAATACCTGTGAAATGAGCTATCGTAAAATTTTACAAATCGATCCTCTGGATCGTACTGCAAAAGAGATGCTGGAAACCCTGGAAAAAGTCAAGCCGCGCGAAACCGAAGTGGTGACCCCGGAAACCGATACCGATGCCGAAATTGGTGCAGTGACACCGGCGGAGGAAGATCAGGCCGGGACGGAGGCGATCGACGATGCCCTCGCAGCGGTTGAAACCGTATCGCCCCCTCAGCCGCCGGAAGCCGAACCGATTGATCTCGATGACGACCTTTTCGCAGAGGCCAAAGGCGAAATCGAAACGCCGCTGCCCGAGGCGGATGCCGAGACCCAAAATGAGCCCGCCATCGATGATACCGATGTTTCCGGTATTCTGGAAGATATTTTCGAAGAGGAAACCACCGAAGAGGAAGCCCCCCGTCTGGAAGAATTCACCATGGGACAGGAGGGTGAAGCGCAGCAAACGCCGGTGGTAACCGAGACGCAGCCGGAACCTCAGCCCGTCGAAGAAGTGCAAACGCCGCCGGTTGTGGATGAACACAAAACGGATGACGATCCGCTGAAGACCCTGGATCAATTTGAAGAAGATACGCTGGAAATCGAATCTTTTGATCCATTGCACGATGAAGCTTCTCAGCCGGGGAGGACGTCCGCACAGGACGAGGAGGATCTGGCCACTCGTGAATTCCTGGAATCGGCGACTGCCCAGGAAACCGATGAATCGGAAGAGGAACAGGATTTGTTCGCCGCACTGGACTCACTCTCGTCCTCCGATCAAACGGAGGGGTACGGTCGGGACAGCGATTGGGATCAGGCTCTGAATATCGACACCCCGGATTCCCCGGCCGCTGAAACCAAACAGGATGCCGAACCGGACGTTCCCAGCGCCGTTGACGAGGACATCCCGGTTGCGGGCGGCGCTGATTTACCGGAACCGCCGTCGGTCCCCATGAGCGAGAATGAGCCGGCTCAACCCGAAGTATCGGCCTCCGCGGATGAAACCGTCGCCACCGGAGCCCCCACAGCGGCAGAACCGGCTGAAAGCAGCGCGACCCTGGAGAAAACAGCTCCGCCGGAGACAGATGAACAGCAGCAATCCGGAACAGCAGGTGCTGATTCGGCAAACAATCGCGAGCGCATCGTAACCCCGACCCTGGGTGAAATTTATGCCGCACAGGGGCAGTTCGCCAAGGCGATCAACGTGTTCGAAATGCTGCTGAAAAAGGACCCGAACAATGCGGCTTACAAAGAAAAGATCGAGATGCTGAAGAAACGGCTGGAAGAGAACCAGAATGGCGGATAGGATTTCGCTTTTGCGCCGTCGTATGCAGGAGCTGAACCTGTCGGCGTTTGTCATTTCTTCACTGACCCATCTGCGTTATTTATTTGGCTTCAGCGGCTCCAACGGCCTCGGGGTGATCACCGAAGAGCACCAGTGGCTGATTACCGACCGGCGGTACCGGGAGCAGGTGAAACACGAAGTCCATCATGCGGAAGTTCATATCATCCAGCAGGACCTGTTCGAGCCGATTAAAAAGCGGAAGCTGTTTTCAAAAGGCATGCGCGTGGGGTTCGAGGCGCTGCATCTGAATTTCCGGGATTTTTCCCGCCTGCAGAAAGCCTTTCCGGATGTGCGCCTGGCCGCCACCGAGTACGTCATCGAAAAGTTGACCATCTCCCGGTTGCCGGAAGAGATCGAACACACGCGCCGTGCCTGCGAACTTGCCCGCCGGGTATGGGAAACGATTTTGCCGGTGATCCGGCCGGGTATGACCGAACTGGACCTGTCCGCCGAAATTTCCTACCACAGCAAAAAACTGGGCAGCGAACGCGATGCCTTCGAGCCGATCGTGGCCAGCGGCTGGCGGTCTGCGCTGCCGCACGGCATTGCCTCGCGTAAAACGATTGAATATGGTGAACTGGTGGTGATCGATTTCGGCTGCGTTTATGAAGGTTTTTGTTCGGATGTGACCCGAACGGTGATGATCGGGCAGCCGAGTGAGGAACAGCGCCGGATGTATGAAGCCGTGAAAGAAGCCAACCGCCGCGCCATCGCCGCGGCGAAAGCCAACATACCCGGCGCCGAGCTGGATCGTGTGGCCCGGGATTATCTCAAAGAGCAGGGCTACGATAAAGCATTCGGGCACAGCCTGGGGCACGGGCTGGGCCTGGATGTGCACAGCCTGCCCCGGATCAGTCCGGTCAGCAAAGACCGCATTCCGGCCGACAGCATCATCACCATTGAGCCGGGGGTGTATCTTCCGGAGATCGGCGGCGTCCGGATCGAAGACGATATCCTGGTTCATAACGATGGCGCTGAAGTGCTAACCGATATCGACCGTGAACTCATCATCATCGAATAAACCCAACTACGATTACGCCGTCATCCTCGTTACCTACAACAGCCGCGACGAGGTGTTGACCTGCCTGCAATCCCTGCCGGATGCAGATCCCGGCGCCCGTTTTCAGATCATCATCGTGGATAACCATTCCGCCGACGGCACCGTGCCGGCCATCCGGCACTGGGCCGAAACGTCGCCCGACAATCTGTCCATCGACCTCATCGAAAATGCGCGCAATTGGGGCTTTACGCATGCGGTCAATCAGGGCCTGGCGCGCGCCGATGCGCAGTGGATTTTGTTCCTGAATCCGGACACGCAATTGCCCGAAAACGCGCTGCGGCGGTTGCGCGAGGTGTTGCAACAGCGCCCGGACATCGGCGTGATCGCGCCGCAGCTCCGAAATCCGGATGGCAGTGTGCAGCCGAGCTGCCGGCGGTTTGTACGCCACCGCGATGTGTGGTTCCATTTCACCGGACTGGCGATGTGGTTTCCGCGCAGCCGGCGGTTCAACGGTTGGAAAATGGGCGATTTCGATCACCGCTCGCCTCGCGAGGTGGATCAGCCGCAGGGTGCGTTTCTGCTCGCCCGCCGCGATGTGGTGCAAAGCGTCGGCGAATGGGACGAGCGTTTCCCCATGTTTTTCAGTGACGTGGACTGGTGCCGGCGTGTTAAGCAGGCCGGATATCGGATCTGGTTCGAGCCTTCAGTGCAGGTGTTTCACCACAAGGGCCGCAGCGTCTTTGCCAACCGGCCACCGATGATTCTCACCTCTCACCGCTCATTTGTGCGATATTTCTGGAAATATTATCCACAGCCGCGTTATTTTCTACTGAACGCGGCCACCAGCCTGCTGCTCTGGATCACCGGCTGGCTGCGGTACGTTTTTCACCGCCTGTTTCGCAGGAGATAAGCATGTATGCTCTGGCCCGAATCCTGGCTTTGGTGCTGTTCGGGGCAATTGGGTTAACCGGCTGCGCACCGTCGAAGTTGCCGTTGGCGCGCAAAGCGCCGCCGGATTCGTACCGCGTGTACAACGGCAGTTTTGAACAGGACACGGGCTGGACGCGATCGGCGCCGATGGGATTTTCCGAGTACGCGGTTTTGCGCTTCGACGATCGCGACGCGCGCAGCGGCCGGCGAAGCGCGTACGTGGCCATTCGCCGGCATCCGCGGGTGCCGCAGGCGCTGCATGGCTGGACGCAGAAAATCCGGCCGTTGCCGCGCGGGCGAACCATCCGCTTCGGCGGCTGGGTCAAAGTGACCGGCGCACCGCACGTTCAGTTCGGCATCGAATACGAACGCCGGCAGGCGGTCAAAGGGCGCACCCTGTTTTCGGTGGAGTTGCCGCCGGTCCCCGCCGATGGCCGGTACCATTTTGTGCAGCAACAGGTGCCGTTGCCGGAGGACGTTGAAGAGCTGGTCCTGTATCTCGGTATCACCCGGATCGGGGCGGCGCGGTTTGATGATGTGTTTTTGAAGGTGGTGGATTAAGTCCGATTTGGCACGGTTTGGAGCCGAGTGCCTGAGCTAAGAGTGCCGAAGTGTCCATCACCGCACGGGTACAATCGTATTTTTCCCATTGGTCAAACGATAAATTCAAGCTTCTTCAAACACCTTCCCGTGAAATGATGAATCTCGGTTTCCGGTTCGTTGGGTACGTGATTGCAGGTCTTTTGTGGCCGATTTCCATTTTCACACAAACCCTGTTTCAGGATGATTTCTCCCGAATCGTGCCGGGATTGCCCCCGCAGCCGGAATTCTGGCACGTCACCAAAGGATTTTGGCTGGCGGATTCCGGACACGTGTGTGAAATCTCTGGAGACTACGACGCCGGTCTCATGCTGCCAATCTGGGTGGATGGCTCGTTCGAACTTCGCGTCCGTTGCCGCTTTCCCGGAGATTACGCCGGCGCCGGCTTTTTCTTTTTCAGCGAGACTTACGACGGCACCGATTACGCCCAGATGCTGCGTTTCGACGGCCGGCAGGTGCTGATGGGCTATTTTCTGAACGGCAATTACCAGGCGGTGCGCGTGATGGAAACGCCGGTGAACGTACTGGATTCGGCCTGGCATGAGGTCCGGCTGCAGGTGGATGCGAACGCTGAAACCTACGCCTTTTTCGTGGATGGCCAACGCGTGGGCGATCCCGAACCGCTGACCTGGACTTCCGGTTATGTGGGGCTGCAAAACTCCGGCGGCCATGCCTGTTTTGATGACGTGCGCCTGCGCCGGCTGGAAACAGAGCCCGGCCGGGCTGCGCTGGCCTGGCCGCGCGCCGTGGCGGTCTCCCCATCCGGTGCAGTCTGGGTGGCTGAACCCGGTCGCGGGGCGGTGCTGCGAATCAATGAGCGCGGTGTTGTCACCGGCCGGGTTTATGCGAAAAACCCGCTGGAGGCTTCCGCAAAACAGTGGCGGCCGGTGCAACTGGCGACAGCAGGCGCAACACTCGCCGTACTCGACTCGCTGCATCACCGCGTGCATCTGTTCGACCAGCAGGGACGATGGATACGGACCCTGCCGCCGAAAGTCAAACAGCCGGTTGTCCTCACTGCCGTGACCGGAGCGGTTCCACGACTGGCGGTCACCGACGGCCGAACGATTCACTTTTTCGCCCCGGACGGTGAATCGGTGGCACGGTTCACTCTGGCTGACGGCCGGGCGGCTGGCCTGGCCGTTACCGAACACCGGCTGGCCGTGTTCGATGCGGCATCCGGGCTGATCCGGATGTATGAAGGCGCTTTTCCGCAATATCGCGAGACGCGGCATTTCACCGCACCGGCAGGCAGCATTCGCAGCATGTTGTGGGTGGATGATGAATTATGGCTGCTGGTCGGTACCCGAATCGAAATTTATGAGCCTACCGGCCGACAGCGAGCCGTCCTCGACTTGCGAAGCCATGCGCCGGTCATGCTGCCGGCGCAGATGGCCCTGCATGACGGGCAGGTGATCATCGCCGATGCCCTCAACGGCCGGCTGCTGGTAGTGCCCGCTGATCCCGATCGATGGACGAAATTGCAGTTGCGGGAGTCGCCGGGGAAGCTGCATGCTACATTCCAGACACCGGCGGGGTCTCGCCCCTTCTTCGAAGTGGAAGAGGTGCGGCGCGGGTCTCCGGTGCCGGTCCAGATTGCCACCCGGGGGACGGCTCTCAAAGCTCAGGTGACTGCCCTTCAGCCGGGTACGCTGCTGCGGCTGCGTTACGGACCGCTGGCGCGCAGCTTGCCGCCCGACCGTCCGCTCACGGGCCGGCGGTACTGGATGGCGCCCACCCCCGGCAAAACGCCCTTTGTGGAAATCGAAGGCCTTGTCATTCTGTTTACCCGGGTCATCGATTCGAGCCGGGTCACGCCGGAGTGGCCGGCCCTGCCGCCGCTACCGGCAAGGGAGGTGCAGCGCATTCGTGATCAGCTCGAAGCCGGCCGCCGCTTTTTTTGGATGAATTCGGGCATGCGGCTGCATTTGAAATTGCGCTATGTCGTTATCGATTCGCTGCTGGAGCGGCGGCGGATTTTCGGCGAGGCAACGTATTACCCGCCGCGTCAGGCGTGGATTGATAAGATTTTGCAACAATCCGGCGGCAATCTTGCGAAAATCCAGGCGGTATTCTATATTGCCTGCATCCGCGACTACCAGCCGGACACCGGCCGCTGGGAGCTACGCGGACGCGGCGGTGCGTTTACCGAGGGGATCGGCGCGAACGGCCGCTACGGCATTTCCTGGTGGGAAGCCACCCATGCTTACCACGCCTCCGGCAACAACTGGCTGCTGGTGCACGAATTTCATCATCAACTGGATGAGCTGTTTGCGCGCAGCGGATTCCCTGAGTACTGGTTCAACCATTTCGCACCCGTGGCCGGAACGGCCGCCGATTTCGGCGAGCATTTCGACGGCAACGCCTACATTTTGCGGCAGTGGCCGAGGGATCAGTGGTTCGCGCTGAAATACGGCCGGGTGCGTTTTGCCGATGATGCCGACGGCGACGGCATCCCGGATGATGCGCCGGAGCTGCCCATGGACGAACGCCGGCTGGGCAGCGATCCGCGGCGCAAAGACAGCGACGGCGATGGCGTGTCCGATCTCCAGGAAATCGCTTTTTCAAACTGGATCGTCGAAGGGCAGGGCGAAATCTATGCCGCTCCCGCGCGGTTTGCCAATCCGGCCGCAGCCGATACCGATGGAGACGGTCTGCCGGACGGCCGCGATCCGTGGCCGCTGGTGCCGCTTGATCTGCAGATACCGCCGTCACCGACACCGGCGCTGGTGGCGTATTCTGAAGACACGCGCGCGCCTTACCGCGTTCATGCCCGGTACACCGCCGATTCGCTGATATTCATCATCCACGCGCCGCCGAAACGCCGCATCCGGTTGCTCATCGACGCCAATGCCAACGGCTGGTTTCAGGGCTCCGACAACCTCGAATTCCGTTTGCACACCGGTGATACACTGACTGCCCGGGCGAGGCTATTCAATGCCGGACATCCGAAGAAATGGCCGTTCTGGGATGAACGGTTCGGCGCCGGCATCCGTTTCACCTGGCAGGCTGTGGGCGGTGACCGCTACCGCCTGGCCGTGGCCCGGCAACCGGAAATCGGCCTTTTGTGTGAGCCGGGCGAACGCATCGGCTTCGAAATCGGCGTGTCTGCGATTCTCGATCAGGAAGGACATGAAAAATACATCAGCGCGTTTGAACCCAACCGACTTATTAAACTGGTTTTGCAGTAGTCACCGTTGCCGATCGATGCGGTTCCACCGGTTCCTGGCCCGCATCGGAGCGTGGGGTATCCTGATATGCGCCGTATTGCCCCAGCCGCTGCCTGCGGGAAGCATCACAGCGACATCCCATGAGTGGATCGTGAAACTTCGGCAACCGGCCGTCACGGCCAAAAACAGCTCCGCACCAGCCGCACTTCAGCAGATCCTCACCGAGGTCCTGCCGGAAGCCATCCCTTTGCAAGTCCAACCATTGTTCAGTGGGGCTTCTCCCGAGCCGTTCCAAAACGTTCTTGTCATCCGGCCGACAACCGGGCCGATGCCGCCGCATTTCATTCAAAACCTGCAGCGGAACGACGCCGTGGAATACATCCACCCCAATCATGTCTTTCGGATCGAGCAATCAGCCGGTACGGATCCCCTTTTGCAGGACGATTGGAGCCGGGCAGCCGTCCGTTTGTATGAAGCTTGGGGCATCACCCTAGGTTCGCCGGACATTCCGGTGGCCGTCATCGATACCGGTGTGGATTACCGGCACCCGGATCTGGCCGGACAGTTTTGGGTCAATCCCGGCGAAGACCTCAATGGCAACGGCCGTGCGGACAGCAGCGATTTTAACGGCGTGGATGACGACGGCAACGGCTTCGTGGATGACGTGCATGGCTGGGATTTCACCGATGCCCCCACCTTCGCCGACGGCGGCGATTATCTCGACCGTGATGCGGACCCGATGGATGAAAACGGGCATGGCACCATGGTGGCCGGCATCATTGCCTCGCGCGCCGGCAACGGCATCGGCGTGGCGGGTGTGGCGCCGCAGGCCCGCATCATGAACCTGCGCGCCGGCACCAGTCTGGGCTTTCTCGAAGAGGATGATGTGGCGGCGGCCATCCTGTACGCGGTGCAAAACGGCGCCCGCATCATCAACATGAGTTTCGGCGATGTGGTGGTATCGCCGCTGCTGCGCGATGTGGTGCAGTTCGCCCATGCTCGCGGCGTGGTGCTGGTGGCATCCTCCGGCAACAGCGGCAGCGACGAGCCGCACTATCCGTCGGGATTCACCGAGACCATCTCCGTGGGCGCGGTCACCCCCAACCGGAGCCTGGCCGGGTTTTCCAACTACGGTACCACGCTGGACGTGGTAGCGCCGGGACAGGCGATCGTGACCACGCAACTGAACGGACAGTACGGTCGGTTTTCCGGCACCTCGGCGGCGGCGCCGTTTGTATCCGGCATGGCGGCGCTGATCCTGAGCCAAAATCCAAACTGGGGACCGGAAGCCGTGCGTGCGGTTATCACCTCCACCGCACAGGATTTGGGCGACCGGGGATGGGACGGATTTTACGGCGCCGGTCTCATCGATGTGTATGCAGCACTGCAGGTGGAAGACGGGGTGGTGGCGCGGATCGAATCACCAGCCATGGATACGGGATTCGCCCGCGGCCCGGTGCCGGTGATCGGTACAGCGGCCGGGGCGTTTATCGAAAGTATAATGGTAAGTTACGGAATGGGCACCCGCCCGGATAGCTGGACGCCGTTGCGGGAGATTCAGGGGCGGCAGGTGCTTTCCGATACTCTGGCGGTATGGGATTTGACAACCCTGCCGGATACGACATACACGTTGCGGTTGCAAGTGGTGCTGCAGAATCAGGCCCGTTTTGAGGATTATGTGCGAGTGGTGATCGACCGCACGCCGCCCCGCATTCTGGCCACGGAATTTCTGCCCATGCTGGATGGCGATCAGCGTAGTGTTTTGCTGCAGGTGAAGGTGGATGATTTAAGCCGCGCCATACTGCACTGGCGTCCGGCCGATTCTGTAGAACCGTTTCAGTCCGTACCGCTGCGCTTTGAGACCCGTGAGCACCGCTTCAATTTTTCCGAATGGCGCACTGCGGGCCGGGATGTGGAGCTGTTTTTCGAAATCGTCAATCGCAGCGGCCTCCGCATGCGCAGCGACTCCGTAGATGGCATGTACCGCATTGCCTTTGGCGATGGAGTGTCGCAGCGGTGGCTTTTGCAGGAAACGCCGAACGCCCTGCCCGCCGGTATTTTGATGCCGCGTACCACCGATTTCAACCGAAATGGCTGGCGGGAGATCGCGCTGGCGCGTTATGAAGACAGCGGTCTGATCGGACCGATTTCGCTGTTTGAATGGTCGCCCGCCGGCTTTCGGCTCCGTTTTCAGACCAGCCATCGCGGCGTGCCGCGCGACATGGGCGACGCCGATGCCGACGGTCTGTTTGAGCTGCTGGGCGGGCTCGGGCAAACGAGTTTCATTTATGAAGCCACACAGCTCGGCGGCTTCCCGGAGCACATCGTTTGGATCGACAGCAGCAATTTCTGGGCGGCGCGCTACGCCGATCTGGATCAGGACGGACGCATGGAGATCATCGGCCGCCGCGGCGATCTGTGGCAGGTGCTGGAAAACACCGGCGACAACCGTTTCGAAAAAGTGGCTGACCTGCCCAATCCCACCGCCGGCTCCAATCTGACCGGCGTGCCGCATGTGGAGATTGCCGACTACGACGGTGACGGCGCGCTGGAGCTGCTATTCGGCGATTATGACGGCGACATCGTGCTGTACGAGGCCGTGGGCGACAACCGGTTCCGCCAGACCTGGTCGGACAGCCTGCCGCTGATGGACACCATCGATTTTTTGACCAGCGGCGATTTTGACGGTAACGGCCGCACCGATTTCGCCGTGGCCAGCCATTCCGATCCGGCGCTCAATCAGGAGCACGAGCTGGATGCCCGCCATTGGCTGGTGCGGGTGTACTCCGCTACCGGGAATGACCGGTATGCCGTGATCTGGCAGCAGCGCTTTTTGGGCTTCCAGCCGCCGAAAGATTTTGATGCCGGATTGGGCAGCGGGGATCTTGATAACGATGGCCGCGATGAACTCATCGTGTCCGTATTTCCAGATGGCTACATTTTTCAGTACGACGACGTCGCTGCCACTCTGCGGGCGGTCTGGCACAGCACCCCGTCGGTCAGCAGCACTGCCGTGGTGGCGGACATGGGGCATGGCGCACCGCGGCTGTATTTGAACCGCGGAGATGCGGTTGCTGCCCTGGAATTGGAGGCCTCCACGGATGCACCGCCGCCCGTGGGATTGCGGGCGGTGATTTTAAACGAAACCCGCGTACGATTGCGTTGGCTCCCGGTAACCGACGCCGCCGGTTACCGCGTGTACCGCGGTTCTCATCCGGATTCCTTGCAGGTGCTGGCGGAGGTGGTGCGCACGGCGTATGAAGACAGCACCGTGACCGCCGGTCGGAGATATGTGTATGCCGTCACTGCGCTGGCTCTGAATGCACCGGCACAGGAAAGCCGGTTGTCCAATGCCGTCACGGTGGTGCCGCATGCCGGTCCCCGGCTGGAGCAGGCACAATTCGTGCCGCCGCGCTTTGTCAGCCTGTGGTTCGACCGCCCGCTGTCCGAGGAGGCACGCAATCCGGCCAATTTCCGCACCGAGCCCGTACTGGACATCGCAAGTGTGGCCCTGGGGGAAGGCGGCCGGGAGGTGATCGTCAGCTTTGCCAACCCGGCGCCGGGAACCTACCGCTTTTGGTTGAACAGCATCGCCGATGCGGACGGCGCATTGCTGAGCGGGCCGGTGGAAGCAGCGTTTACAGTGCCGGAGCCGCAGCGTCCATTTTACGTGGTGTCTGCATACGCACAGGGAGGATCGCGGATTCGGTTGACCTTCAGCCAGCCGGTTGATCCGGCCACGGCGCTCGATGTGCAGAACTACCGATTGAGTGAACCGCTCCGGCTGCAACAAGTGGCTTTGGTTGCTTCTGAGCCACAGGCAGTGGATTTGATATTGTCACCGGAAGGTCGTCTTGGCGCTCTGGGCCGGGATTACCGGATCACGGTTCGGGGGGTGAAAAGCCGGGACGGTGCGGTGATCCGGCGGGGAGAGGGCGACACCGTTGGCTTGCTGTTTTCCGCCGAAACCCTCGGGAAAATCATGGCTTATCCCAATCCATTCAATATGAACCTTCATGGCGCTGCCGTCATTGCGGGATTGACCCGGCGTGCGGATGTGTTTATCTTTGATGAATCCGGCCGTCTGGTGCGCCGGCTGAGTGAAACTGATGGCAACGGCGGCGTGCCCTGGAACGGCAGGGATGAAAACGGCGTGCAGGTGCCATCAGGGATTTACATCATCCTGGCTCGCGACGATCAGGGAAACCAGGCATCAACCAAACTGGCGGTGGTACGATGAAACGCATACTGAAAGTGGGGTTGACCGGAAACATGGGCTGCGGCAAATCCGAAGTGCGCCGGGCGCTGTCGCGGCGGGGCTATCCTACCATCGATGCAGATTCACTGGCGAAGCAAATCGCGGTCAGCCATCCTGAAGCCGTGCGCGAAATCAAAGCCCGGTTCGGCGACGAGGTGTACCTTGCCGACGGATCGCTCAATCGTCGCCTGCTGGCGGAAAAGGTGTTCGGCGATGCGGACGCCCTGGCCGCTCTGAACCGCATTTTGCACCCGAGGGTGATGCAGGAGGTGGAGCGGCAACTGCAGACACTGGCGCAGCGCGGCGAAGCGATCGCCGTCATCGAGGCGGCGCTGTTTTACGAAACCGGCTGGGACCGGGACATGGATGCGATGGTGGTGGTGTATGCGCCGCTGGAAGACCGCATCCGCTGGATCATGCAGCGGGACGGCAGCACGCGTGAGCAGATTCTGGCGCGCATGGCGCACCAGATGCCGCTGGAAGAGAAAGTCAAACGGGCGGATTTCGTGATTCAAAATACCGGAAGCCTGGAACACCTCAACATGGAAGTCGAGCGGCTGCACCGCTGGTTGCAAGAGCAGCGCCAGAAACGGTAGTATAAGCTCCCGGCTTGTGTGAACTGCGCCCATCGGTCTGCCGCTTGTGCAAAAGCAATTCAATCCCCGGCCTGCACACACAGCAACACACCACGCCCTCCCATCCCGCGGACATCTCATCCGGCCGTGAACCATGAAACCTCGATGAGGAGACCATGCCCGAGGGGGACGGATTTCGACACCATCCGCTGGTGCCGATCGCATCGGCCTTTGCCGCCGGCATTCTTCTCGCCGAAAGCCTGCCGCAACGTCCAGTCATGCCGGCCGGATTGCTTCTCGCTGCATCATGCCTGATTGCGGCGTATTCCATTCGCCGGCGAGAGCTGCTGGCCACGGCACTGGTTTTGCTTGCCTGGCTCGGGCTGGGCGCTTCACGCTGGACTCTGCAAAAAGTCCAATTGAGCGATCCGCGGCTGAGCCGTGTGCCGAATTATGGCCGGGTCATTCTGGCCGGAAATGTTGACAGTCCGCGGAAACCGGGAAAGGGTACGCAGCCGTTCGTCGTGCGTTTGCGGGCGATGCACGACAGCAGCGGCTGGCACCCCGCGCGGGGGCGGGTGCGTGTCTTTGCGCCGGATTCGCTGCATACACGCATGTATGACGATCTCCTGTTCGCCGGATACCTGGTTCGTCCGCTGGCGCAGCGCAATCCGGGCGCGTTCAACCGGCTGCGCTATGAGCAGGCGCACGGGGTGCAGGCGCTGGTGCTGATCCGGCGGGATGGCTGGCTTGTCAAGCTTGGCCATTCGCCTCCGGCCGTTCCGCTGCGGCTATGGGCGTATGGTTGGCAGCAACGCCTTGGTGATCGCATCGACCGGATTTTCCCCGAACCGATGGCGCCGCTGTTGCGTGGCTTGCTACTCGGGTTGCGTGCAAGCCTTCCGGAAGACACTATCGAGGCGTTCGCACGCAGCGGCGTGATTCATATCCTCGCCGTATCGGGATTGCATGTGGGATTTGTGCTGCTCATTTTTTGGGGCATGGCCTCCCTTTTGCGGCTACCGCGGCGGCCGTTTACTCTGTTCGTGTTTGCCGGCATCTGGCTTTACGCATGGGTTACCGGTATGAAACCTCCGGTTATCCGCGCTGCGACTATGGCTTCGCTGTTTTTGCTGGCCCGCCTGCTTGACCGTCCGGTACGCAGTGAAAATCTTCTGGCAGCCGCGGGGCTGCTGCTTCTGGCCTTTCGCCCCGGCGATGTGTTTCTCATCGGTTTTCAACTCTCCTTTGCCGCGGTTGCCGGGATTTTATATTTTTATCCCAAATTCAAATCGCTGCTTCATGGGGTTCCACCACTGGCTGCAGCGTACCGTTACCGCGCCTTGCGTTACCTGTTGGATTTGAGTCTGGTTTCCATGGCAGCGCAATTGGGAACCCTGCCGTTCGCCATAGCTTATTTTGGCCGGGTGTCGCTGGTGGCGCTGCTCAGTAACTTGATCGTTGTCCCAGCGGTTTTTGTGTTGGTGTGCCTGGCGTTTCTTGCCCTGATTTTGAGCATCCTGTCGCCGGGGGTGACCGCCCCTCTGGCAACGCTTGCCGGCGGACTGGGCAACCTGATTCTGTGGAGCACGGCGAAAATCGCAAGCTGGCCTTTGGCAAGCATCGATCACTGGCAACCGCCCTGGGAATATTTGCTGCTCGCCTACCTGGCTTTTCTCCTGCTGCTGGAATGGCAACATCCGAGGAGGCGCTTGGGATTGATCCTGGGAATTCTGATCGTCGCCAATGTTACGGTATGGCAAGCCGTGCTGAAGGGCGACCGATGGCTGCGCATCACGTTCTTCGATGTGGGACAGGGAGACGCCGCTCTGCTGGAGTTCCCCACCGGCCGGACTCTCCTCATCGATGCCGGGCCGCTGCGCCCGACCGATACCGGTGAACGCATTTTGAGTCCGGCTCTCCGCCGCCGGCAAATCCGTTCTCTCGATGCGGTGTTGCTCACCCATCCGCATGCGGATCATATCGGCGGTATGCTGAGTTTAATCAAAACGGTGGATGTCAGGAAGATTCTGGTTGCCGATACCTCATACCCCGGCAGGTTGTTTCGGCAGATCTTGACACAGGCCCGGCAGCGTCACATTCAATTGCGAATCGTACGCCGCGGCCAGGTGCTGGATGATTTTGCGCCGGCGCAAGTCTGGATCATGGGGCCGTCTCCCGCTGATGCCCGTCGGCGGACGCAATTGAATCATGCTTCGCTGTTGGTCAAAGTGGTGTATGGCCAAACAACGTTTCTGTTCACCGGAGATACAGAACGGCAAGGCGAAATGCAATCGCTGGCTTTTGCAAATTTGCTTCAGGCCGATGTTTTAAAGGTCGGGCATCATGGCAGCCGGACATCCAGCAGTGCTCCGTTCTTGGCATTTGTCCGGCCGCAATGGTCGGTGCTGTCGTATGCCGGCTTGAACCGGTACGGCTTTCCTGATTCCGGGGTTGTGCGCCGATTAGACGGACTCCCGAGTCGTGTGGTTGGTACGGCGGAGCGGGGAGCCGTGATAATGCGATCCGATGGCAAGCGCATTGTCCTGAAGTAGGCCGGCCGCGGGGTTGGAAACGGTCGTTGGATTGAATTTGCCAGCTCGGGACAGTCCTGCTCTGCGCATGCGGAGATCGGACAGGGCAAGCCGTACCCGGTCGTGATACCATCCGGGCCTCCGTCTGTGGCGACCAATAAAAATCTGTAAATATGATATAAATATTTGTATTTAAACATGAGATATTCTATATTAAAATTTGAGAGCGAGTCTAAATTACCAAAATGATTCGCTGTAATTCGGTTGTTTTAGAATGAAGGAGAGAATAATGATGAAACGGCTCCTCAAATCTCATCCAATATATCATAAAGTAGCGCTGCATGTTCTGGCTCTGAGCCTGCTGATCATCCCGTTGCAGGCAGCGGAGAAAATTTTCCCGGAATCATACCATCCCGGATTGAGTCAGACCATCAGCAAGTTGCTGTATCAGTATCATTATGAACATTATTTGCTCAATGATTCGCTCTCTTCCGAAATATTTGACCGCTATCTGGAAAATCTGGATTTCAATAAATTCTATTTTCTGGCGTCGGATATCCAACGGTTTGAGAAGTATCGCTATGAATTGGATGAGGATGTGCGCAATGGCAAGCTGGGACCGGCTTATGAAATATTTAATGTTTACAAACAGCGCGTCGAGGAGCGTGTGGATTACGCCCTGAAACGGTTGCAAGAACCTTTTGATTTCACCAAGGATGAATATTTTCAGTATAACCGCAAAGACGCACCGTGGCCGCGGACCCGCGAAGAGCTGGATGAACTGTGGCGGAAACGTCTGAAAAATGAAGCGCTGAATCTCAAGCTCAACGGGAAAGATTGGGACGGCATTGTTGAAACTCTGACCAAGCGCTATAAAAATCTCCGCAAACGCGTGAATCAGTATAAAAGCGAAGATGTGTTTCAGCTTTTTATGAATGCTGTCACCGAGTCTTACGATCCGCATACGAACTATTTCTCGCCCATAACCTCGGATAATTTTCGCATTCAGATGAGCCTGTCCTATGAGGGAATAGGCGCCCGGCTGGTTAGCGAAGATGATTATACCAAGATTGTCGAAATCATCCCGGGCGGACCGGCTTATTTTAGCGGCGAGTTACATGCCAACGACCGCATTGTGGGCGTGGCGCAGGGCGAAGATGGAGAATTCGTGGATGTGATCGGTTGGCGGCTGGACGATGTGGTGCAGTTAATCCGCGGCAAACGGGGCACCATTGTCAGGCTTCAGGTTTTGCCGGCCGGCGCCGATCCGGGGGATCCGTTGAAAGTGGTGGTCTTGAAACGGGACAAAATCAAACTGGAAGAACAGGCCGCTAAAAAGGATATCCTCGAAATCGATCATGAAGGCAAGCATTACAAAATCGGCATTATTAAAATTCCGACGTTTTATTCTGATATCATGGCGCAAGAGCGCGGCGACCGGGATTACAAGAGCACGGCAAAAGATGTGCGCCGTTTGTTAAAAGAACTCGAAGCGCAGCAGGTCGATGGAATTGTGATTGATTTGCGGCGAAATGGCGGCGGCTCGCTGCAGGAAGCCATCGAGGTCACCGGCCTGTTCATCAAACGCGGGCCGGTGGTGCAGGTGCGGCACTCCAATGGACGCGTCAACTATGGGCGTGATCCCGATCCGGGGATCGTGTATGAGGGCCCGCTCGCCGTTTTGGTGGATCGGTACAGCGCGTCCGCTTCGGAGATTTTTGCAGCGGCGATTCAGGATTATGGCCGCGGCATCGTGGTGGGAACACAGACTTTCGGCAAGGGCACGGTGCAAAACCTGATTCCGCTGAACCGGTTCTTCCGTGCCGGTCGGCAAAAGCTCGGGCAACTGAAAATAACCGTGGCTAAATTCTACCGGATTAACGGCGGCAGCACACAGCACCGTGGCGTCTGGCCCGATATTCAGTTTCCTTCAATTTATCAATATATGGAAATCGGCGAGAGCGCCCGGCCGAATGCGCTGGCCTGGGATCAAATAAAACCGGTGAAATACGAAAAGTACGCGGATTTGACCGACATTATTCCCAAATTAAGGGTACGGCACCGCATTCGTGCGAATGATAATCCCGAGTTCAAGTTCCTGCGGGAAGATATCGAAGAGTACCGAAAAAATAAAAACCGGAAAGTTGTTTCGCTCAATGAGCAAAAGCGCCGGGAAGAACGGGAGAAAGCCAAGCAAAAGCGGTTACAGCGAGAAAATGCGCGGCGTCTGGCAAAAGGCCTGCCTCCCTTGAAAGGCGATGAGAACGACGATAATAAAGCGGAAAAAGATAAAAAAGAGAAAGAAGAGAAAAGCGATTATCAGCTCGAAGAAACAGCCCATATTTTGGCTGACTATATTATTTTCTCGACTCATTCTCTGACCGGCTCAATTCATTAATCGGAGGCGAGGTTTTACCACCTATGAAAATTTTGTTGTTTGATATTGATGGGACTCTGCTGCTGACCGGGGGTTCCGGAGCCCGCGCCATGACGCGGGCTTTTTACGAATTGTTCGGAGTGGAAAACGGGTTGCAGGGAATCACCCTGTCTGGAATGACCGATCCGATTATTTTTCGGAACGCATGCATACAGGCCGGTATCGAGCCTGAAGAAAATGCGCATGAACAATTTAAACGGTTGTATTTGACCTACCTCAAAGAAGAAATCAGCAAAGATCATTCGCAAAAGCGTATGTTGCCGGGGGTAAAGCCTTTGCTTCAGCAGCTCAGCCAAAAACCGGATATTCACCTCGGATTGTTGACCGGCAACTATCAAGAAGGTGCCCGGATTAAACTGTCCCATTTTGATCTGGATCATTTTTTTGGCTTTGGCGCTTATGGCGACGACCATGCAGATCGCAACCGGCTGGTGCCGGTGGCACTGCAGCGCTTCACCGAAAAAACCGGATTCCCGCCAAACGGAAGCACAGTGTGGGTCATTGGGGATACCCCTCGAGATGTGGCCTGCGCCAAGCCCTATGGCGCCAAAACCCTTGCCGTCGCCACCGGCCATTATGATGAAAAAAGTTTGCAAAACGCAGAAGCCGATGTGGTGGTGAGCGACCTTGCCGATACTGAAAAAATTCTTACGGTGTTTGAAAATTCCTGATATCGCGGGAACTTTTGAGATCGCAACGGTGTTATAGTTTATGGATACGACAGAAGAATCGATGCAAGAATGCATCGGGCATAATCTTCAACAGCTCCTTTTGTCGTTTTCCTTCCTCCTCAGAACCCTCAGGTCATCGGGTCGTGGCCTGGGGGTTTTTTATTGCGCCACGGCAAAGGCCGCGGTCAACCGCTCATCAACCAAAGGGAAGGAAAGCGGCACCGACCGGTTGACGCGGCGCAATGGATATCCAATAAAAACCATTGCACTTCGCCTAAAAAATACGTTACTTTGATCGAATCCATTTATCAATCATCTGTTCACGACGTTCATTCATCACAGGAGGTGCATTATGCGATATGTCGTGATGGCTTTAACCTGGTTTGGATTGTATGTTCTGCAATCTCCCGTTCAGGCGCAGGACAGTCTCTTGGTGGAACGCATGGTGATTTGCACTCAAATTGAAGACCGAGAGCCGGTCGGAGAGGCGACCGCCTTTGCGGATACGGTCCAGAAAGTCTTCTGTTTTACACATATCAAAGGCGCGACCCAGGAAACCGAAATCAAACACCGGTGGTATTGGGGAGACTCCCTCATGGCCGAAGTCAGCCTGCCGGTGCGGAGTATTTCATGGCGGACATGGAGCTCCAAGAATCTCTGGAAAGGCTGGCTCGGAACCTGGCGGGTGGAAGTGATCGGCCCGGACGGCGCTGTATTGCGAGAAGCCCAATTTACCGTTGAAAAGAGGGATTGACAGTCATAAAGTTCTCGGCGAAGGGGCTGTCCAAAAACGCAACCATCCCGGCTGCATAACCGGGTGGGGCTATTAATTGCAGACTTCCCTGGACCCCGGATAAAACCATCCGGGCGCGATCAGGGCCGGCAAAAGACGTTTTTGGGCGGTCCCTGCGTTTTTCAGATTATTGGTATGACAGGGAATGTGATGCAATCCCGAAGATCAAAATTCATCCTGCCCATGCTTGCCGTTCTGATTTTGTCCTCTCCTGCTTTGCCGCAAACCAGGCAATCGTCGAAAAAAGCATCCAGGATGGGGTATTGGATCAATTTGGGATTGGGGCGCAGTACATTGGGTTGGCTGGCCGGCTCCGCCAACCTCACCGTGTCGATAGACCGCCTGGCCCTCTCATTGCGCGGAACGACCAACAGCAAAGGTTTATTTTTAGACGATTTCTGGGATGTTGCCGCTCTGGTCGGTTGGGGAAAGCAGCACGGCAGGCGATATATCGCCTTTGGCCTGGGCCCCGCTGTGGTGGGGGGCTATCGTTCGGCCGGATTGTTCTCGGCAAACCGGCCGGTGCCACTAACCCCCGGGTTTGCCGCGGAGTCCCAATGGTTTATTCGTGCCAGGCGCTGGCTCGGTGCCGGTTTATATGCCTATCTGAATCTGAATGGAGAGGAAACGTTTGGCGGTATCACGCTTTGCGTACAGGTCGGAAAGTATTAGCGTCGCATCCGGTTGCCGGAATGCGTTCTCCTGACCGCGGAAACACCGCGCCTTGTCCCGGGCATTGCGGAAGCGGCTATTGCTCGCTGCTTGTCCACCAGCGTTCATCCCAATCAATGAGTTCCCAGCGATCGGTCATCGGGAAATAAGGCGGCCGCCGTTTTTCCAGCCGGCGATCAAAGGTGATTCGGGTGGCATACCGCGGCTCGGTTGCCGTTAAAGAGCCGGCGCTCAGACTACCATAAATGTATAAGGTTGCCGGGCTGCCGCTATAAAAGTGGCGGACGCGAAAATAGCCTTTTGCCAGGATGGCCGCGTGAATATGCAGGTCCCCCGGACCGGTGACTTTAGGAGGCGCAATTTCAATGGCTCCTTCGCTGACGAGACCGAGATAATCAGGAGAGTTGCGATCGATAGCCGGATGCCGGGCATACGTAATGCTGCCATCGATAATGATTTTTTTCATGCTGTACACCAGAACGCGCCCGCAGACCACCCCCTTTACATGGAGTTTTGCATTGCCGCGCCCGAGGATGCAAAACGCATTTTCCACCGGTAACCGCACATTACGGCTTTTCGGCGAATCCACAGTTCGCCAGGAAAATGTACCGTTCGGGTGAAACGTGATCCAGGTTTCACGGTCAAAAACGATCGCAAGGGAATCGTCATCGGTGAGATTTTGAAACCACTCCTGCAAATTTCTGGGAAAGTGAATGATGTCCACGCCCGTTTCAATCCCTTCGACAAATACGGAATCGGTATTGAGGAAGAAAAATCGCGCCGACGGCGCAATACTGTATCCGGTGGTGGTGACTTTGCCCCGAAACCGGGGATAAATCCCACCGCGTCCGCTGATTATGAACGGGCTGTTGGTGTGAAAGCGGCCGTCAAACTCATCATCGTGGATCGACACCTGCGGGTCCCAGTAATCCACAAACTGAGCAAACTGCGAAAATGCCAGTCGCTGAAAATGCATCTGCGTGGATAACCGTTTTCCACCTTCTTCGCGGTGCACGGTTACCACCATCCGATCAAACTGACTTTCATCGGGGGCGGGATGGTGCTCTATTTCGGCGGTATAATTCTGTCCCCCTTCTTCCCAGGTGATCACCGTATCCTGAAACGCCTCGATGGGCAGTTTTTTCACCAGCTTTTCAATTTTTTTCTGAATCCGATGGCGTTGTTTATATGGAATCGCAATGCTTGCCGGTGAAAGGCGCAATCCTTCATCATAAAGAGGAATGCGCTGCAAAGACCGTGTCATGCGTTCACGGAAATCGAATGTGCTGTGTAATGGTGAAGGCTCCGGCCTGACATCCAGGAAATTGGGATTCGGCGAGGCTTCCGTGAGGTTGGCCCCCGGCAAATCCGTCGCCAGGGGAGCTTCAAACGGCCGCTCCGCCGGTAAAGGATCTGTCAGCGAGCCTTCGAAATTGAGATGATCCTGGGCCGGGGCTTCCGGGAGACTTTCTTCATCGGGAGAAACCGGAACGTTTTCGGGCAGGCTCGCGGGTTGCGCGGAAGCGGTTCCCGTTGGCTGAATGCCGATCATCGCCGCCGAAGATTCCTGAGCGGGCAAAAAAGAAAACTCCAGTCTTTTGGGCAGAAGGCTCTCATCGTTGAACCGAATGAGCGCCACCAGGGTTGCCGAAACGCCCAGAGCGGTTAAATGGAGGGCAAGGGATAAAACCAGCGCGTGACGGAACGTCATGCGCTGAATGAATAGCCTCGCCAACGGGTCTGTGAATTTGCGAAACCAACGACGCATGCCCAATCACCCGATTCTTGGTGGGACGGTGGTGCGGCGGCAGGATTGGGATCCTTCCCCGGTACATTCCGGAATCGAGGTTGTGTCCGCCGTCCATCCTTTTCAGCGGACGCACAAGTGCCGGTGATCTGATATTTTAATACAAGATAAAAAAACAATGAATGGAATTCAATATAAACCTGCTGTTCTGCGAAGAACCACGAACCGCCGGCTGAGTGTGCCGTAACGACTGCGCAGAACCAGCCAATAGACACCGCTGCTTAATGGAGGTAAGCGAATTTCAGCAAACTGGAGTCCAGCCTGATCCGAAAGATGCTCCAAGGATTGCAGGCGCCGTCCTAATGCGTTGTAAAGTTCAATGGTTACTTTCGCGGGCTCGGCGAGATAGTATCTAATCCGGGCGGCGCCTGCCGATGCAACCGGATTGGGATAGAATGCTTGCAATGAAAATCGATCAGGAGCTGACGCCGCCGGTTGTTCCGTGATGCCGGTGGGGGGATTGATATTGAGATAGTCTATGATCCCGGAAACCATGGCATGAGCCGTACGGTCGTACTCGCCCGCGCTGTAGCAATTCATGTCTTCATACGTGAGAGCCATCACGGCCTCACGGTAGTTGATCCAAAACCAGCTTTCGGGATACACCCGTGGCGTGCCGTTCTTCCAGCTTACAAAATAGTCCCAATTCTGGATCCCCTCGGGCCAGTAGGAGCGGATATCTCCAATAAATTTTTTCTGATCTTCGGCAAAAGCCGCTGAAGTTCCTTTCGCGTCGTGATAAACGAAGAACCGTCTGCATCGGTACGAAGCGTGCATGTTGAGGGCGATGCGAATGGGCAGCGGGCTTGCCATGTAGGTTTCAAAAAGACGGCGCAGCACCCGGACTTCCGGTTCGGGATCGGCGGAATGCCAATTGCTTTCGATATCCACGCCATTGGCGTTTTCACGCGGTCGTCCCAACTCCACACCGTCGGGATTATACATGGGCATGATATGGAAAATAAAATGGCGCCGCAGTGTGCGTCCAAGCGGCGTTTCGGAAAGCAGAATGTTGATGATCTCGTTGGTCACCCACCAGCCCTGCACTTCGTTGGGGTGGGTGCGCGCATGTATCCAGATGCGGTAGGCCGGTTCGGTGAATGGATCGGTGTCGGTAATGGTGAGCAACCACAAAGCCCGATTTTGCACACTGGCTCCCACCGAGTCCACCTGCACGTACGGACTTTGCGCCCAGCGCTGGAGGTCCACCAGAAGACTGTCATAATTATAGCCCCAGCCGTGTCCCAGGTTTTGCAGGGCAATCACCGCCCGGGTGGAGTCATAGCCGCACGGGTCGTCCGCAGCAAAATCGGCGCGCGATTGAAATGGAATCTGTGCCTGGATGAATTCGGGCACTGAAAGAAGCCCCAGGATGATCATCCATATACGGAGTGCTTGCATGAGCAATTCCTACAATAGAAGTTGATGTTGGATGAATACCGATGATCGCAATGCGATTCGTGGTGTATGTTCACTCTGAAAGCTACTGATAATTCATCAACGGGTGCAAATATTCAAACCGGCTCCGGCGGCACAGACACTGGTCGGGTAC
>WFVT01000192.1 GCA_015491485.1 Candidatus Zhuqueibacterota bacterium
CTCACCCGGGATTCAATATGTGGGCGGGCGGCGCTGGCTCATTGAAGCCTCATGGCAATGGCCGATCATCCATCAGCCCAATGGTTTACAGCCGGTGCTGAGCTGGCAATTTTTGGTCGGCACCCGAGTTTTGCTGTTTTGAGTGAGCACTATCATGGCGAATTATTGGGAAGGATAAGAATGAAACGGTTTTGGAGCTTGAGTTTTACCGTGATGCTGTTGGGCTGTTCATCTACCAGCGGGCTGCAGTGGACGTTTGTGCGCGAATGGGGGGGTACCGGAACCAAACCGGGACAATTCCGAGAACCGGTTGGTGTCGCCGTGGGGACGGACGGCAAGGTGTATGTAGCCGATGCGGGCAATCACCGCATTCAAGTTTTTTCACCCGATGGCCGGTTCCTATTTCAATGGGGCCGTGTTGGCAACGAGCCGGGACGATTCGCGCATCCAATGCATCTCGCCGTGACACCAAAAGGAATGGTTGTAGTGCCGGATTACGGCAACGATCGCATCCAATGGTTCTCTATGAACGGTCGGTTTTTGCGAGCTGCGGGTCGGAGCGGCAGCGGTCCCGGTGAATTTGACGCTCCGGCCGGCGTGGGGGTGGATAGCCGGGGAAATATTTGGGTGGCGGATTTTTACAATCACCGTATTCAGCAACTGGATTCGGCTGGAGTCTTTCGGATGCAATTTGGTAAAAAGGGACACGACACCGGTGAGCTATATTACCCTACGGATGTTGCCGTGGATAGTGATGGCCGCATCTGGGTTGCGGATGCGTATAATCACCGGCTGATCATTTTTCAGTCCCATGGCCAATGGTTGCAGACGATTGGTTCAAAAAGCGACGGTGCGCCCGGTGCCGGTATGTTCAATGTGGCTAATGCTGTCACCATCGATTCACAAGACCGCATATGGGTGGCCGACTTTTACAGCCATCGGATTCAGGTTTTTGATCGCAGCGGTAAGGTGCTGGCCGTTTTGGGAAGACCTGGCCAAAAGGCGGGTGAGTTTGATCGGCCGACCGATGTTGCCACTTCCGGGGATCGAATTTATGTTGTCGATTACGGGAACGATCGGATTCAACAATTTCGGAGCAACCTATGAAAGAGCGTATGCTGAATCTTCTGGCGATCATACTGGCGTTTCTGAGCCGTCCCTGTTGAGTGCTGCCGCTGGTATTCAGCTTCCTCGGGTTAGGAAGCGCGTCCGCGGTGGCTGTGCTGCAGCGGTACCGCAACGTTTTCGCGGTGCTGGCCGTGGGATTTTTGGCCTTTTCGTTTTACCTCACCTTCATCCGGGTGCGCAGTCACTGGGTCAACCGGCTCCTCTGGGGGATCAGCTTTCTGGTCACGGTGCTGGTGCTGGGATTCTTGCACCGCACGGAGCTTATAGAATTTTTTTCCCGAGCGCACTGAGCACCAGCTCCACTGCGACTTCGGCTGTGGTGTTGCGTACGTCCAGAATGGGGTTGACCTCCACCACTTCCATGGAATAGAGTTTTTCCGACCGGGCGATAATCTCCATGGCGGTATGCGCTTCACGGTAAGTGAGTCCGCCGCGCACCGGCGTTCCCACGCCGGGTGCCACCTGGGGGTCCAACGCATCCATATCCAGGCTCACGTGCAGCGCATCGGTATAACTGGTGGCCACTTCCACTGCCTCGACCATCACATCAAACATGCCGCGTCGATCGATATCCTCCATGGTATAAACCGTGATGCCGGATTCGCGCACCAGTTCCATTTCTTGCGGATCGAGATCTCGCACGCCGACCAGTACCGAGTCCTGCGGCTTGATTTTGGGGAAATCCCCGGCGATGCCGGTCAGCTCCGGAGCACCTTTGCCCAGGCAGGCGGCGAACGGCATGCCGTGAATGTTGCCGCTGGGGGTGGTTTCCGGCGTGTTCATATCGCCGTGGGCATCGATCCAGATGACGCCGAGAGTCTGGTTTTGATTTCGCAGATGGGCCGCCACTCCACTGATGGTGCCGATGGCGATGGAATGATCGCCGCCGAGCACCAGAGGAAAATGGTGACGCGCCAAAATCTGTTGCACGGCCCGGGCGAGATGATCCACCGCCTTGGTGATCTCAGGCAAATATTTCAATTTCGGATTTTCGATTTTTTGGACTTCGGGAATCACGATGCTGATATCGCCGCCGTCAATGACATCGTGGCCAATGCGGGTCAGTTTGTCAGTCATACCGGCAATACGGATGGCCGACGGTCCCATATCCACACCGCGCCGGCCTGCACCCAGATCCAGAGGAACCCCGATGAGTTCAATCGTCATTGATCGCCTCCACTGCTGTTTTCACGACCATCGCCGTAATGCTACGCTTTGATCAGATAGTTCCGCATCATGCCCATGTCTTCGTGTTCGAGATTGTGACAGTGGTAAAGAAACATGCCTTCAAAAAGCGCAAACTCGCGCAAAATGTTCACCGCCTGCCCCGGAAACAACACCACCACATCCTGCCAACCGTCCTCCACCACGCCGTCCTTCAAAGTTTGCCAATCATCCGCATAGCGGGATTCCGTGGTTCGGTTCAATACCTGAAATTGCCGGCCATGCAAATGAATGGGGTGAGGAAGCGCCATGTTCATTCCCATTCCCATCATTCCCCGGCCGCCGCCGGAATTGATGAGTTGCCATTGCTCCAGGGTGTTCAGCCGAACCACTTCATCTCTGGCGACGCCGGTCATTTCAAACGTACGGCCGTTGATGGTCCAGGTCATGTGCCGCATCAGCATACGGAACTGGCGGGGATGATCGGCGTTCACCGCATCGGCGGGCTGGTACCGTGAAATCTCGGTAAGCCGGTCGGGCAAGGTCAAAGTTTCGTCCTCTTTCCGGTCGATCGAAACCGTCAGCACATCGAAAGATTGGGTTTCGGGATCGCCGCCCCGGCGTCCCATCATTCCCATCATGCCGCCGCGACGTCTCATCATCCCGCCGCCCATCATATCCGTACCGGCCATGGCGGCCGAATAGGACAGATTGCGCAGGGTAATTTTTTTGCCCACCGGATGGCGGCGAAAATCCGCCCAGATATCCAGTCGCTGCCCGGGCCCCAGAACAATGTACGGCTTACGGAGCGGTTTTTCCAGTAGTCCACCGTCGGTGCCGATCACCACCATGGGGGATCCGTCACTCCATGCCAGTTTATAGATACGCGAGTTGGAGCCGTTGAGAATGCGCAGGCGGTAAGCGCGGGTCGCTGCGGACAGCGTGAAATCCGGCCGGCCGTTGACCAGAATCTGGTCGCCAAGAAAGCCGCGCATCCGCTCCATGTTACCGCCCATCATCCCGCCGCGGGGATTCAAATAGACCAACTGATTCCGGCGATCGAAACGGCGGTCCTGAATGACCAGCGGGATATCATACTCTCCTCGAGGCAGGGGCAAGCGATCTTCTTCCGCATCGCTCACCAGAAAAAATCCGGCCATGCCGTAATAAACCTGGGGCCCGGTACGGCCATGCGGATGGGGATGGTACCAGTACGTTCCGGCGCGGTTGATGATTTCGAATTCATAAACATACGATTTGCCGCGCGGAATCACGTATCGCGGATGACCATCCATGACTGCCGGGACGTCCAGACCATGCCAGTGGACAATGGACACTTCCGGAATATCGTTGGTAAACCGGATGCGGATTCGCTGTCCTTTGCGTACGCGGATAATGGGCCCGAGATAGGTGTTTTCCAGCGGCTGCAAAGTTCCCCGGGGACCTTTTACGAGTTCCGCCTGAAACTGCCAAACGCGTGTCGGATCACCGCGGAAAATGTCAACTTCGGTGGGGGTGGCTTTTAAAGCGATTTCAACGTCGGGATCGAAGGCCGGATGGAAACCAGCCTCGTTTCGGCGCCGCGGGTGAGATAAAAGCAATCCCGGTAGAGCCAGGACGGCGCCGGTTCCCAACGTGAACTGCTGCAGAAAGTCGCGTCGTTTCATAATATATCTCCCGGATTATCAGGTGAAATGCAAGGCCGGAAATGTGGATTTAATTTGGCTGTGGTTTGAAAATGCATGCCGTCGGCGCCGGCCAATATGGAATCCATCCTGAAAAATGCTGCACCCTTGCCGTTGGTCTCCGATGCTTGCCCGTGTCGGCACCGAACAGATGCGGATATTGCCTTTCATTACAGTAGCCGTCTCGAGCCGTTTTTGAGAATGAGGTCTGGTGGAACATCGGTACGTTACTCATTATCTTTCCATCGCTTAATTCTCTTCCGGCGGTTTCAGCAGCAAGTTGGCAGCCGAACGCGTATCGGTAAAATAAGGTGTTCCACAGCCAGATAAATGAAAATACGAAGAATCTTGCACGAAAACAAGGATTCCGCCTTTGAAGACCGAAAAAGCGGCCTGATCCAAAATGCGCCACGAAATTGTATCATTTTGTGCCAGTGTGGTCAAACATCGTCCAAAATCGGAAGCAACCGGATGAATTGCAATCCTGCCAAATTTCTGTTTTTTCTATCCCGCTCGTAATGGAAGTCATGGCACGATTGTTGATTAAATACGAAAGTCGATGCAAGCCGGAAATCGGCTCAAGGATGGGAACCCGAATCCTGACTTTGATTTTTATAATACATGTGAAATCGGTTTTGGCGGTGTTTTAAGAATATATTCATTTTATCGATACATTCAGGGGACATCATGGAGGCTTACAATTTTTCACATCGGAGCGCCTCGGCTTATGCGGCACCCGGGGCAATCGGCCTGAACCTGCGCACCAAACCGATGCGCGGAGTGGATGTTCACTGGCAACTTCCGTTTTTGGAGAGAGTGATAAAAATGATCAAAACCATTATCTCACCTTTATTTATTACGCGAACCGTTCGGTATTATCACTGCGATGATGTTCGCAAGCTGCCGGCCTTGAATGGCCACTCAGCTGTGCATGTAGAGAGCTACGATGGCGTTTCGGCCGTCCCGGACGAAGTGGCCGACGTGATTGAACCCTATCCGGGAGAAACGTTGTCGGTTTTGTATGTGGGACGGAAGATCGCCGGATTTGTACGAGCGGCTTTCAAAAGCCAGTATTCGCCCGAACTTGACCAGATGGTAGAGGTGGCTGCCGGGGAAGTGTTGTTGTATCAAACCTACCTGATGCCGGAATACAACAATCTGGGAATGTATGCCTACTTATTTATGGCAACGGCAAAAGGATTTCTGGAAAAGGGCTTCAGCCGGGTGATCATTGCCACCCCGGCTGCCAATCCGGTCATGAAACAGGCCATCGAAAAGGCGGGATTTCGGCTGTTTAAAACAGAAAAAAACTACCGGATTCTGGGCAAGCATTTTCAATCTGTGCAAGACCTGACCAACGGTCATGCCCTGGCAAGCGCAAAGAATTAGTCAACTTGTATCCGTGCGGCGAAGGGCGGCCTGGTAATCGCAACTTATGGGGCTGCACCTTGTCAGGGGGTTGAAGCTGCCGCAAGGTTTTCACTCTGCTGCAAATTTCATCCTTACCGGCAGACCGAAGTTTTCCAAATTTTTCCAACTATCCAGAGGCCGCTGACCGGGGGCGCTCTGCGGAGACGTCTTCGTGGCAGACGACCGGTGAGCATGTCCATGCGCCTTGCAAATCAGCCTGTCCTTCGCCGGACGAATACGTCAGCTTTACCCCATGCCAGAAAAAAGCCGCTCAAAGAGCGGCTTTTTTATTAAAAACGAGAGGGAAAACTGTCCCGGACGGGATCAGCATCGCCTGATCTGCAGACTGGGAAAAACGCGGTTTGTGCGCCGGCGCATTTTAATACAGTTCGGCCAACACGGCATGAATCAGACGCACCATGGCGCTGCTCACCTCGCCGCCGGGCTGTAAATAATCGGTGGTCTGTTTTGCGAGTGTCCAGGCCGTTGTCCAGCGGTTCCAGCTATTCAGATAATCCCCCATTTTTTGATTTTCCAGTATTTGAGCGACTTTGGTAATAAACTCTTTTCGTGTGCGCGGGATCGGCAATTGCTCCAGTTCGTGAAGGGAGAGGCGTTCCAGTTGCTGCTCGATCAGGGTTTCGATACGTTTTTTCCGTTCCCGTATCGTTTCGCCGAGGGCGCTTAGCTCGTTTTCACTTTGCTGCTCCAGGACGCGGCCGGCGATTCTATTTGCCAGGAGTTCGCCCGCTGCCGGATCATCATCAACCGTTCCCGCGTTGTCCAGCGAGGCCAGTTGATTTTGAATCAGATATTCCGGCGTTTCATAAAAGATGACCCAGTCCGCAATCGGCTCCACAATGTAACTGATGAACTGGTTGGCCTGCACATAGATAGTAGCCAGGTCCACATATTCGGAAGGCGTGTCGCCGGTAGAACGGATGTAATAAACGCCCGCGGGAAGCGCCAGATACACGTCCACCGGCTGATCACTTTGAAATGCCTTACGGAAAGCCTGCTTGATTTTTTGTTCCGCCAGATGGTAGGTGTACCCTACAGAATCCACTCCGCTTTTGATATATCGCGTCAGGGTCAGGTGGTTTTCATTGAAGTCAGACGTCACCTTGAAATTCCGCAATAGCAGATGCACCTGGCCGAAAGAGAACAAATCGCGGCCCTTGGCGTCGAGCAGATCGATAAGGCGATGGTAGATATCCGTGCCGATACGGATGCGTTCCGGCAGTGGCTTAAACACGGCCGGTACAGCCGTGGTGTTTTCATACAGTTGCATGGCTTCATAATAGTCATAACAGGCGCGTTCAAAGTAGCGGATATCAATCGGTGCTTTTTCCAGAAACGTCAGAGCTCGGTAGATATAGGCCCGCGCGGCAATATCCCGGGCGCGGTCCACCCATGACGGATTGCCGATCAGCGACAGCGTTTCATAGGCTTCGCGCAGCCGTTTCACATAAACGCCGAGCAGATTCTCAAACGCCAAAAGCTCGTTCTGACTCTGTTTTTCTTCATAAAACAGCCACTGATAAGCCCGGTAAGTGGCAATCGCATTGCGCTCAAAGCGCTGCATTTCCTGAATGAACGGCTCGACCGGGTTCTGCGCCCCGACGGATGCCGCCCACAAAAAAGTCACCAGGATCATCGCTGTCATTTTCATTTTTTGCCACTCTCCTTGGTTGTGCGCATGCATCCCAATAAGACCCGGCGGAAATCACGCTCATCAATCAGGTCGGCAAGCCGGGTGTACAGCCGATTGTCGATCCACACTTCGTACGGCAGTTGCTGGCTGATGATGGGAATCTTGCTGGACTTGGTCAGCAAGAGGGCACGGCGGTAGTCCATGCAGGCGCGCCTTGCTTTTTCCGGGTCCAGTTGCGGATTTTCCACATAAGCGAGCGCCCGTAAAATCAGGCTACGGGAAGCGATTTGGCGGTAATTCTCCAGCGTAAATCCTTTTATCCGATTCAAGGTCTCATAAATTTCCAAAACGCGTTTGGTATAGGCGGAAATGATGCTGTCGAAAGCGGCAAGTTCCAGATGGCTGTTGGGCTGATGCACCAGCGTTTGTTTTTCCTGATAGGCGTGCAACACTTTTTCCTCATAGCGGATCATCAGCCGCTCTAAATCCGATTCCACGCTGGGCACCTGCGCCTGCCCTACTGAAACCGCAGCTATGATAACAAAGAGGGACACCCATAACATGACTTTAATTTTCATGGCACTCACGTCACCTGGCATTGGTTGAAGTCGTTTCGTTTGTCGCCGTCCGAACTGCGTTTCGCAATTCATGGTTGGGTCCGAATTTGGATTCCAGAACGATTCATCCCGCCGGTATCGTGCGGCCGGGGGACGAATCCGCAACAGCAATTTCTACAAATGACAAGCCTTCCGGAGAAACGGCCGATTGTTTGAAACCGCCCAGCAATTATTCCTGATTGTCAAGCAAGGACAGATTTGCCTGCGTCACCAGACAGGTTCGGATGGGGCGCAACCAGTGCAGCACCGTCTGCAAGCCGAACCGGCGTGCAATCTGCTGGTACACATCCACAAACGGTATCAGATTTGCGGCTTTCTCAGGATCGATGCCGCTGCAAATTTGCGACTGACTGACCCGGTTGGCGCGCAGGGCGGCTTTCCAGGCTTTATCCACCATATCCACCGCAAAACCGGCGTCTCCGGTCTCATACCCGACATCCGCGAGACGGAGGTAGAGGTCTTCGTATCCATCCCATTTGAATTTCTGCCGCCAGCCGCCGTTACGGTCCGGCACCAGCAATTCTTCGCCGACCCGCCGCGCTTTGTAATAAGCGTTCAGCCGATCGGTGGAATCGGCCAGGCTGAAATAGTAATCGACCAGCCGGTAAATCGCATTGCCATAGACTTTCTTGATCTCATCTTCAAGCTCCATCGAGATGTTGGGCCGGCGTTCGACCAACAGCCGGTACGCCTGGGCCGCTTTTTCACGGGCATACAGTAATTCCGATTCCGATTGCCGGTCGGTGGAATTCTGTTCCATATACAGGGCGACCTTGGTTAATTCTTTTAAAATTTCAACTTGCCGTTCTACGCTTTTGGCATATCGGAGTGCCAGTTCGAGATACGTGCGGGTGGTGCGATAATTGAAATCGTCCGGAGCATTTTTGAACGTTTCCTCGGCGGCGAATCCGCGGGCGCGCCATTCATTGCCGCGCAGATTGAAATTGTCCTCGGTGGCCCGCTTGCGGTAAATGTCGAAAAACAGCCGGTCTTCGCGACTGAGATTGCCTTTTTCGGCCAGGTCACAAGCAAGCCGGACCATGAAGCTGGCGAACCGGCCGGTGGTATAAGCTGTATCCGGCGGAGTAATGGTTAATTCGACCGCCTGCTTCACAAATATCTTTAATTTTTTGATCAAATCGTCAGAGAGCTTCCATTCATTGTCCGCATAAAGCCCGAGGATGCCGTCCCAGGCGGCGACCAGACCATCCAGTTGATCTCCCTGTTGAACTTTGATCGCGTGCAACGTTTTCATATAGCCGAAATTAAATGCCACATCCGGATCACCGTAAAGGTTATAGCTTTGTTGCAGCGATTGGATGGCCTCGGTCAGCAATTCCAGATCTTCGTTTTCCGTGTAAAGCCGATATTCCGAAAAGCCCTTGTACAAATAGACGTTTTTCATGACATCGGTATAGCGGCATTCGGGTTCGGCATAGCTCTGTTCGCACTGGCGGATGATGCGATTGCACAATTCCACCGTTTTTTGATGGTCACCGGCCTGGTAGGCGCTCTTTACCTGTTCGTACAGATCAGCAACCTTCTGTGCGTGAACCGCCGAAACGAGCAGCAGGAAAAACATCGTGAACGTTGCGGTCAACAATTTCATGATCAAAAACCACCTCGTTTTAGGTTCAACTGGATCATCGAAGCCAGAGCTTTTTTCAACTCTTGCAAACGGTTGCGGGCGGAATCCCCCTTGACATAGATTTTGGTGTTCCCGCGCAGCCAGATTATCGTGTGGCTGACGCCGTTTTCATACGAAAAATGGGCGATGATGGCGCGTCCCCGCCGTTGCAAATTGGCTGGAAACACGCCGTAACGGCCCTTGTCCCATCGGTCAAATTCACCGTTGATGCGGTTCCAGATTTTGTATTCATCGATCCCCATGCTCAGATCGGTGGAAGCAATAACCAGGGAGATATCGGCGCCGAGCAAGTCCTCGCCGGCAGTCTGTCGCCGCGTTTCTGGCTCATAGCTCGCCGGCTTGATGGACGACGGTTCGGGCAATTCAAGGTCATCTTGCTGGAGTAATTCCGGCTTTTGCCGCGCCGGTCGGGTCCCGCCGGAAGTCAAATCCAGGGACGGTGAGCGCTGTTCTTCGATCGCCCCGGGCGCATCGGGAATTTCGATGCCGAGATCGATGCTTTCGTCACCGATCCGATTGCGGGCCTGGATCGTCGGTTGCGATAGATCGAGTGAGGGACGATCGGTCAAAGCAAGATCGGTATGGAGGCTTAGATCGAGGGATACTTTGCTGTCATCCCTTTGCCGCTGACGGTAGCGCTTTTTTTCGACCGGTCGTATGGGGGTGGTGATTTTTTCAGGTACTTCATCGGGCTCTGCCACGGCAACAGGCGGAATCGATGGTTGCCGCGGAGGTGGAGGGGGCGGTTTAATGGGTAAAATGTCTTCCAGATGCAACGCTTCCAGCTTTTTCTCCACCGCTTCCATCGGGGCCTGCCGGTCCAGCCGGATGAACCGGGCCCAGTAGAGCAACACATGCACCAGAATGAGCGCGGCAACGATGCTTTTTTCCAGGACACGAAAATTGCGACGATGGCGTCGCGCCGATGGGGTCAACCAATCCTGTTGTTTGTTCATGGCCGGGGATGTCCTTTAATCGTACGTTCCTCTGCGTCGTTGGCAAACGCTGATTTCTCGGCATCATACGGACAGGCAATGGCAATCCCTGCCATGAGCGGTTGCAGCATCCTTTGCAGCCGCGAAATCGCAATCCTTGTACCGGCAGTGGATGGAACCGCAGCAAGGCGGCTTTCCCAGTGCCGGTTTCGGGACAGGCGTTACCGGTGCTCTCAAAATTTGATAGAAGTGCGCCGCGAGGTTTTGCGTTTCGCCTTCAAGAAGAGGCATTGTAAAATCGCTTCCGGCGCCTTGTAACCAAAAATTTCAAAATCCAGGTCGGAGCGAAATACTTTTCGAAAATCCAACCGCAATCCGAACAGGCGTTCCTCCCCGAATTTCATGATGAGCACCTCGTTGTTCGGGTTTTTACCGAGGATGATACCTTTGCCCAGAAAGATCGCCGGAAAATAACGTCGCGGATACTGCACATCGATGAGATGTAACCGGTCGCCAAAAACCAGATCATCCAGGCCGTTTTGTAACGTCACGGGACGAGCGTTGGGAGTGGAGAGCATTTGCAGCACGTCTTCATAACGGCCTCTTTCCGCCAGCCGAAGGATGCGCTGCGCCTTTTTCAACACCCGCACAAAGTCGGATTTTTCTTTTCGGACGGGCAAAGCCCGGTAATGATCCTCACGGTGGCGGAAACGGGTGGCTACACGCGTCCAGATCGCCACAGGCGATTCCACGGTATTCACGACTTCCAGTTGCAGAATTTTCACCTCATAGGCCGCCACCCGATGATTGTTGCTGCCGGATGAGGGCATGTTCACGTAAATGGTGTAATCGCGAACCAGATTATCCGGACGTGGGGGACTGGAGCGCAGCAGGGCTAAAAGCTCATCCCGGGCGGTCACATTGCGATTTTTCAAGGATTGCAAAATCGCCCGGTAAACGGCCTGAATGGCGTTTTTTTCAATATCCACTTCTTCATAAGCACAGCCGAAGGTCTGGATAAAATTATCCCGCACCCATTCCGGCTCCAGCGGCGTTTGCATCGCGGTTTGCATGACAGAAACCAGCGTCGGAGCCTTGCCGGCCTGCCAGCAATTTTTGCGATCCAGAGCGACCGATCGCGCGGTTGGGTGGGTGTTGGCGTTGTGTTTGGATACGGAAGCGCAAGCGGTAAGTGAAAAGAGCAGCGCTGCAAAACACAAAGGAGATTTCATGGGTGTATCAACATCCTGCTGTTAGAACGTCCTGAATTCCAATCGATGGTTGCAAAGGATTGTGAACGGAGGGTGTCCGATCATAGCAAGGGGCATCCCAAAATATCCATTCAACGTCATTCCTGCGAAAGCGGAAATCCATAAGTGATTATTTCTCCTGGATGCCTGACTCCGCAGGCACGACCATTATGGGGCAATTCTTCTGTTTTTTGGACCGCCCCAATGACGGCGAATTTCTTATGCCTTGCTTTTGTTCGATGCCCTTGCTCAGTACCTATTTATACATTCATAGTATGAAAGTTGCGGCTTGGATTTCTGCGGATCCCGTTATCTGAGATTATTCCCGGAATACGGCTCATTGCCTTTATGGCAAAATCTCGTGCTGTCAGGGCATTCCGGGGTGACAGCGCGTTTTTCGGCCTGATCGTAGCGGAATGCGGATGGGGCGACGGTTGCCGATTGACTCGGAAGGAAATCGTGCATGCGGTCGTAGGGGCGGGCTTCCCGCTCACACGGCGGTGAAGTGCAGCAGGGCTCCGGCCTTTCTGTCTCCGTTAAGATGTGCGGCAGGCCTGGCGTTGTCAATCGGAGCATTCGCAACCGTTTTGCAAACAGATGGAGAGGCTGGATTTTGGTTAAATATCTACAAACACCTTGGCCAGCGAAGGACCGGCGACATGGATTTGAAATTCGTTGAAATAGCCGAACGGCGTTAGCTGAACCGTGAAGCCCACCGCGGCGAGGCGTTCGGCCATGTGATTCAAAATGTCCCGCGCGACGTTGTCATCGGCGCGGGAAGTGGCCAGATGCGCAAACGAGTGCAGCACGATCACGTCGCTGCCTACTTTACGTGCCAGCCATTTGATGTTCTTGATGGCCTTTTTCACCACATTGAGCGGCGTATCTTCATCTACGGCCTCCACGTGGATCAGCGCCACGATGGCATTGCGGCAGGAAATGCTGGCGGCGTCGTTTTCCGCACTTTCCAGATTCTTCTCGTACGGCTTGAGCCAGTAGTCCAGCGCGTGCAGCATCAGCATCTTCATGGAGCATCGTCCTGAATTTGGGTGAGCGTTTTACCATCCAGTTTAAAATAGCGCGATTTTTTCCCGAAAACAAGCCGAGTTTTGTGGAACTCAGCCAAAAATCTCCGTCCGGTGAGGGGCATTTGCGAAGATTTTGAACCTGCCGGAAGATTCCGGCGCTGCGCCAATTTTCTACTTGCTGACAGACTAATAAATCCCAAAATTACTCATTTAGCCCGAAGACTTCCGGCCGAGGGCAGGGCGCTCGGCGGGGACGGTTCGCGTTAGATTGTAATTTCATCAGGGACGCCTTTTCGCTCTATTTCTGGTGAGGACGGCTTCGGGGCTTGAAGATCAACCTGGACTTCACCAAGCGGATGCAAAAAAGAAAAATCCAGCATGAAACCCTGAAAGGGGGCAACCAGCGACCTCAACCAAATGATCGATTCAGGTCATCCGTTCTCATCCGGAGCGCTACATGAAACCCATCGAACCTTTAAAAATTCAAGCAGTTGGCGAGTTTTCTCAGGATCCCTCAAACCTGCGGGAAACGCATCGAGCATACTGTATATAGATGTAAAATGACTCATAAGTACTACATATAGTATGTTTTTTGTTAAAAAATTGTTTTAATCCTTGCATTTCAATAATTATTTTTGTATCGTTGTCGTGGCACGTGCCTAAAAGTTGTGATCTGGACGATTTTGGAATATATAAAGGCGTCACCTCCTCTGATCATCTTCGCATCACATCATCACGCTGGCAGGGAGGGCCTTGTCCACTCGCGAGGGGATTGCACAACTTACCTGATTTCATTTTTCGCCGGAACATCGTTTAATCAAGGATGTGCAACAACGAGAGGAGTCTGCCCATGAAAATCGAACGCCGCTTCACCCGTGCCGGTGAAGACCCGTTATCCACCATCCAATTTGACACCCGCTCTTCCGTCATCCGCAACCCGGACGGCTCGGTTATCTTCGAGATGCACAATGTGAAGGTGCCTTCGTTCTGGTCGCAGGTGGCCACGGACATCATTGCGCAGAAATATTTCCGCAAAGCCGGTGTGCCGGTAAAAACGCGCAAAGTGGCCGAAAAGGGCGTTCCCAAATGGTTGCAGCGTTCGGTGCCGGATGAGGAAGCGCTGGCGCAGCTTCCCGCCGAGGAGCGCTACACGCACGAAAACGATGCCCGGCAGGTGTTCCATCGCCTTGCTGGAACCTGGACGTACTGGGGCTGGAAATACGGCTATTTCGACAGCATTGACGATGCGCGTGCGTTTTACGACGAGATGATGTACATGCTGGCGCATCAGATGGCCGCGCCCAATTCGCCGCAGTGGTTCAACACCGGGTTGCACTGGGCCTATGGCATCGACGGCCCGCCGCAGGGCCATTACTATGTGGACCCGCGCACCGGTGAAGTGCGCAAAAGCGAAGACGCCTACAGCCACCCGCAACCGCATGCGTGCCAACCCTATCATGCGCTGGTGAGCACCCCTCGCGGGCCCATTGCCATCGGCGATATCGTGACGAAAAACATGGTTGGGTTGAAAGTTTATGACAGCGAAGGCCTGACGACGGTCACGGCGGTGAAGCATAACGGTAAAAAAGATGTCTATCGGGTCATTCTGAAAAATAAAAACTACATCGAAGCCACGGCCGACCACCTCGTGCGCGTGGTGAGCGAGCGCCGGACCGAGCCCCGCTGGCTGCGAGTGGATGAATTGCGCCCGGGCATGCGACTGCATCAGCGCTGCAATACCCAGTTGCAGGAAGTGGGCACGCTTCAGCGCGAAGCATCCGAAGCGGCGCTGGCAGGCTGGCTTCAGGGCGACGGGTTTGTGGGGCAGTACAAAGAAGGCACCAACCGCAGCCTGACCGTCGAATTCATGACCATCAACGAAGACGAAAAGCGGTGGGTGCTGCAGCACATTGAGAACGTCTTCCCCGGCCTGCACCGCCATGAACGCAAGGTGCCGAGCCAGAATCCGGACCTGGACATCACACGCATCCGTATCTATGGCGAAGAACTGCGGGAATTTGTGGAATCCTATGATCTGTTCGACCGCGGCGTGGACATGAAAGTGCCGCGCCCCATCCTGTACGGCGGCCGCGAACGCGCCGTTGCCTATCTGAAATCGCTGTTCCAGTCGGACGGCTCGGTGCGCATCCGTGAGCGCGAAAGCATGAACAGCGCCGACATCGTGTTGACCACCGTTTCGGCTCAGCTTGCTCAGGAAGTGCTGTTCCTGCTGGCCAACATGGGCATTTACGCCCGCATCAGCGAAAACAAAGACGGACGTGAAAACCGCCTGCCGTCGTATCATGTGGTCATCGGTTATGAAAGCGCCCGGAAGCGTTTTGAAGAGCTCATCGGCTTTGTATCCGAAGACAAACAAATGGCGCTGAAAGCGTCGTTTCATATCGTGTCCGGCAAGAGCCTTCCCGACATCCGTGAGGAAGAGATCCTCGCCATCGAATACCTGGGCAAGATGGATGTGTACGACATCGAAACGGAAAGCCACCATTATCTTTCCAACAACATCGTCGTGCACAACTGCTTCATCCAGTCCATCAAAGACGATCTCGTCGGGGAAGGCGGCATCATGGATTTGTGGCTGCGGGAAGCGCGGCTGTTCAAATACGGTTCCGGCACCGGCACCAACTTCTCTGAAATCCGCGCCGAGGGTGAGCGGCTCAGCGGCGGCGGCAAATCCTCCGGATTGATGAGCTTCCTCAAAATCGGCGACCGGGCGGCCGGGGCCATCAAAAGCGGCGGCACCACGCGCCGCGCGGCCAAAATGGTCACCCTTGACATCGACCACCCAGAAATTCGCGAATACATCAACTGGAAGGTGATCGAAGAGCAGAAAGTGGCGTCACTGGTGGCCGGTTCGAAAATCATCGAAAAGCACCTGAACCAGATCTTCCGCGCCTGCCACGATCCGTCGGTGATCGACCTGGTGGCGACGAACGCGCCGGAAAACGGCGCCCCGCCGGAGACCAACGGCAAAGCCGATTCCGAAGACCGGTTCAGTCCGAAAAAGAACCGCGCCCTGGCCAAGGCCATTGCCGCGGCGCGCCGCGATCAGGTGCCGATGAACTACATCGAGCGGATCATCCACCTGGCCAAAATGGGCTTTACGAGCATCGAATTCCCGACCTACAGCACGGACTGGAATTCCGAGGCCTATCTGACCGTGTCCGGCCAAAATTCCAACAACAGCGTGCGCGTCACCAACGAGTTCATGGAGGCGGTCATCGAGGATCGCGAATGGCCACTGTACGGCCGCGTGGAAAAACGGGAAGCGGCCAAAGAGGGTCGGCCGCCGAAGCCCATGAAAGTGGTGCGCGCCCGCGAGCTGTGGGACGACATCGCCTATGCGGCATGGTCCAGCGCCGATCCGGGGTTACAGTACCACACCACCATCAACGAGTGGCACACCTGCCCGGAAGACGGCGAAATCCGTGCCTCCAACCCGTGCTCCGAATACATGTTCCTGGACAACACCGCGTGCAACCTGGCCTCGCTGAATCTGCTCCGGTTTTATGATATGGATTCGGGCACATTCCGGATCGATGATTTCCGCTATGCCGTGCGGCTGTGGACCATGGTTTTGGAAATCAGCGTGCTGATGGCACAGTTTCCGAGCAAGGAGATCGCCGAGCTGTCGTACCGCTACCGCACCCTGGGCCTCGGCTATGCCAACCTGGGCACTCTGGTGATGGTGATGGGCCTGCCGTACGATTCGCCGGAAGCGCGCGCCGTGGCCGGAGCGATCACCTGCATCATGCACATGCACGCTTATGTCACTTCGGCGGAAATGGCTAAAGAGCTCGGCCCGTTCCCGGCTTATCAGCGCAACGCCAAACACATGCTGCGCGTGATTCGCAACCATCGCCGGGCGGCGTACAACGCGCCGGAGGAGGAGTACGAAGGGCTGACCATCAAGCCAATGGGCATCGATGCGGAACTCTGCCCGAAAGACCTGCTCGAGGCGGCGCGCGAAGACGCGGACCGTGCGCTGGAAATGGGAGAAAAGTACGGTTACCGCAATGCGCAGGTCACCGTCATCGCGCCCACGGGCACCATCGGCCTGGTTATGGATTGCGATACCACCGGCATCGAGCCGGATTTTGCGCTGGTGAAGTTCAAGAAACTGGCCGGCGGCGGCTACTTCAAAATCATCAATCAATCGATACCGCCGGCGCTGAAAAAGCTCGGCTACACCCAGGAACAGATCGACGACATCATCGCGTATGCCAAGGGCCACGGCACGTTGAAAGGAGCGCCTTATATTAATGAAGACACGCTGCGGCTTAAAGGCTTTACGGATGAAATCATCGACAGGATCAACGCGGTGCTGCCGTCGGCGTTCGATATCCGGTTTGCGTTCAATCAGCACACCATCGGCACCGACTTCTGCAAAGAGGTGCTCGGGTTCACCGATGAGCAGTTGAACGACCCCGAATTCGATATGCTTCGGGCGCTGGGCTTCACGCGCGAACAGATTCAGGAAGCGAATGATTACATTTGCGGCACCATGACCACCGAAGGCGCACCCCACCTGAAACTCGAGCACTACCCGGTGTTCGATACCGCCAACAAATGCGGTCGCAAGGGCACGCGCTACATTTCGGTGGACGGCCACCTCAAGATGATGGCGGCGGCGCAGCCGTTCATTTCCGGCGCCATTTCCAAAACCATCAACCTGCCGCATGAGGCCACCATCGAGGATTTCAAGGAAGCGTACATGAAATCCTGGAAGCTGTGCCTCAAGGCCAACGCGCTGTACCGCGACGGCTCCAAGCTGAGCCAGCCGCTCAACACGGTGGCCGACGAAGATTGGGACGAGCTCCTGAAAGAGTACGACGAAATGCCGGCGGCGGAAAAGACCGTGCAGGTGGCCGAACGGGTAATTACCCGCTACATTGCCAAACGGCGGCGGCTCCCGAACCGGCGTTACGGCTACACTCAGAAAGCAAAGATCGCCGGTCACAACGTTTATCTGCGCACCGGCGAGTATGAAAACGGTCAGCTCGGCGAAATTTTCATCGACATGCACAAGGAAGGCGCGGCCTTCCGCAGCCTGATGAACTGCTTCGCCATCGCCGTCTCGCTGGGCCTGCAGCACGGGGTGCCGCTGGAAGAGTTCGTCGATGCCTTCGTGTTCACCCGCTTCGAGCCCAACGGCATCGTGGTGGGCAATGATCACATCAAAATGACGACCTCGGTCATTGACTACATCTTCCGCGAGCTGGCCATCACTTACCTCGGCCGCACCGACCTGGCGCATCTGGACGAGGCGACCGACCTGCGCAGCACCGAGCTGCACCAGCCGGAACAGCCGCCTCAGACGGAACAGCCGGAAACGGCCGCCGAAACGCCGGAGCCCGCCACGGAAGAAAAGACGCTGGCGCAAGCCACACCGGTGGTGGCCAACGGCACCAGTCGATACAAAGACAAACTGCAAACCAAGCCGACTCTGCAGACGCAGGTGGCCACCGCTAAATTGCAGGGCTACACCGGCGACATTTGCGAATCGTGCGGCAGCCTGACCATGGTGCGCAACGGCACCTGCCTCAAGTGCGTCACCTGCGGCGCTACCAGCGGCTGTAGCTGATATCGAACTCCTCCACTGAATTGAAGGCCATTCCAGAAAAAAACCGGAATGGCCTTTTTTATTTTCTGATTTTCATGCCTCTTTTTATCATTTCGCAATAATTATTTTTCATGCCGATGCCGATAGCTATGATGAATATTTGAAACTCATGCGTCATTGTGGTGATAAATGAATTGGATGAAAATGGTTAACCGTGGAGAAGGAAAGGGGATTAAACGGTAAGTTCATCAGCAACGATCGTTGCTTTTACTAAACACGTGCACCGGCACAGGGGATTTGCATGGGATTGATGAAACGC
>WFVT01000193.1 GCA_015491485.1 Candidatus Zhuqueibacterota bacterium
CCACGGATGCACACGGATGAAACGCGGATTGATCAAGTCGAAACCCATCAAGATGCTATGAATTGAGTTGCCGGCAAGGGACATCGGAGTCATTCACGATGGTTGTCTTTTACAGTTCGTATCCGTGACCATCTGCGTCATCCGTTATATCCGTGTTCGCTGTTGTTTACCCTCGCAGAGGCGCAAAGCGCCCAGTGGTCGCGAAGGCCGCAGAGCAACATCTCGGCGGCCTCGGCGAGCTCAGCGGTTTGGGCAATCCATGTCAGGCAAACCATGCGTAATCAAAAGAATCGGCGAGAACGGAGCCGTTTTTTATTTTACCACGAAAAACACGAAGGTCACGAAGGTTTTTGGGGAGAGAATGGTTCTCATCGCTCGCGCCTCTTGCGGGTGCGTGGCAAGAGCAGAGAGCTTTTTGCGCGAAGGCGTCCCCGCCAAAATGATAATCTAACGCGAGGCGTCCTCGCCGAGCCCCCGCCCTCGGCCAGAGGCCCCGGGCTAAGTGGAAAATTTTCGGCGGAGGCCTTCGGGCTAAAATAGGTATCCATCTGGTGAATCGCATCTTGATCCCCAAAACAAACGATTTCGGCGGCCACTGCAAGAATTCGCTCTCCAGACCACCAGCCTCACGCCGAAAATAAAAAAGCGCACCGTCCGGATGGACGTGCGCTTGGAATACGTTTCAGGATCCATCAGGCCATGCGCTTCACCGCTGCATCTGGTTGGCGGCTTCGCTCTGAGCCCATTCCGGAATGATCACGATGTCGATGCGGCGGTTTTTGGCGCGGCCTTCAGGCGTTTCGTTGCTGGCGATGGGCCGCGATTCGCCGTAGCCCACAGCATGGATCCGGCCCGGGCTCCAGTTCATATTGGCCAGCAAATACTGACGCACCGCCTCGGCCCGCTGTTCCGACAGTGTCTGGTTTTGCTGATCCGATCCCTGCGAATCGGTGTGGCCCTCGATGATCACATTGGCATTGGGAAATTTGCGCAGCGCATTCTGAACCTTGGTGAGCAACGAGAAAAACTGGGGTTCGATGATCGCGCGGCCCACCGGAAAGGTGAGGCCGTACAGCCGGATGATCACATGATTGCCATCGCGCAGCACCTGCGCTTCGTCGCGGGTGAACATTTTCGCCACTTCAAAAAACGTCATTTCCTGTTTGCGCTGCCGTTCCAATTTTTCCTGCAGGGCCTTTTCAGCAGCGGTCAGGCTGCCCAGCCGGCGTTCCATGGAGGCAATCTGTTCCTGCAACGTTTTGATCTCGCTATTGCGTTTTTCAATCACTTCCAGCGCCAGCCGCAATTTGTCCTGCAAGTCTTTGATTTTGTTGATGATCTTTTCCGTTGGCGGATCGTAGCCCTTGTCGAACCGAGTTACGATATCCAGCGTGCCGCCGATTTTCTGAAACGGCTGCTCAGCCAACAAAAACACGTCCTCGAAATCGAGATCGGCGTCTTTGTACTTTTCGATCAATTCGTTGAGAAAGATGGCGTGGGCGGCCTCATATTTGGCCTCCTGTGCCAGTTGCCGGGCTTCATCGTTGTCATACCGGTTTTGGCGGAGCAAGTCTTCCGCTTTTTGTGCCAGTTCGCGGGCGCGGGCGAGGGTGCGCGGAGCGTTGCGTTCCACCTTCAAACGATCGGCTTTATCCAGAAGCGTCCAGGCCGGCGTGAGGAAATTCGCTTTGATCGCTTCCAGCTCGGCCTGCCGGTAAAGTTCTTCTGCGACTTTACCGCGCTTCATGGCGTCTTTCACATCGCCTTTTTCCAGCTCTTTGGCGGCTTCAATGAGCTTTTCTTCGGCCTTCTCCCAGGTGGTGCGGGCGAACTTGGCGGCGTCAGCGCTGATGGCATCGTTGCGTGCCGCCGTCACCTCAGCAAATGTCACCTCGGCCAGCTTGGTGGCCTCAATGGCTTTTTTGAAATAGGTCTGCGCCTCGCGGATACGCTTGCGGATGTCCTGCAAATTGCGACCCTTGCGCAGGTCCTGTTCCGCCTTTTGGTAAGCTTTCAGGGCTTTATTATAATTTGACGGCGCCAGGACTTGAGCTTGCCGTTGATCCGCCTGTGCTTTAATCGCATCCACCTCGGAAAAAAGTTGTGATCTCAGATTGTCCTGAGCCATCCCCGGATTTGCCCAAACTGCCCCCAAAAGCACGATCAGCACACCAAGCCTTTTGATTGAATTCATTCTCAAACTCCTTTTTCGGCCATGTATCCTTAAATTCATCGAACTCGAATTGACGATTTGTCGCCGCAAGCGACAAACCAAGTGCAAAACACATGCCATTCAGCTCCAGTCCAACAGGCGGTCTGAATGGATGAAGCGAGGTGAATATAAGCAGGATTATCCATATTCGCAATAAAATAAGCGAAAAGACGGCCTTTCCGCATACGATCATATACAAAATCGTAATTGGAAGCGGATGTTTCAGAGATGCATTTCCGCTTGACGTGGAAGACTGGGCAAAGAAGGCTTATTAAGGATGAGATTCACAATGAAAGGATCAAATTGACTGCCGCAACCGGCCAGCAACGCCAGCGCGGCCTGATCGGCGCTCATGGCTTTGCGGTAAGGGCGATCAGACAGCATGGCATCCAGGGCATCGGCCACGGCGATAATGCGGCTGGGTAACGGAATTTTATGACCGGCGCGACCAAACGGATAGCCGCCTCCATTGAAATGTTCATGGTGGTTGAGAATGGAAAAGGCAATGTCCGGATCACCGCCCATTGAAGCCCATATTTCAGCACCGATCTGGGGATGCAAGCGGATGACTTCCCGCTGCTGTGGACTTAAAGGAGTGCTTTGCTTCAGGATGGCCGGGTCCACGGCCACTTTGCCCACGTCATGGAATTGAGCTGCCAGAGAGAGATGTTGCAATTCCCGTTTGGTGAGTCCGAGGCGTGCTCCGATATGCATCGCTAAAATACGCACCCGCTCACAGTGTTTGCGCGTTTCGCGCTCCAAAGTAAGATAGATCTTCAACAGATTTTGCATGCGCATGAGCCTTCCGAATCCTCGCCGGTCATTCCCGTTTTTCGAATCTGGTTCCCCTTCTGGCCCCGAGTCCTGTTGTTCTGAATCGCCTTATGGATGCGGATGCAAAGTGGAAAAACAGAGGCTAAAATAGACTGGAATTGAAATGGAGCAAAATCCTGTTGCTCAATCGTGTGTACGGAGAAATTTTACAGAAATTTTACATTAAATATAAGCGGCAAGGCCTGGAATGGCAAGGAATTTTTTACAACCCACAGAAAAAATTTTGGTTATGCCGTCCTGAAATGCGAAGCAGGGACAAAGTGCGATCGAAAGGGCTGTGTTTCGGACGGATCGTCTTGCTTCAACGCTTTTCTCAGTGTATTTTGGCAGTTCAAGATGGAACGGCCAAAGTCAACAAAAGGAGCTTATTCAATGCGGTTACAAAATTGGCGGAGTATCCTCGGTCGCGTATGGCTATTCGGATTCATATTTGCCACAGGCACTGCATCGGCGCAGAACGGCGATTATCGCCCTTATCTGGATGTGGCGACAAAAATCATCGACCGGGCGCTGGAGGAACGCCGCGCTTATTCGATGCTGCGGGAATTGGCGGTAGGGATTGGGCCGCGATTGAGCGGTTCACCGGAAGCGGCCGCAGCGGTGGAATGGGGCCGGCAAAAGCTGGTGCAGGTCGGGGCGGATAGCGTCTGGCTGCAGCCGGTGATGGTGCCGCGCTGGGTGCGCGGCGATGTGGAGGAAGCCGAGGTCGTCCAATCGGGCATCGTTGGCGATTATCCGCTGACCGTGTGCGCGTTGGGCGGTAGCATCGGGACCCCGGAAATGGGCGTTGTCGGAGAGGTAATCGAGGTGCACGATTTCGATGAGCTTGCCCGGCTGGGAAAAAACGCCGTTGCAGGCAAAATTGTATTTTTCAACCGGCCCATGGACCCCACCGAGCGGCACACCTTCATGGCTTACCGCGGCGCGGTAAATCAACGGACGCGCGGCGCCGCCGAGGCGGCCCAATACGGTGCCATCGCGGTTTTGGTGCGTTCCATGACCACCCGTTTGGATGACGTGCCGCATACCGGCGGTATGCGGTATATCGACGGCATCCCCAAAATTCCTGCGGCTGCGATCAGTACTCTGGATGCTGAATTTTTAAGCCGGCTGCTGAAGCAGGAACGTCGCGTCCGGGTGCGGTTGCGGCTGAGCTGCAAAACCCTGCCGGATGTTCCTTCTGCCAATGTCATTGGTGAAATTCGTGGCAGTGAAAAGCCGGATGAAATCATTGTCATTGGCGGGCATCTGGACAGCTGGGATAAAGGGCAGGGGGCTCACGACGACGGCGCCGGTGTGGTGCAATCTATTGAGGCTTTGCGATTGTTAAACGCGCTGGGACTGCTGCCGAAGCGTACCATCCGGGTGGTGCTGTTTATGAATGAGGAAAACGGCCTGCGCGGCGGCCGGGAATATGCACGGGTGGCGCTGGAGAAAGGATGGAAGCATGTGGCGGCGATTGAGAGCGATCGCGGCGGTTTTACCCCGCGCGGTTTTTCCGTGGATGCGCCGCCAATGACGGTTGAAAAGCTGGGCCGGTGGGCTTATCTCTTTGAACAGATCGAAGCCGGGGTTATTCGAAGAGGCGGGGGCGGCGCCGATATTTCGCCGCTGAAACGCCAGGGCGTGCCGACCATCGGGTTGATGGTGGATTCGCACCGGTATTTTGATTACCACCACTCGGATAATGACACATTCGACAAGGTGAATGAACGCGAACTTGAACTGGGCGCGGCCATGCTGGCGATCCTGTCTTATGTGCTGGCACAGGAAGGCATTTAAATCACCCCGGTGCGCACGGGAAGATGTCCCGGAATGTGGGACACGTCCGAAAACCTCCAGTGCGCCCGGATACCGTGCTTTTTCAACCACGAAGCCGCGAAGCCCACGAAGCAGAGTCGCGGAGCAAAAAGCTTCGTGGACTTCGCGTTCTTTTGGGTGGTGAATTGTTTTTTATTATGAAATCCGGAATAAATTTCCCCCCAGGCTTGATTTGTACACGTCCGGTGGAATACGGATTGATTTTCAGGTTGTAAAGATATCCCACTAATCGTTCACACCTGCATGCGCTCAAATTAGGTGCAGTGGGGTCAGGCAGCCCTATTATTGACAAAATCTTAACTTGCCTGATCCCGCTGAAAGATGTTTTTTATATACCAAAATAAGTTAAATGGATGGCACAATCAGGGTAGAACCGTTCTCGTCTTGGGGATGTGGACTGCATGTCGACCGCTTCGTCACCCGAAGGAAACGGATAACCGGGGTGGTTGATTTCATGCAATCCTTCAAATGAGTATGATTTTCCCTTCCGTTACCCCTATCGAGCTGCATAAAACCTGTATGCCTTCCTCACAAGTGCATCATCCAGATGCTGAAACTGGTGAAAGCATCCAATCAGGAATTTTATAAATGCACTTCAATGACAGGAGGTAATGAATATGAACAAATTCACAGTGCTTTCTCTGGTAGCATGCCTGAGTCTGCTTGCAGCTAAAGCGTCACATTCCCAAGACACCACGTTTACCATTACCGCTGATGGAAAAGTTGGAATCGGACTGACCATGCCAAAAACCCATCTGCACGTCAAAGGGGATTTCTTGATTGATACAGAAAAAGGGGTTTTCATCTTTCAGCATATGGGAATGAAAAAAGGATGGGCATTTAGCACCAAAATTGCAGGCGAAATATTGCAACTGGGCCCCGCCGACAACTTAATGACGCAATCCCCGATTTTCTATTTTCACAGAAAAGGACTCGGTATCGGCCGATACGATACTTCGGCGGCCCTGTCCGTCAAAGGCAATATCAATGTAACCGGATGGGTGGATAGCGTGGATGTCTCCGAACTTCAAAATGAAGTGCGAAAGCACAGGGCTCGGTATTGGGCTTTTACGGATTTGAATGAAGGCGCGGGAAATGTCGGAGATAATTGGACGCCATTACCGGTCAATTCGGCCATAAACCTCATTCAAAAAAAGTATGACGAGACACGAATCGAAGTTTTTGTCCATACCCGCATTGCGGTTGCGTCTATCACGGGGTCCGGCGTAGTATTCCAGGTCCGGTTGAGTGGGAAGGAAGCGAAATGGCAAACGTTTGGCTCTCTCATCAGCGCCCCCGGTGATGAATACGTTTCTTTTACGGCGGTGTTTGATGATCTTCCTGCAGGCAATTACAATGTAGAAATTTGGGCAAAAGCCGTTCCTGCCGGAGAGACGGCCACCGGAATTACGGTCGATCCGGCCGGCTTTCGAGGGGGCATATTGGTGAAAGAAACGTATTGAAGCCTGTAAACGATAAGTCAATTGCCATGAATCGACGTCGAGGGAAAAGGTTATGCATCCTTTAAAGACTCTGAAATCCTCTGTGCATAAAATAAAACCGACACTGATGCGCCTGTGCTGTTTTCTCGCGGTTTGGGGCAGTGCGCCATTCTTGCAGGCACAAAATCAGGTAGTGGTCAGCGATACGGTGCTTCAGGCAAATCACCTGTTGGGCGCGAGCCAAACGATCGTGCTCGGGCCAAACGTCACCGTGAGCCATACGGCGGATGTCGTGCTGACGGCGCCTACCGTAAAGATGATCGGGAAGGTGGTGGTATTAAAAAATGGAACTCTGAGAGTGGTCTCAGGCACACCGCCAACCTCGGTGGAACAGGCCGTAGCCGCTTTACCGGAACGATTTACGGTTCAACCCAACTACCCGAATCCGTTCAATCCGGAAACGCGCATCCGATTCGGGCTGCCGCAATCGGCCCGGGTCCAGGTCGTAGTGTATGATATGACCGGCCGCCGGATCAAAACCTTACTTCAAGGTCAACTGGCGGCGGGCTGGCATACCGTGAGATGGGATGGCAGCAACGAAAGCGGCCTGCGGGTGGGCTCCGGCTTATACTTTTATACGGTGAGGGCCGGTAATTTTTCGATCACCCGTAAAATGATGCTGATTCAATAGCCGCAAACGGTAATGCGCTCTAAAACGTTGGGGCTGTCCAAAAACAGAAGAATGGTCCTAATAACGTCAGGCCTGCGGACGTGGCATCCCGGAGAGACAATCCCTTATGGATTTCCGCTTTCGCGGGAATGACGCTGAAGGGTGGTTTTTGGACAGCCCCGCTCCTTTTCAGACGGGATGATAATCCGTGAAACATGGTTTGTAAGCTCTCTGATGGTGAGGCAGGCCGGGTTCGAGTTCCCGGAACCGGCTTATTTTTTGAGTCCCAATTTTTCCAGCCGAGATCGCAAATGCCGTTCGGTGATGCCCAACAACCGGGCGGCTGCGCTTTGGTTGCCGCCGGTTTCTTTTAGCGCCGCCTGAATCATTTCCGTTTCAAATGCCCGCATTTTCGCCTCGTAACCCGCCTCAAGTTGCCGTGGGTCGAGAAGCGTCTTTTCCGGAAACACCTGCAGCGTGGGAGGCAGGTCGTCCGTGGTGATGTATTCTCCGCGGCAAAGAACAACCGCCCGCTCGATCATGTTTTCCAACTCGCGTACATTCCCCGGGAAGTTGTACTTCATCAGCCGATCAAGCGCTTCACGGGAGATCCCTTTGACCGCCTTCTGGTTTTCTCTGGCGTATTTCTGAATGAAATGGTCCACCAGAAGGGGAATATCCGTTTTGCGCTGCCGAAGCGGCGGAATCCAGATGCTGACGACGTTGAGGCGGTAGTATAAATCGTCACGGAATTCACCGGATTGAATCATGGCCTCGAGATCGCGGTGCGTGGCCGCGATGATGCGGACGTCCACCGTATGGGTTTCGTTCCCGCCGAGCCGTTCGAACTGGCCGAACTGAATGGCGCGCAGCAATTTGACCTGCACGCTCAGCGGGATGTCGCCCACTTCATCGATAAACAGGGTGCCCCCGTTCGCTTCCTCGAACCGGCCGCGGCGCTGTTGCGTGGCGCCGGTGAACGCGCCTTTCTCGTGGCCGAACAGCTCGCTTTCGATGAGGTTTTCCGACAGTGCGGCTACATTGACCACCACAAACGGTTTATCCTTACGCGGACTGGCGAAATGAATGGCGCGGGCGATGAGTTCCTTGCCGGTGCCGCTTTCACCGCGGATGAGAACGGTTGCTTTGCTGTTAGCCACGCGCGCCGCTGTATTGAGCACCTGCTCCATTTCTCCGCTTTGAGAAATAATGGCATCAAACTTGAATCGCTGTTGAAGCTGTTCTTTGAGGAGCCGGTTTTCAGCAAGCAGCAGCCGTTTTTCGTGCACGCGTTTGATGAGATTCTCCAGCTCATCCAGATCGATGGGTTTGGTGAGATAATCATAGGCTCCCGCTTTCATGATGTTCACCGCATCCTCGATGCTGCCGTAAGCGGTCATCACCACCACGTCGATATCCGGGTTCAACTCTTTGACTTTTTGCAGCACCGCCAGGCCGTCCCATTCGGGCATTCGAAAATCCGTCAAAACGAGGTCGATGGTGTTTTGTTCGATGAGCTGCACCCCTTCGGGGCCGGTGGAAGTGGTGAACACTTCGTAACCGCGCCGACTCAAAAAACTTTTCAGCGATTGTACCTGAGCCGGTTCGTCATCGATGATTAAAATAGAAAACGGCGTCATATCACACTCATTTGGCTTTGATGTTATGGTTCGTTGGCAACAAAAGGACGCTGTCGTTAATCCCCCGGGCAGTGAAATGCGTGATGATGATCGATGCAGGGGCAAATTTTATACCTTTCGCTCGCTTCTTTCAGACTATGAATAAAGATCTGGATCACGAAATCAGGCGCGGAATGTCGGGACGGTTTTGGCTTCCGGAAAAATTCGGCTCACACCCCTCCGGCTTTTACCGGCAGTCGGATGATAAACGTCGTCCCCTGGCCTTCCTCCGTTTCAAATGAAATCACCCCTCCGTGATCGTAAACAATGCGTTGCACCACAGCCAGGCCGACTCCGGTTCCGCGGGCTTTGGTGGTGAAATACAGATTGAAAATTTTGGACCGAATGGATTCCGGAATGCCGGGGCCGGTATCCCGAATCCGCAGTTCGATGGTGTCGCCATAGGGCGCCGCTGCAAAAATATCGATGGCGCCGCCCTCCGGCATGGCATCCACGGCATTCTGGATCAAATTCATCAGCACCTGTTGCATTTTTCGCCGGTCCCAAACGACCTCGGTTTCCTGGTCGAGGTCGAAGTGGATGCGAAAGGTGATCCCGGTCTGTTCCGTCAAACTTTGGTATTGCATGCGCAGATGGTCGAAAAATTCCGCAAGCCGGAACGGTTCCGGCTGCAGCGGCTCCGGACGTGCGAATTTAAGAAATTGACCGACGGTCTCGTTAATCCTCCGGACTTCCTGATAGACCAGCCGCATGAGCTGATGGTATTCCTCCGCATTGTCTTTCGGCTCAAAATCCCGATCCAACTGCTGCACCGTGGTGCTGATGGTATTGAGTGGATTGCGAATTTCATGCGCCACCCCGGAAGCCAGTTCTCCCATGGCGCTGAGGCGTTCTTGCAATTGCATCTGGGTCTCCAGCCGGCGTATCTCAGTCATATCGCGGATCACCAGAACGGTGTTGCGCTGTTCGGTTTCATCGGTGAATTCCCCCTTCGAGACCAGCAGAAACCGCTTCTGGCCTCGGATACGGCATTCCACCGGCTGCATGGTTTCACCGGATTGCAAAATTTTCGTACAGTCGGTGGCATCGAATAATTGCGTGAGAGGGCGGTGCAGAATATCGCGGCGCTTGCGGCCGAACAACTGTTCTGCCGCGGCATTGAAAATTTTAATGCCGGTCCGGTTGCTGAACACAACGATGGCGTCACTGACATTTTCAATGATATTGCCGGAATACGTTTCAACGACATGATACTGCTTTTTAACCACATCCAGATGCTGCCGAACCAGCACCAGACTGAACAGGATAAAGCCAATGAATGTCAGTACGAGGGTGATGCCCACGAGACGGCGGTAAATCCGGGCATTGATGGCATGCAGCGGTTCGAGAGTGAGTCCGAGCCGAAAGATGCCGTATCCATGGTTTTGAAAATAAAAGGGCTGCACCGCTTCAAAGACATCCTCGTCGTTGAACCGAACCACCCGGCTGGCAAATGAGGAATCTTGCCATGCCTGCCACAGAAACGGGGATTCCTGAATACTTTCCAGTTCGGTGACATTTCCGGAAGCCGCAAGAATGCCGCTGGTATCCTGCAAAGCCACATAAATGATCCCCGGACTTTCGCCCAGTCCGCGTATCAGGCTGCCAAAACCGACTTGTTTCCGAAATTGCAGCCACCGATCGGCGTCCAGATTGATCACGATGGCACTGCGATCTCGGGCGGCCAGGGCAAGAAGATAACGGATACCGCCGTCAGTCCGGGGCGATTTCAATCCGATAAACAGCGTATCGATGGCGCCGGTGAAAATCGGTGCAAGCAGCCTTTCCGGAGAGGGAAGATCGCTGTTGCGAGCGTCGCCGGTTGCCGTGTGGCTGGAGTGGAGGACCGTCCCGTTACGGTCGAAAACGTGGATTTGAAACAGGCCGTTTTCCCGCGCAAGCCGCGCAAGCAAGGGGTCACGCAACCGACCGGATTCATAAAGCAGGCGTACAAAATTGGCGTTGTTGAGCAGCCGTTCCCGGAGCGCGCCTTCCAAATACTGATTGCTGAGCAGGGCATTGCGGGAAGCCGCGAGCATGCTTTCCAGTGTATGGTGCGCCTGGCGCTCCATCAGCAATAATAATTCCTTGCGGCTCTGATTCAGCTCGATCAGGGCCGACAGCACCATCACGGCGGCGATAACCGCAAAAGACCAGATGAGCGTTCGCGGTTGCAGTGAAAGGGTTTTCGGCAGCCAGGATGTCATAAAGGAGGCTCGCCCGGTTTGGATCGTTGGATTGTCGCGCCATTTGTCCATCAATGTAACACCATTTGCTCTGGAATTCAATCTTTACTTCGCGTATCCGCCCAAGGGCATCCTGGGAATAACAACTCATGATTCTGCAGCTTGCAAAGCCTTTGAAGCTGTCATAAGGTTTTCACCTTGCTCCAAATTTCATCCTGACCGACAGCTACCAAAATCCCAAATTTTTCCGGCTAATCCGAAGGCGACCGGTAACAGAATTCCCAGTTAGCCCGAGGCCTCCGGCCGATGGTGCGTCGCTCGGCGGGGACGCCTCGCGTTAGTTTGTCATTTCGGTGGAGACGCCCTTGCTTTTGATGGTGCTTTTGGGCGAGAACGCCTTCACACTATACTACCGGGGAGGATGTCTTCGTGACCTGAAAATCAACCTTTACTTCACCGTACGGGTATGAAAGAGGAACCGCTGTTCGTTCATAAAAAACGGGACTGTCCAAAACCGCTCTACCGCTGTCGGAAAGCCCCGGTCAATCGAGTTCAAAAAATTCCCGACAGAGGCCAATGAGCCGTGCTTGCGATGATTTGGACAGTCCCATTCAAACAGGGGACACCGTGTTTCTCTTGTGTTCTGCTTCAGTCCGGGCCGAAGCTGCTGCTGCGCCGGACTCCGCATTCCCAAATGCATACGGCGCTCCGGTTATAAATCCAATTCCAGCCCGATAGAGAAGAGTTGCGACCGGTAATCATACCAGTAGCTGTTGGACGTGTTGTCGGTCCATTGAAGCTGGACATACGCATTCAATTTGGGCAACGCCGCCGATGAAAAAGCGATGGTTTTTTGCAAATAAATCCATATGCTGCGGTAGGTGTCCTCACGCAGGGTGTTTTCGTCAAATGTTTCTAAATCCGTGTATATGCCCTGAGAAATATAGGATTTGTATTTCCACGTGGCGCCGGCACGGAACATCATTCGGCCGGGCAGTAGCTGAGTCAGCTGCGCCGTGAAGGCATAGCCCTCATAGCCCATGGGATCATCAAAAAGCTGCGATTCCTGGGCATCCAGCAGCTCAATCCCGGTAATGAAACGATCGGTGCCGGTCAAATTGATTTGCTGCGTGTACTGTAGCGCCGCTCCCGTGGTCGGCGTCAGCGATTGCGCCAGCCGCAGCCAGAAAACCGCCTGTGAAAGGGAAGGGGCATAGCTGTTTCCGCCCATATGGCCGTCATCCATACCGGTGAACCATCCCATCCCTCCACGGTTGCTGTCGCCGTGACCGTGTTCCCAGCCGGGCATCACCCGGCCGCCCGGCAACGTCGTGGATTGCACGTACTGTTTATAGCGGTAGCGGGCGCCGGCGATGATGGTGGTGCGGCTGGGCAGACTGCGGTTCAGGTTAAGGCTCACCGTCCATTGCCAATTATCCAGGTCCGAAAGCTGGGCATAGTGGTTGCGGATTAATGCGGCATTGGCCGTCCAATAGAGCCCGTGAGCCATGCCCTGTTTCCGGGCATAAAGCGTTGCTGTCAGGTAATCATACAAGTTGTATGCCGTCCGGTTAATTTGCTGATTGACGTAAGCGCCCCAGCGCCATGTTTGCGATTCCCGCCACAGCGCCAATTGATGCCAGTAATAGTTTCGATCCGGGATGGCGCTGAACCGGCTCAGGTCGCCGTAATAGCTGATCGCCAGCCGGGGGAACGTCCGCTGGATGCCCAGAGAATAGGTCGAAATCCAGCTTTGCGTTGAAGTGCGATAAGCAAATGGGTTGTCGTTGTAAGATTGTTGGGTGGCCAGGCTCACATTCCACTGAGCCTGTGCCGTCGCGGGCCAAATCAATCCTGCAAGTCCCATCCAAAAAAGTCCGATTAAAATGCCTGCGCGTTTCATGGTTCATTCCCGACGGTTTGTTGGTGTTGCATTCCGTTTTCCGCAATCGACCGGGGACGCCCCCGCAGGGGCGATCCCCAATCTGTCAATCAGTTGCCTTTGCCGCCCTGATGCCGTTTGCCACCCTGGCCCCGGTTGTTGTGATTGCCCGAGTTCATCATGCCCATGTGGGAACCATGACCGGTGCCGTCCTGCGGCCGAACGCCCTGGTTGCCGGTGCCATCGCCGGGGCCATGGCCGCCTTTTTGCCCCATCATGCCGCCCATGTGTCCATGACCTTTACGGCCGCCGGATTGGTGCATCCAGTTCATCATATTGTCATTGATCCCATCGCCATCGAGGTCAATGAATCCGTGCATTCCACGGCCTCCGTGCATTCTCGGGCCCATGTAGTCCGGATCCAGTCCGTTCGGGATGCCGTCGCCGTCGTGATCCGGAGCGTTGTCATTGTAGCCGTCGCCGTCCTTATCCACAAAGCGGTTGCCGTGATGCATCTTCCCGTGCATGGGCTGGTGCATACCGGGCTGTCCTTGTTGGCCCGGCTGACCGGGTTGTCCAGACTGACCGGGTTGGCCCTTCTGGCCCCGATCCTCATGCTGGATTTTATTTTTATTCGGGGCTTTGGCATTCGCCGTCACTTTGGCTTTGTTGCCTTTCGGGTTTTGAATGCGCGCTTTTGTGGAATCTTGCGCGACTGCCGTTGAGGATATCAAAACACCGAAGGCCAGACTCAGGATGGGAAATAAGCGGTTCAGCCGTTTCATGATCCACCTCCTACAAGGTTAAAGGTTCGGGTGCGGTTCGCATTGACACGGTTCGTCTTTCATAAAAGAAGTCATGTCCAAATGAAGTCCGCTAACCGGAAAACCGGCGATGCGTGTTTCATTTTTTCGTTGTTCGCTCATGGTTAAGACAAGGATCGTGCCAGAAATAATTATTATTTCTAAGTGGATGAATATCAAGGAGTTATAAGGGTTATCCCATGG
>WFVT01000194.1 GCA_015491485.1 Candidatus Zhuqueibacterota bacterium
GCAGGAGCAGCGCCAGCGTATCCGCCCGGAAAATTTTTTGCCGGAATACCAGTGAGTTTGCAAAAATTGCAGGGGAGCCGATCCAAAATCGTATTTTCTTGGATGGTATCTTACGAACCGTTTTTTAGAAATGCTTCCATAAAGCAGTCGCGAATGACAGCGGTCTCTCCGGCGATAGCACAATCTTATTTTTAGATTGGCGATTCGGTGGGGGAAAGCAACCGGCCTGCATTGGTTTCATTCCATCAGGCAAAATTCCCGATACAGCTTTTCTACCGATGTGCTAGGATGCTGCCTGGCCAGCCATCCCAACCGCTCACGCAGAACGGCTGAAAGCGCCGGCCGCGAGGGTTCAGGGCATTGAATGGCCTGCAACAGGGCCCGGCAGGAAATTGGGTGACATAATAACAATGCAGCCACATCATCCGGGTCGTGTTTTCCCCGGGAGGGGTCCCGCCACAGTAACAATTTGAACGCCACATGCAGAGCCGGAGCCAGCGCCAGGAAAAGCCGCCCTTCGAAGACCGTTTCCACCGGCGGAAATCGGTTTTGGTCGAACGTCAATACCACATCGGCAGCCAGGTCCGGAAAGCGGAATTCGTCTATCGCCATGAGATCCACCTCCACGCCGCCCTGATGCAATTTCAGCGTTTGGCCGTGAAAACGGTCTGTTTCCTCGTGTTTGAACGGTTTGCCAAGCAGCTCCTGCCACTCCTGTATGTCGCAGCGCCGGATCAGCAGGTCCAAGTCCGGAGCGATGGCGGTTGCATGCGGCCGAAACAGTTGCTGTTCGGCGCACAGAAAAACCGCGGCTCCGCCAAAAATCACCGGCTGCTGAATCGATGCGTACCGGGCAAGGGCTCGGAGCGGCTCATACGCCTGCAGCACCCGCCGCATTTCCGCAATGACAAGCTCACGCGATGGCATCATATTCACTAAAACAGAGTGTAAATAAAAGGCGCCAGAGCGCTTTGTTGAGTCAGGACGATCAATAAGCTCAGTAAAATTAAAAAGAGCATGATCGGCGCGAGCCAATATTTTTTGCGGACGCGCAAAAACCGCCAGAATTCCGCCAAAATGGACAGCTTACTCATCTTCACCTCCACGATTTGATCGAAAAATGGAACGGAGCAATCTGGATGATTCATGTTCTGCGGCTACCGGTTCGGATGCGATCAACCCGGTACGGTAATGGTCCCTTGCAAATACGGCACTGCTTTCCCGAAAATAAATACGCGGTCGCCGCGCAACTCGCACAGGAGCTCCCCACCGCGGGCCGAAACTTGACGGGCATGGAAACGCCTGGCTCCGAGCCGGTGGGTCCAGTACGGTGCAAGCTGAGTGTATGCCGAGCCAGTTACCGGATCTTCCGGCACGCCCAGTTTGGGCGCAAAAAAACGAGCAACAAAATCATGGGATTGAGACGGTGCGGTGATGATCACGCCGCGCAAATCCAGTTGCTTGAGCATGCTAAGATCCGGTTGCAATGCCTTTACGTCCGTCTCATCTTCGAACACCACAAGATAGTCTTCGGCTTTCAAACATTCCACCGGTGATTTGTCAAAGGCGCGGATCAGCATCTCCGGCGGTTCACACGGAACCGGCGGTTGTGCCGGAAAGTTCATGACCAGCCAGTCGCCTTCTTGCTCTACGGTCAGCTTGCCGGAACGTGATGCAAACTCAACATGGTCACGCTGAGTCTGGAGAATATGGAAGATCACGAAGGCTGTGGCCAGGGTGGCGTGGCCGCACAAATCGACTTCGCTGGTGGGAGTAAACCAGCGGATGCGGTATCCTTGCGATTCCGGCACAAAAAAAGCGGTTTCGGAGAGATTGTTTTCCGCTGCGATGGCCTGCAGCAGGTCATCGGGTAGCCAGCGCGGCAACGGACACACCGCCGCGGGGTTGCCTTCGAATAATGTTGATGCAAACGCATCGATCTGGTAAATCGGGATGGTCATGAATGGCCTCGTGGATTCATTCATATACGTCATCAGGATTCGAGCCGTGCGGCCGCATCAGGGGCTGACCGGGCCTGATCAGCGCCCATCAAGAAGCGGCGGTGGAGTTTGCAATCCTTTCATCGGTCACCGCGGATTCAAAAAGCTATACGTGGGGCAAAGCCACTGAATCGCGGTGGAATCGAAACGAAAATTAGGCGAAAATTGAGGTTGATGCAACAGGTTTGTGACATGTTGTTGCATTTCGAAAAAGACGGTAGGGTGCCTGTTATCAGGTGCGGGGTAAACTCCGCGACGACGCAATCTCATAATCAAACAGAATGCGCTTTTTGTTATGCTCTCGCCAAGGCGCAAAGCACGCAGGGGGTTTTTGTCGATGGATGATACTGCGCTTTCGGGGCGCCGCCATTCCCAATCCTGACATGAAATGATTTTTTATCAGCCACGGATAGACGCGGATGAAACGCGGATGCATACAATATTGTAGCACAAGCTTCCAGCTTGTGACGGCGGTAAGAATGTACTAATTTGCAAACTTGCCACGAATTTTTGCAGATAGAAAACGAGTATGCATGAGTGAAATGGTTTGCCTGTTTACGCCGCTCAGATTCGGCATCGAATGTTTGTCCAGCCTGTCATTGCGAGGAGCGAAGCGACGACGCAATCTCATAATCCAGCGAAATGCGCCTGTGATATTATGCTCTCGCCGAGGCGCAGAGGGCGCAGAGATTTCTCGGAACAATCCACGGATAAGGCAGAAGACGCGAAGGGGCACCTATTTTTTAGGCATAAATCTCACAAGACTGGTTTCAAAATCCTATTTTCAGCTTTAAAAATCCTGCTGATCCGGTGAATCCGGTCGAAAACGGCTTTTTGACGGGATAAACCCCGATCGAAAAGACATTTAAGCGACCGAAATGATCTCTGTTTCCAAACAACACAAATCCGTGTCAATCCGTGCGAATCCGCGTTCATCCGTGTTCCATTGCCAATCGGCCGGATAGGAGGACGTTTTTATCCCTGGCCGAGGCGCAGAGTGCGAAGAGATTTTTTCCTTTATGAGATGGCTGACCATCGTCCACAACGGCATGATGCGGCGGCCCTTTTTATCAGCCACGGATGCACGCGGTTACATGGTAGCACAAGCTTCCAGCTTGTGACGGCGGCGGGAAGGCACTGCAACACATGAATTGAAATTTGGGCCAGGGCAGCAGCGGCTTTCATAATGGTTGTTTTTACAGCTCTTATCCGTGACCATCTGCATCATCCGTATCATCCGTGTTCGTTTTTTTTCGCAGAAGCGCAGAGCACCCAGCGATGAAGCCCCATTCCATGCATTGATCTCAAATCGTTTGGAGCGGGATGCGTTTTTTTCTTATATTCCTGCGTTGCAAAATCCGATTTCGCCATGAAAAATCATTGGACATCATGAAGGAGCATACCATGAAGCGAACCCTCCGGCCCGTAATCGGGCTCTGGTTGATGCTTTGCCTCATCTGGCTGGCACAGCCGACCCGGGCACAGCAGCTCACCCCGGAAATGGTGGTCGATTTGAACATCGTCACCGCGGTGGCCATGCAGCCCCAAGGCGAGTATGTGGCCTATTCGCTGCGCGTGCCCCGCGGTGCGGATGAAAAGCCCGGCGGCGCATACAGCGAAATCTGGGTGGTCCCCACCCGTGGCGGCGACGCCCGGCCCTTCACCCATAAACCGGTGTCGGCTTATGCGCCCGGCTGGACTCCCGACGGCCGCGCCATCACCTTTCTGAGCCGGCGCACGGCCTACAACAAACATGTGCAGGTTTATGCCATCCCGCTGAGCGGCGGTGAAGCCCGCCAGCTCAGTCATGCGCCGCGCAGCATCAGCCGGTATGCTCTGTCGCCCGACGGCCAGTGGCTGGCCTACACTATGCGCACCGAGGAACCGGCCGAGGTGCGGTCGCTCAAGAAACAGGGCTTCGACCAGATCATCGAAGACACCTGGACGCGGTTCACCCGGCTCTATGTGGAAAACCTGACCACCGGCGAAAGCCATCTCGTCACCGAGGACAGCGTCAGCGTGTGGGCTTTCACCTGGACGCCGGACAGCAAGTCGCTGATTTACCGCGCCAGCCAACGCCCCTTCACCGATGACAGCTACATGTTCACCGATCTGTACCTCGTGCCGCGCGAGGGCGGCCCGGGCAAACGGATCTACGACACCGACGGCAAGCTCGGTGAGTTTCACATGTCCCCGGACGGCCGTACCATCGCCTGGCTCGGCGCGGTGGACTTCAGCGATCCATACGCCGGGAGCCTGTTCATCATTCCGGCGGACGGCGGGCAGCCGAAAAATCTCACCGAGGGCTACGAAGGCACTGCCATTTCCTTCGTCTGGAAAGACGCCAAAACCATTTTGCTGACCACCATTGAAAAAACAAGAACTTACCTCTACGAAGTCGCGATCCCGTCCGGCAAAATGAAGAAGCGGTTCGGCGATCAGGGGGCGATTTTTCGCCGCATTTCCCTGTCGAAGGATGGCAAAACGTTCGCCATGGCCGCCAACACACCGACGCATCCCTATGAGGTGTACTGGGGCAAAACCCGCGGCGGCGCGCTGAAGCGCCTCACCGATTCCAATCCGCTGCTCAAGCAGGTGCGCTTCGGCGAGCAGGAGACCATTTCCTGGAAGGGGCCGGACAACTGGACCATTTACGGCGTGCTCATCAAACCGGTGGGCTTTGAGCCCGGTAAGAAATATCCGCTGCAGGTTCAGGTGCACGGCGGCCCCGAGTCGGCCTACCTGGACGGCTGGAACACCTCCTACAGCACGCTGGCGCAGCTTCTGGCGCAGCGCGGTTTTATGGTGCTGATGCCCAACTATCGCGGTAGCATCGGCCGCGGCGTGGCTTACGCCAAGGGCGATCACCGCGACCTCATGGGCAAAGAGTTCGAGGATATCCTCGCCGGCATCGATTATTTGATCGATCAGGGTTATGTCGATCCCGAACGGGTGGGCATCGGCGGCGGTTCATACGGCGGATACACTTCGGCGTGGGCGGCCACCAAACACAGCCAGCGCTTCAAAGCCGCTGTCGTGTTCGCCGGCATCGCCAACCAGATCTCCAAGGCCGGCGTGACCGATACGCCGGTGGAAAACGCCACCGTGCACTGGAACGTGTGGCTGTACGACAACATGGATCTGGTGTGGGATCGTTCGCCCATCAAACATATCCGCAATGCGCAAACCCCGACGCTGATTGCCCACGGCCAGCGCGATCTGCGCGTGCCCACCGGGCAGGCTTACGAACTGTATCGCGGACTGAAATACATGAACGTGCCCACACAACTGGTGATTTATCCCCGCGAACCGCACGGCCTGCGCGAACGCGCGCATCAAATCGATTTCTGCCGCCGTGCCCTGCAATGGTATCAAACGTATCTGCAGCCGTCAAGTGAATGACACAGTTGATAGTAAACGATTGGGATGGACTTCAGCATGACACGCCCGCGCAACGACGATAGCGGCTTCTGGCACATCTGGGTGGATACCGGCGGCACGTTTACCGACTGTCTCGCCATCGCCCCGGACGGGCAGTGGCGGCGCACCAAAGTGCTGTCCAGC
>WFVT01000195.1 GCA_015491485.1 Candidatus Zhuqueibacterota bacterium
CTGAGAGAACGCTTGGTGCGTCATGCAAAAAGAAAATCCCGTGAATTCTTATGGCAAAATGTCTGGCCGAAATGGCGATCAATGTATGAAACCCTCCACCGGCGATACATCAAACGCTCCGGATTATCTGCGATCCCACCGAAATCAGCGCCGGAAATGAGTTCATCAAAAAAGTTGGGGCCTGTAGCTAAATAAAATGATAGGATGAGTTTATGAACATCCTTGGAATCTCCGCTTATTATCACGACAGTGCTGCCTGTCTTGTCCGGGATGGCGATATTGTTGCCGCCGCTCAGGAAGAACGATTTACCCGCAAAAAACATGATTTCCGTTTTCCCCATCATGCAATCGAATATTGTTTAAAGGAAGGAGGCATCCGTGGGACGGATCTAGATTATGTTGTGTTTTATGATAAGCCCTTCTTGAAATTTGAGCGCCTGCTTTTGACTTATCTTGCCTATGCTCCCCGTGGATTGAAGTCGTTTTTAATGGCCATGCCGCTATGGCTCAAACAAAAGTTGTGGATTAAAGATTTGATCGCCACTGAGCTGGATTTCGATGGCAAAATATTGTTTCCCGAACATCACGAATCGCATGCAGCTTCGGCATTTTTCCCTTCTCCGTTCAAAGAAGCGGCCATCCTCACTGTGGATGGAGTAGGGGAATGGGCCACGGCGAGTTATGGCATTGGCAGAGACAACCAAATCGAAATTCTGGCTGAGCTGCAGTTCCCGCACTCGTTGGGACTTTTGTATTCCGCTTTTACCTATTTCACCGGCTTCAAAGTCAACAGCGGAGAATATAAGCTCATGGGCCTGGCGCCCTATGGTGAACCGAAGTACGTGGATCTGATTTACAACGAGCTGATCGATTTGAAAGAGGACGGTTCGTTCCGCATGAATATGAAATATTTCAACTATTGTGCCGGTCTGACCATGACCAACGACCGATTTGCACGTCTGTTCGGCGGGCCGCCGCGGAAGCCGGAAACCCGGATCACGCAGCGTGAAATGGACATTGCTCGTTCCATACAGGTGGTGACTGAGGAAATCATGCTGCGCATGGCCCGGCACGTGCACAAAGAAACAGGCATGAAATATCTGGTACTGGCCGGCGGCGTGGCCTTGAATTGCGTGGCAAATGGCCGCATTCTACGCGAAGGACCGTTTGAAGATATTTGGATTCAGCCGGCAGCGGGCGACGCGGGCGGTGCATTGGGTGCGGCATTGTATGTGTGGTATCAATATCTTGAAAATTCACGTCAAGCCGACAATAAAACGGATTTCCAAAAAGGTTCGTATCTCGGTCCATCTTTCCACAATGATGAAATTGAACAATTTTTGAAAGAAGAGAATATTCCCGCTCAAAAGCTCTCTGATGCTGAAATTATCTCTACGACGGCCGATCTCATTGCCTCTGGCAATGTCATCGGCTGGTTCCAGGGACGCATGGAATTCGGGCCGCGCGCGTTGGGGAGTCGCAGTATTTTAGGGGACGCCCGATCTCCGAAAATGCAATCGGTGATGAATCTGAAAATCAAATTTCGGGAGAGTTTCCGTCCTTTCGCCCCTTCAGTCCTTGAAGAACATGTGTCGGATTATTTTGAGATCGATCGCCCCAGCCCATATATGTTACTGGTGGCTTCTGTACGGGAAGATAAGCGGCTGGACGGCCATGATGGTGCATTAACCGGATTAGACAAGCTGAAAGTTCAAAGATCAGTCATTCCTGCGGTCACCCATGTTGACTATTCTGCCCGGTTGCAAACCGTCAATCGTGAAACGAATCCGTTGTATCATGCCCTTATCCACGCGTTTCATCAGAAGACGGGTTGCCCGGTGATCATCAATACTTCTTTCAATGTTCGGGGAGAGCCGATTGTCTGTACTCCTAAAGATGCGTTTCTATGCTTCATGCGAACCAATATGGATTATCTGATAATGGGGAATTTCTTGCTGGATAAAAAACAGCAGAAAGCCCTTGAGCATGATATTGATTGGCGGAAAGTTTATGAATTGGATTAAAGAGGAAAGGCCATGCTGAAAGAAGAAATCAAAAGCATCGTTTCCAAGCAAAGTCGGGCTGAATTGAGGAAGTTTGGCTTGATTCTGGGCATCGTTCTGGCTGTCCTTGCCGGGTTTGCATTTTATAAACAAAATTCACTTTATTTGCTGTTCACTGGTGGAGCAATACTTTTCTTTCTCATCAGCTTTTTGTGGCCGATGGCCCTAAAACAGGTTCATCGCATTTGGATGACCATAGCAGTCACCATGGGATATGTCATGACCCGGGTGTTACTCACGCTGTTTTATTTCATTGCGTTTGTTCCTGCCGGCCTCGTCATGCGCCTTTTCCGCCTGGATGTGTTAAAGCAAAAAGCCGATCCCAATGCGAAAACATATTGGATCCCTAAAGAGAAAAGTCATAGTGGCAGGTATTCCGTGGAAAGGCAGTTTTAAGACTTTTTAACTGCAAAATTAAAGGGTTATAAATAAAATGGGTGATTAATATATGATGAAAGTAGAACTCTCAAGAAAGGAACTGGAAGATGTTTTCTTTTTGAGAAATGGGAAGCATTTAGACTGGCTGAACAATTTAAAAATAAGATGGGGATATTATAAAC
>WFVT01000196.1 GCA_015491485.1 Candidatus Zhuqueibacterota bacterium
GTATGGCTGATTATCCTGAAACTTTCATGAAAAATTGGACAAAGCCACTTTTTCGCTAATCCCCAGCACGTCGCGGTTCCCTCCATATTTTTCACCTTGTGCCGATATCCTGTTAAAAATGGCTTGACTGTACCTGCAAAATTGCTTATTTTTGTGAGTAAGTATTTACCCACTTTTGTGAGCCGAGCATGTCCAAACCAATCACGAAAAAAGACGAGCTTCTCAACGCCGCGCTGGCTCTGTTCATGAAACAGGGGATCAAGGGGACGACCACCCGGGATATTGCGTTGCGAGCCGGTATTTCCGAAGGGACGATTTACCGTCACTTCGCCAGTAAAGAAGAGCTGGCGCAGGAAGTGTTCCGGCAGAATCTGGAACTGTTCTGGCGATTTTTGCGCCGAGAGCTGCGTAATTCATCGACTCCCGAAGACATGCTCGAAGCGTTTATTCGAGGAGTGTTTGAATTCGCCCGAAAACACCATCGGCGCTACAGCTTTGTCTTTTCCGCGCATCACACCGAGCTGCGACGTCTCTCCCGAAACAAGATGAAACCCAAACAGATGCTGGCTAAAATTCTGAGGCTGGGACAGGCGCAAGGCCGGTTTCGCCCCATCGATACCAACCTGGCGGCTGCGATGATTCTGGGCATGATTACGCAAACGATCTTTTACATGCGTAACGGGCTGATTAAAGTCAGTTACGATGAAGTGGTTGCTGAGGTCACCCGATCCTGTTTGTCGGTGATGCGCACCGAAACCCTGGCAGGCCAATAGCGATCCGTCGCTTTGCCTGATAGATCACGGACACTGTAAATGAAGAAGGAGGTGTGATTATGACGTACATTATTGCCGAACCGTGCGTGAACACGACCGATACCGCCTGTGTGGATGTGTGTCCTGTGGATTGCATTTACATCAATGATGAGAACAACCCGAAGAAAGATGAAAAGAATCTTCAGGTGGTGGAAAACGTGATCATGGAAGACGGCAAGCCCATGGATACGCTGTTCATCCATCCGGAAGAGTGTATCGATTGTGGCGCCTGCGAACCGGAGTGCCCGGTGGAAGCGATCTTCCCGGAAGACGAGGTGCCGGAAGAATGGCACGATTTTATCCGGCTGAATTACGAAGCCTTCAACATGAGTCCGCCGGAGTAATCGGTTGGCATTTCGCAAAAAAAAGCCACTCTCAGTGAGCTGGGAGTGGCTTTTTCCTTTTCAAAATTTACGGGAATTCAAAACGAATGAAATGCATCCATGGCGTTCTCAAATCGTATCGAAAATTTGTTCGGTAATCCGTTTCTGGATGTCCGAAATATTATTGACACCCGAACTGGATGAAACCGGAATCATTGATTAAGAAATCCTTTAGATTGTATGATTCGAAAAATATGTCCTTCACGAATCTTCCGTCCCCGGGAAACCCTCGATAATTATGGCTTAATCTCTTCAAAGCGCAAATTCAAAATCGGATATTTCGCCGCATCGCGGTAATTGAAATGCCACCATTCCCACTGGTACACGCGGAAGCCCTCGGCTTCCATGGCGTCGCGTAACAGCTCGCGGTGCCACCGTTGCAGCGACGTGCCGCCCGGATAGTCGGGAAACGCCCGCGGCGAAAACTCGTCGTAGCCGCTCACCATCTCCACCGGCTCACCGGTTCGCAGATCGTACAGCGACAAATCCACCGCCGCGCCGCGGTTGTGGATGGAGCCCTGCGACGGATCCGCGACGAACTGCTTCAGCGAATCCGGCGTGGCGTCCCAGAACATTTTGGTCACGTACCACGGCCGGTAGGCATCGTGGATGAGCAGGCCGTAGCCTTTTGCTTTGAGTTTGCGGTGCACACGCACCAGCGCCTCGGCGGCCGGCCGCTGTAAAAAGGCTTTCGCCTGATCGTAAAATTTCGCACCCATGAAATTGTTGGTGGTGGCATAGCGGATGTCGTACCGAATCGTCGGATCGAGGGAGCGCAATTCCACCAGATCCGGCTGCAGGAAAGCGCCTTTTTCCTCCGGCGGCCGGGCTTTCGCCGCTAACCGCCGCAGCTCCGCCACTGGCTTCACCGGCACGATGCGGAACGTCTCCCCGGCTTCGGTGCCCACCGCCCGGCGGCGGAATTCGATACCGGCAGCCACCGCTGCAGTTACGTTGCCCCGCGCGTCACGCCGGAACACCACATGCTCGCCGTGGTACAGCCCATAATCCGGAAAGGCAAAGGAGTCCGCGCCGACTTCCTGCAGCGGATACAGGAAAAACCATTCGATGAGCGCGTGCAACTGTCCGCGTTTCTCGAGAATGTACAGGGTGTTGTGATCCCAGCCGTATTCGCCGATGAGCGTACGCCAGCGTTCGGGCACTGGAGCCGGTTTGCGGTCCGGCAGCCGTTGGTATATGCCGTTGCGATATTTCAGTGAGCCGTCCGACTGCGGCGTCAGCCAGCCGCCTGAGGACAGGACGCCATCCATCACCAGGGTATCTCCCCGGGCGCGCAATCGTACGCGAAAGGGCCCATTCCAGGCGTACAGCTCGCCGTTGCGCTCCACCAGCTCCAGATAGCGGCCGTCCTGATTGCGGTAGCTCCCATCCAGCCGCCGCGCCAGTTGCGGATCGACCGGCTCTGTGCGGCGCCAGTCCGGCAGCGGCCGGCCCTGTTTCTGCGCGATCAACAGATCGAATGCGTACAGCGAAATCTGCCGCAGCACCGAATTGGCCACGTCGCGGGTGGTTGACATCGCCACACCGATCTTCAATTCCGGCAGCGCGATGAATTCCGTGGCATAGCCGTGTACCGCGCCGGTGTGGCCGATGCGTTTGTATCCCTTGTATTCGGTCACGTAAAATCCGAGGCCGTAGCCGGACTTCTGCTCCGGCTTGATGAACTGCGGCTGCCACATTTGCTGCAGGGTTTCGGCCCGTAAAATGCGCCCGTTCGGTCCCTGGCCGCCGCGGAACAGCACTTTGAGGAACTGCGCCAGATCGAGCATGGACGCATACATGTTCGCCGCCGGCCCGATGGCATACTCGAAATGTGGCGCCGGCCAGAAGCGGCCGTCGTACGTCCACAAAAAGCCCGTGGCCAGCCGCCGACGGATGTCCGGCGTGGATTCGAAACCGCTCCGGTTCAAGCCCATGGGCTCGAGCACCGATTCGCGGATCACCTCGGCGTACGGCCGGCCGGTCTTTTGTTGCAGCAGCCATCCCAGCAGGGTGATGGCGGCGTTGGAGTATTTGGTGCGCGTTTCCGGTGCATACACCAGGCGCGTGTTTTTCAAGCTGGTGATGACCTTCTCCAGCGGCGGTTCGGTGGGATCGAAATAGCTGCCCACCGGCGGCTCGCGCACCAGCCCGGAGCGGTGCGACATGAGCTGCCGGAGGGTGATCGGCTTGCCGAAAGGATTCTCCGGGCGGAAATCGGGCAGGTATTCGGTAATGGGCGTATCCAAATCCAGATCGCCCCGCTCCACCCGTTGCATCACCGCAATATCGGTAAACAATTTTGACACCGAAGCGATGCGGTACACCGTTTCCGGCGTCGCCGGGATTTTCTTTTCCGGATCGGCATACCCGAAGCCTTTCGCCCAAATTACCTCCTGCCCCTGCGCCACTGCAATGGACAGCGCCGGCAGGTTTTTATCCTCGATTTGATATTGGATGAAGGATTCGAGTTTTTGGAGGGCGGTTGATTCGGTAGGGACAAGCGATACTTTAGCTATCAGCGGGAACACAAAGAAGAACAGAGCAAAAGCCGATAAATATGGAAGAATTCGAACATGTCTTTTCATAAAATGATCTCCTTTGGGTTCAGCGACTGAATTTGATAGGGCCGGTCAAGGCAGAAATTGCGAAGCGTCCTGAATTTTATGCTATTTGTTAGTTTTTAATAAACGGAAGGGCTCGGTTGGAAATCATTAACTCCATCTTCCCTACGAGTTTACCGCTTTAGCTGCTTCATACGAATTCGATCTTCTTCGACCACTGCAAAATGTCCCCTCCAATCGTTTCGACTTTCCAAGACTGAAGTAATAAGCCCGGAGACGAAAGCAGGGGACTTTTTCGGTATTCGAAAAAGAATGATTCCTTCAACGGCCTTCGCGCCTTTTTGAAAAGCTAAACTGCCAAAATCTTTATCGAAGGTTAAGAGTATTCGATTTTCCGCTTGAGCAATCTTTAGCACAGATTCGTCGTCAAGTCCGGGATGTTCCGTGCGAATCCAAAGAACATCGTGGCCTCGCCTTCTTAGTGAAGTGACCGCGTCGCCCGGAACGTTTTCATTCGCCAGCAACCGCATCTGGAATCAATCCCCGGGATTAACCGGAAAAACTTTCTCATTCTGCAAGATTTCTCCCGCATAGTGCAGACACGCGCGGATATCCTCTGGGGTAAGCCCCGGAAAGTTTTTTAGAACATCATCTTCACTCCATCCCTGTGCCAGCAGGTCAATGATAAATTCTACAGCGAGACGAGTGCCTTTGATCACGGGCTTCCCCGCCAAAATTTTGGGATCGACAACAATTCGCTCACGCCAGTTCATCGATATCTCACACCTCATCGGTTGGTTGTATTCTTATTTTCGATTAAGTTTCTAATTTGGGGCCAAAAATGCAATGCTTTTCGAGATTCATTTCCCTCATTGCTTTTATAACAGGCTACTTTTTCAAAAACCGATCAAAAAAATCCGCCGTGGCCTGATACGCCCGCAGCCAGCTTTCATGGCGTAAGAAGCCGTGTACTTCGTCCGGAAACACCAGGACTTCGGTATGCACGCCTTTTTCCCGCAGGCGCTGCACCAGATCGGTGGTCTGCTGGAACAGCACGTTGCGGTCATCATCGCCGTGGATGAGCAAGATCGGCGAGGTCCAGTACGTCAGGTCCGCCACAGGGGAGGATTTCAAGGCCAGCTCCAGCAGCTCCTCGCCCTGCAGGCCCCAACCTCCGCCGGGCGAGAAATCGGTGGCGCGGAAGGCCCAGTCGTGTACCCCGTGCAAATCCACTCCGGCGGCGAACAGATCGGAATCGCGCGCCAGGCCCATGGCGGTGAGATAGCCGCCGTACGAGCCACCCCACAGGCCGATTTTGTGCGGATCCACCTCGGGCCGTTTTTGCAAATACAGGCCCGCCGCGATGATGTCCTGATATTCCGACGCGCCGCGCGGTCCTTGATTGGGCGCGAGGCGGAAATCCCGGCCATAGCCGATGCCGCAACGGTAGTTCACCGACAGCACCACATAGCCTTTACTGGCCATGTATTGATTCATCGCGTAGGCATTGGCGTAGTAACCGCGGTAATGCCAGCCAAGCAGCATCTGGCGGATCGGCCCGCCGTGCATGAAAATCAGCGCCGGCCGGTTGTCGCCGGGTTTTGCGCCTTTCGGGAGAAAAAGTTGTGCATGGATTTTCCAGCCATCGCCAGAGGTAAAAATCACCGGCTGCGGCACAACGAGCTCTTTTTGAGGAAAGTCAGCCGGCCATTGCTGTGGATAAACCGCCTTTGGCTTTTTGCCGTCCGCCTGCGCCAGCGTGATGACCGGCGGGTGGTTGGTGCCCGCGGCCCGGTAGGCAATGAGCCGGCCGCTCGCCAGCACCACCGGATCGGTCTCGATACCCGTTCCGCGCGTGACCGCCACCGGCCGGCCGCCCGCTGTCGGCGTGCGCCAGATGTGCCGGCGGTCGATGTCGTCTTTGTTGGAGCTGAAATACAGGTATTTGCCGTCGGGCGACACCGCGCTGTGCTCGGCTTCACTCTGGCCGGGCGTCAAGTCCTGCAAATCGCTGCCGTCCGGACGCATGCTGTAGATGTGCATCCAGCCTTCGTGCTCGGAATAAAACAGGATGCGGTCGTTCTTCGTCCAGCGCAGCGGCTCGGCCGGATAGTACTGCGCAAAGCCGCCGTCATCGCCGGGTGAGCGCCAAATTTCGCGTGCGGCACCGGTGGCGGCATCCGCCACCCAGATGGCAAAGGGAGTGCCGCTCATGATATTGCGCAATTCATGCTTTTTGGCACCGGGGGTGCGGATGAACGCCAGCCGGCGGCCGTCCGGGGACCATACCGGCCGGAGGTCGCGGTCCACGCCCGGGGCAATCCAGCGGATGCGGTGGTGTTGCAGGTCGTAAACGCCGACAAAGTTGTGATCGCCGCGGAAGCTCACGAACGCCAGTTTTTGTCCGTCCGGCGACCAGCGCAGGTGTCCCACGCGGCCGCGGACTTTGAACAGCGGTTTGGCTTCCAGGGTTTTACCGTCCGGAGGCAGTAACTCCACCCGGAACGGCTTTCCTTTGCGCAGAAACACCACAAATTGCTCATCCGGCGAGAGCAGCGGACGACTCCCGGCAGCCAGTCTCCACGGTTCCCCGCCGTCCGTACGCACCGCCCAGATCGCCTGTTCGGCGCCGTCCGGGTCGCTGGTCGGATTCGGATGCTCGCCGGCACGGTTGGCGCTGCCGCCGCGCACGTACACCAGAATGCGCCCGTCGCGCGTCAGGCGCAGACTGCCCAGAGCCTGGCCGTCGTCTTCGGTGTACTGCGTCACCAGCCGCGGCTGAAAATCCGGCGCGGCCGCCACCCAGATGTTGCGCACGCCCTTTTCGTTGCTCACCCACGCCAGCACATCTGCTTCACCGGCGGTGGTTAAATTGGTAACATACGGCGCGCTGAGGATGGCTTCAAGCGTGAAGGATTGGGAGAATGCAATAGAGACGTGCAATAGTAAAAGATAAGCAGCAAGTGCAACAAAGGCTTTCAAGGTTTTTCTAACAAACATAAATGTGTCCCTCAATGGTTAACTCAGATACCTTTCTATGGCAAGAGCACCATGAAATATTCCCAGGATGTCAATATTCCCGTCGTTTTTCAAAAGATATGCGATTCTGTATTTGCCATACAGTAGAATCCTGATGTGGCGATCTTTGATTGGTTCATATCGATATCCGAGTTGTGGAAATTGTCGAAGGAGCTCTACCTTTTTAACAATGCCTTCCACAACCTTGCTGGCAGCACTCGGATTATCCTCAGCGATATAATCAAATATGTCTTTTAGCCAGCGTTCTGCTTCTCGAGTCCAATTTATTTCCGCCAGTTGCGGATCCTCCTTTTTAACTCATCATGTGAGATAACATGTTTTTCATCTGAATCGATCAATCCTTTTTCGATCATTCTCGCAAAGGCCAATTCGCGCAAAATATCATCAAACGTGCTATCTTCTGGCTGTTCTTTGATGATCTTGACCATCTTTTCTTTGACTGGAGATAGTTTAGCCATGACTTCACCCTTCGGGTTTATCTTTTTGAACCGTTTTTTCATTTGTAAGGAAGTAGCTTTATCCTATATTCTTATAAATTGGTGGCAGTCGATGAATCTCACTGAGTCAGGATCGAATTTTTGTGTATTATTTAAGCCAATTGCTCAGATTTCATCAATGGGACTTCTCATAAAGCACTTTTCCTTCTACCCTCCTGTTCCCGTTGCCAAGGCATTATGGCAAACCGGTGTATTCATCTTCCATGACAACATGCTTATTTTAAAAATAAGAAACCCTTTTCAAGGATTCAACCCATTCCTGCGTTCCTACGCCTTGTCAGCTTCCACCCCGGTATCTTCGGGGCGTGCAGATTCCGTTAACAAGAACCCGGCTTGCGCCCCCCAGAACAAACAGCGCGTCCAGATGCGTGAGAGGATGTAGAGCTGGCCGAGCAAGAAAGCCAGGGCGATGCCCGGCCAGGAGGATTGCCCGGCTCCTGGCACCACGATCCAGTACACCAGCATGGTGCCGATCCAGATCAGGCCGATGGACAGATACAGGCCGTAGGCTTTGAAAAACCGGGGGACGACGAAGCCCAGCGCGCGCAGCGGTATGAACAGCATGTTTTTGCGGTCCTGCACCACGGTGATAATTTTGCTGTAATCGAAAATCATATTGACGAACCACACAATAAGCCAGAAAATCAAATACTTGCCGACCGTCAGGACAAAATGCACGCGTTCGTCGATGGTTTCGCGCGTCCACTCGTTGACCAGTGAGGTGAGCCCGCCCAGAATGAGACGGAAAGCGAGGACATAAACAATGACGGCCATCACCGCGAGAATAATGAATCGAAAGAAATAACGGGCAGCCGAAGCCCAGAAACCCGGCTTGTCTTCGCCGGATGCCACAAAACGGGAGATAAATCCAGCGGAAAAAAGCACCCAGAGAAGCCAGTATATAGCCCCGACTTTGAGGACGGCGGCATGTTCCTGCATGAATTGGCCCGTGATGAAAGCATCCAGCGACTTGAGCACCGCGCCGATGCCCACCACGCCGGGCTCAAAGGTTTTCGCCAGTCCCTGCGCCGTGGCGGAAAACGAGCGATACCAGAGACCGTCAAAATTCACGAGCAATCGATCCGCCGCCAGACTGTTCCCAAGCGACGACTGGATACTGTTCGAAACCACCAGCGCCAGGACGGCCGAAAGGCCCAGGCTGGCAAAAAAGGCTATGAACAGATAGCGTTTGTTATCATTAACACGCCTAATACCATCATGAATGGCTTGCAAGATGGTCATTATTCCCTCCTCCGTTGAATTCAACGATAGTCTGAAAAAATGAACTCCAAAGCAATCTCGGTGTCCTCTGCGCCCTCCGCGGTTGATAAACATTAAACCGCGGAAGTCGCCAGATGCTTAGAGAGTAATTACTTCTTATTCTTCGAGCTTATTCACTACCCTTTTTATGCCATCTTTCAATAACATAACGTTGAAATTAATCAGCAACCCAACATTTATGTTAGCGATCTTTAGATAATTCAACAACTGAGCCAGATCCAGCTCCGTCAATGCTTTCACTGCTTTGCATTCTACAATGACTCGATCATCCACCAGAAAATCACATCGGAACCCCAAATCGAGTTTGACTTTTTCATATTGAACCGGCAGTTCTTTCTCCTTTTCAAACTGAATGCCGGCCTTATGAAGCTAATACGCTAAAGCAGCCTGATACACCGATTCCAGAAATCCAGGTCCCAAATGGCTATGCACCCGCAAAGCACAGCCAATGATATTTTTCGTCAATTCATTTATTTCCAATGCATTCATTATCTTCCCCCAACAGCTTTTTGATTTCGCTTCAATCTTCAAAATCTAAACCGCTGAGAGCGCGGAGGTCGCTGAGGAAAAACAGCATAGAGTTTATTCATTTGTGCATAAGATCAAATTGACGACAGCTGTGTTGCACTTTGACGAACCGTTGCAATTTTTGCTTGCGGAATTTTGCGATTTCAATATATTGCAACTGAATGAACCATGACGGCAATATCATGAGTGCGTTCGAACTTATAAAAGAAATTAAAGCCTTGCCTCCGGATGAACTGCAACGTTTTCTGGAAACCTTTCTCAACGATCAGGAAATCGTAGCCGAGCTGGAACGACTGGGATTGTTGACGTTAACCGAAAAAGCTTTTGACTTTTGGAACGATCCGCGCGAAGATATTTATCAGGATTATTTAAAAAGGGATCAAAACCTATAATGAATTCAGGTGATATTATTCTAATTAAATTCCCATTTACAGTGCCCACTCAACAAAAAGTCCCCCCAGCTTCTCTGAGAACAACCTGATA
>WFVT01000197.1 GCA_015491485.1 Candidatus Zhuqueibacterota bacterium
ATTTTCAGCGCACCGGGCGGATCGACAATCAGCAGTTGCCGCTGCTCCGGCTGTGGATGCTGCAGCACCCGCAATATCACCTCGGGGCCGATGCCGTTGATATCGCCGATGGTGACGGCGATACGGATCGAGTGTTCATCCTGCTGCATCTTTAATCGTATTTACGAAATTCTGCCGTTTCACGCGCTTTGTACAGCCCATAACGAAACAGCACCGGGCCGATGACCTGATTGACCGTGATGGCGGCAATAATCAGGGTTTTCAGTTCTTCGCCCCAATCCGGAAAGGCGCGTTCGATGAGGATTGCCATTCCCAGTGTGACCCCGGCCTGTGCCACAAATCCGGTCCAGCCGTACTTTTCGATCGCCCGGTGGCCTTTTACAACGCGGATGCCCAGATACGTTCCGATCCAGGTAAATCCCAATCGCAGAAGGACCAGGATCAGAGCAAACTCCCATAGATTAAACAGCGCATCCAGGTCCAGACCTGCTCCGGCAATGGCAAAAAACAGCACCAGCACCGGAAGCACACTCCGTTCGATGGCTTCGATGAACCGTTGCCCCTGTTGAGAAAAATTTTGGACCACAAAACCGGCGGCAATACACAAAAGCAGGGCATCCAGATGAAAAAGCGGGGCAAATTCCGCCACCAGCAGAACCGACAGCAGCAAAAACACTTCAGTTTCCGAACGCACCCGTTTCAAATAGAAAATAAACACCCCTCCCAGCCCGGCGCCGATGATCAAACTCAAGCCGATTTCTGTAATCAATTTCATTAAAAAAGACACATCGAAGCTCTGTCCGGGATGCGCCAGCATTTTGGCGACCGACATGACCATGGCAAAAATCAGCAATACGACAACATCTTTGAGGATGGTAACGCCGAGCACCAGGTCGGTCATGGGCCCGCGGGCGCGGTACTCATTGATGATGGCAATGGTGGTTGCAGGGGATTTTGCCACGGCAGTCACGCCGAGAAAAATCGCCACAATCACCACGGTATTGAATTCCAGATTACGGGTCACCGGCAAAATTCGGTGAGACAGCAAGACCACGAGGGCAATTCCCACAAAAACGATGACCACTTGAAACACCAGAACCGAAAGAATGCTGCGGAGCTGCTTGCGGATGTCATCCATTTTCAATTCACCGCCGGCGATGAGCGCGATCAGCGCCAGAGCAAGGCCGTCAATGAGACGCAACTTCTCAATTTCCGCATGCCCAAGCAAATTGAACACATGCGGACCGAAAAGAATACCGGCCAGGATATATCCACTGATTTTGGGCAGCCGAAACCGCGTCCCCAATCGGCCGAGGAAATACGCCGTCAGTAAAATAAATCCCAGATAAAAGGTGGGAGCAAATTCGGAGTGCGGAATCTCCACCCAGCGCACTCCGGCGGCGAGAATGAATAAAAGGATGATTGGAAAAAGATCAAACATACCTTCTCCGTTAACCTGCCCGGCCTATCCGAAACCGCAAAGCCAGGTGCGAAAAAATCATACTCAAAACGAAAGCCAGCATGCCTGTGTAAAGCAGCTCATTTCCTTCCGGGCTGTGCACCACCAATCGTACATCCACCAGCATGGCGATAAAAATACCGCTTAACGCCAGCACGGGCAGCTCATGGCGTGCCGCCTCCGGCGCCCCCAGGCGTGCTGCGGTCCAGTATCCCGCATATTTGCTAAACCAGCGAAAACAGACGAAACCGAACGCAACCAAACTGGTGAACAGGAGCATATCATCTTCATTCAAAGATTGCAACTCAATGAGTCCGCCGGCAAGCACCAGAAACAGAAAAAACACCGGTCGTTCGGCTTTCTGCAAAACTTCAGCAATGCGCAGCCGTTTGATCGAACTATTGGCCACGGCCAGCCCACAAATAGAACAGGTCAAAAACGGGGATATGCCCAGCATGGCTGAAAGCCCGGAGGCAAGAAAGACAATGCCCAACAAAATAAGCAGCAACTCTGAACGCTTGCGGGAAGGAATGGTCAGCAAGTTCAAAATGAGCGCGGTCACAAACCCGATGATGAGGCTATATATCAAATTTTTAAAATAGCTGACTCCGGTGATCCGGCTGGTGAGCAGCGGAAAAATGAGCAAATAAAACAAAATACTGAAAACATCATCCAAAATTCCCAGGGTGACCAACCGGCTCAGTTCGCGGCTGCGCTGACCCAATGCTCGCGCCCTGGCGGCTAAAACTTCCGGTGCCACCGGAATGGTCAACACAGCCAGCATCAGCGCCCAATCAAATTTCGACACGACCGGCAGTTGGGCTAAAACCAAACGCAACAGAACATAGGAAACAGCAAACGTTATCACACTGGCGATCAGGGAATACAGGCCCAGTTCCACCGGCATGCGCCGGAATTGCTTTAAATCCATCTCAATCATCACGCTCATGCCGATCCATCCCAATCCCAGCGCAAACACGGGCGACACGCCCTCCAGGGCATCCCGGGTGATCAGGTTGATCCCTTGCGGTCCCAACAAAGCGCCGATGAGAATGAGCTCGATGCCGAGAAGGGTTTCACCTTTCAAGCCGAAAACATTCGCGACGATGCGGGAGTATCTCTGGGCGAAAAATCCTAAACCAATGAGCAGACTCAGAATCAAAATCACTTCCGATCGCGGATCCATGAACCAGAAACTGCCCTGTTTGAGTGAACGGGTTGTGGGAAGCTATGCGCGTACATCGAGCCAGAACCGGCGATGCCGTGGGCCGTCAAATTCGCAGAAGAAAATCGCCTGCCAGGTTCCCAATTGCAAACGGCCGTTTTCAATCAAAATATGCGTGCTGTTCCCCATCATCGAAGCCTTGATGTGCGCCGTACTGTTGCCTTCCAGATGCCGATAGGGCCAGTCTTCGGGCACCACGCGTTTCAGCGCCATCAACATGTCACGCACCACGTCCGGATCCGCACCTTCGTTAATGGTTACACCGGCCGTGGTGTGCGGTACGAAAATTGTACAAATCCCCTCCTGTATGCCAAATTCGGAAACGGCGTTCTGCACGCGCTTCGTGATGTTGACGAACTCTTCTTTACGGTTGGTTTGCAAATCCAGCACCTTCATCTCAGGTTTTCCTTTTCTTCTTTTTTGCCGCGGGAAACAAAATATTGTTCAAAATCAATCGGTAGCCGGGTGAATTTTTATGCAATGAAAGCTGAGTGGGAGGATCATACACCAGGTGCTGATAATCCTCCGGATCATGTCCCCCATAAAACGTAAACGTCCCCCTCCCGACGTTACCATGAATGTATTTCACTTCCTCTGTCCCGGGCACTTCCCCTAATATGACCACTGATTTTTTGATCAATGAACGCCGAAAGGCGGTCGTCTGTCCCATGAAGCCGCGAACCACCGCAACATGATTCTGCGTCAGCATGGTGGGCACCGGATCATATTTGGCTGAAAATTCAAACAGCGTAAAATAATCCGTCGCAGGATCACGGTTGCGCGGACCAGTGCTGGGCGGGATATCGATATCGGAATATTCATACACCAGCGGATTTTTGATCAGAGTAAAATTTTCAAACGCCACGGTCTTGGAAAAATCCAACTTTTCCTGGCAGTTGGGATCCATAGGATCGCCGTCGTAAATGGTGTCGGCGATGTCGGTGTTTTCCGCCGCAAGAGCGATATCGAACGTATCGGTAGCCGAGCACATGGCAAAGACAAATCCACCACGCACCATATACTCTTTGATGGTTCGCGCCACCGCTTTTTTCAGCTCACTCACTTTTTTGAAGCCCAGCCGGCGCGCCATGGCTTCGTTTTTTGCCACTTCCTCCTGATACCAGGCGGTAGCATGGTAGCTGGCATAAAACTTCCCGTACTGTCCGGTAAAATCTTCATGGTGCAGATGCAGCCAGTCGTATTTATCCAGCTCGCCGGAGAGCACTTCCGCATCCCAGACCGTTTCATAGGGCACTTCGGCGTAAGTGAGCGCCAGGGTGACGGCATCGTCCCACACCTGCTTGTTGGGTGGAGTATAAACAGCAATTTTGGGGGGCTTTTCCAGCAGTACGATATCCATGTTGCCGGCTTCGATTTCGGCATAAATCTGTGCGGCCTGATCGCCGCTGATCCGGCTGAACGTCACGCCCCTGATGCGAATTTCGCGCTCGATCTCCGGATAGTAATCCATCATGAACGAGCCGCCGCGGTAGTTGAGCAGCCATTCGACATTCACGCCGCGTGTCAGCACCCAATAAGCGACGCCGTAGGCCTTGAGATGATCCGTCTGTTTTAAATCCATGGGAATGAGAATTTTTTGGGACCACGCGGCGGAATGGCTCACGGCCAGAATCACCATCACGAAGAGGAAGCTACGCTTCATGAGCACCACCCTCAAAAAATTCGGCCCGATTGACTTTGCAAGGCACGCAAACGGTATCGGGCCTGTTCAAGGTAAATACTTTCGGGAAATTCGACAAGCAATTTTTCATAATGCTCGATCGCCTCGGCGGTTCGTCCGGTGGATTCCAGAGCCCGGGCAAGAAAAAATAAGGCGGCATCCGCATAAACGGACGACGGGTACTCTTTCAGCAACCGACGATAGGTTTCAATGCGGGCTTCGGTCTGCTGATTTTGGCCCTGGATGTCGCCAAGATCGAGCAACGCTTTGGCAGCGATTGCCGTTTTCGGAAACTGCTCCACGAGCCGGGAAAGGGTTTCTTCGGCTTGCTGGTATTTTCCCTGCTCGATAAACTTTTGCGCCCGGGCATACAGCGGCAATGCGCCGGTACTGTCCGGCAGTCCCTGTTCAATAAAAAAGATCCAATCCAAAGCATCATTGACCAGATCCTCGGAACCTGCCCTCGCCGCACGGGAGGTTATCGGCTGGATTTGCTCAAAAAGCCGCAATGCTTCGTTGAATCGCGATTCAAAAAACGCCAGCCGCGCCTGTTGAAACAGGATGCGGTTTCGCAGTGCCTGATCCGAACGTTGAGTGAGCTTAAAGGCTTCTTCGTACCATTCGCGCGCCCTGTCCAGCCGGTCGATTTTGACATAACAATCTCCCAACGCAATGGCAGCCCCGCGGCGTGCCTGAAGATCGGGATAGGCTTGGAAAATAGTTTCAAATACCTCGATGGCGTCTTCCGGACGGTTTAAGGCATTGAGAAAGATTTCGCCTTTTTTCAGCAGCGCTCGAAACTTAAAAATGCGCTGTCCCGGATTGGCAATCATTTCATCCAGAATTTGAAGCGCAGCCTCCGGCTGTCCCATTTCAAGGTAGGCATCCGCAAGGTTCATTCGGGCGGTTTGGACAAACGGGGTATCGGGCCACTGTTGCAGCAGCAGCCGGAAGGCGCGAATGGCGATATCCCGCTGCCCCGCCCGAAGCGCTTCGTTTGCAAAATTGTACAGCTCGCTTCCGCGGTTACGGTCTTTTTGAGGGCGCCTTTCCTCGATGCGGCGGTAGATATCCAGCGCGTCGGCGAACCGGCCGAGACGCTTGAGACATTCCGCCTGCAATTTGAGCAACGGAATCGGTGCAGGCTGCTTCCGCCGGACGGCTTCTTCCACGGTGCGCAAGATTTTGAGGGAATCCGCTTCATCAAAGAACTGCAAAATTCGGCGCTGCACGTACGGCAATTGACGCGGATTGCGCTCGAGATATCGGATGAACTCCCGTGTGGCCCGTTCATACTGTGACTTTGCCGTGTAAGCATTGGCCAGCTCGATGGCAAACATCACATCGCTGCCAAAGGCGCGACGCGCCTGCTTGTACACTTCGATCGCTTCATCAAATAGCTGGTTGGCGATCATGGCCGAAGCCACCTGGGCATAGGCTCCAGAGTTCCTGGCGAATCGTTGCAGGGTTTGCTGCCATACTTGCCGGGCTTCGTCCGCTTTTCCCAATTTGTAAAGAGCGCCGCCAAGATCGCTGCGCCCGAGAGCATCATCAACGATAGACAGTCGCCGCCGGATCACCTGCACGACTTCCTGGTATTTTCCAAGCCGCTCGAGGTTGCGCTTCAGACCGCGGTAATAAATCGTGTTCTGCGGCTGCTGATCAAACAGAATTTGAAATTGCCGGGCAGCCCGATCGTAATATCCCATACGCTCAAAATCGGTCGCCATCCGGTAGATTTGTTGCAGCCTTTGCGGGGTTTGGGACCACACGGCAACGGGCAGCAGGATGCCCAGAAGCCACCCCCACATCCATTTGGAACGTATTTTAAAAATTGCTGCCATTTTTGCGTTTTTCTCGGGTCAGGGCTTCAAAATATTTTTGAATCAACTCTTTATAATCTCTCGCATAGTTTTCGCGCAAAGCACGTAACAAATCCTGGTGAATTTTAAACTCAGTTTCTCCGAGATTGGAAGGCAACTGACCGGGGTCGAGCCCTATATACGTTTTGCCGGTTTCTGCTTTGCGTTTCCTGCTCAATTCGCGCTGATGCACGGATTTCTGGGCGTCCAGCAACCGGGAGAGAATGCGCTGTTGCCGGCGGATCAGTTCACGAGAGATGCTCTTTTGCCGCATCTCTTCCGCCACCTTTTTCATATCCTCGGCGATTTGATCGAGGCTGCCGAGAATTTCCTTGCGGTTGCCGAATTCTTTTTGCAATTGCTGCAGCGATTTCCGCAGGGCTTCCTGCTGGGCGGCAAGCCGCGACAGCGCCGCCTGTTGCTGCAGGCTGAGCTGCCCGGATTGTCCCATGCTTTGGGTCTGCTGATTGATGCCCTGTTGTTTATCGCTGATGCCCTTTAACTGCTGCATGAACTGGCTCATGCCCATGCCTCCCTGGGCATTATTGAGACTCTGCATGGCCTGACGCAGTTGGGCAGCCGCCCCGTTCAATGCCTGCATCGCTTTGCGTTGCTCGCTGGACGCCTGACTGGACCGGCGCTCTTCCAACTGCCGGATGGCATTCTGCATGTGTTGTAAGGATTCCCCCAATTTGCGGCCCAGTTCATGCGGAACGAAAAAGTTGTTTCGGGTAAGCTCAAAAAGCTGCTGGGTCACCCGCCGGGTCGCCGAAAGCAAATCCTGTTGCTGATCGGCGATATTTCGATATTTGGGGGAACTGGCATTCAAACGGCGGGTTTGTTGGCTGAGCGCCTCTTCGCGTTTGGAAAGTTGTAAAACATTCCGAGCGCCCCGGCGTAACTGACGCATCAATTCGGCGCGCTGATTTTGCTGCATCATCTGCTGTGCCCGGCTCAACCACTGCTGCATCTGCTGCAACTGCCCTGACACCCGTTTGCCCGCATTCTTTGCTTGCTGCGGCTGCCCCTGTTGCATCATTTCCCGGGCACGCTGGATGTCCTTTTTCAATTGTTCGCTCTGCGCCAGGGTTTGTGCCTCACGAACGGGCTCCTCAGGCAAAGGCAGTTGCGGGGTTTCCTGCTTGCTTTTCTGCAATTCCTCCAGAGTGCGGTTCAAATGATTCAGCTCTTCCTGTAGCTGGCGTTCCTGATGCGCGAGCTGCTGTAATGATGCCGAATCCGGGTTCTGCTCCAAAGACTGGTTGATTTGTTCCTGCTGCCTGAGCATTTCCTCTGCCAGCTTCAGCGCTTCTTCCAGCTTTTGTTCCGCCTGAAGCTGTTTCAGCATATTGATGGTGCGTTCGAGGCTGTTCAGAAATTCTTCTTGGGAGAATTGCATCTCTTCCAATGCTTTCTGAACCAGGCGCGGATCGACGTTTTCCAGCGCTCGATTCATAGCTTCAATCATTTTTTTGAGTTCCGGCGTGGCGATCTCCTCGAGCAGTTGTTGTAATTCTTGATATTTTTTTAACGTCTCCAGCGCCAGGAGGTCATTTCGCTCGAGCTTATCGACCATCTCATCGATTTTCTGCTTCACTTCTTCCAGCTCGCGCAGCATCTCCTGCTGCTCTTTTAGCTCTTCTTTTAACGCCTGCTTTTCTTCCCAGCTCAGCTCCTTGTTTCGCCGAATCTCTCGCAGCACATGGTCCAGATTCTCTTGAATTTCGCGCGACTTTTCGAGCATTTCGGAAAACGTTTCTTCCGCCTCTTCCTGCTGCTGCGCCGCCTCTGCAAAAATTTCTTGAATAGAAGGAAACCGCAGACGGAAGATGCTGCTCTCGGCTTTTTTCGGACCGGAGATCGCATCATTGTCGTACACCACAGCCCGGTACTCCACCACATCTTCCGGCAACAGGTCCAGTTCGGTCAGGTCCCAGTCAAATTCCGCCCGCAACTGACCGTTTTCCACACGGAACGGCACCTTGACCTGCCCGGAATCCTGCATGGGATAAGGTCCGCCGCGATGCACAGTATATTTGAGCAGCAACCGCGAAAATCCATAATCATCTTCGCCCATGATCCCCAGCATGACGGCCATGGATTCATCGATATCCACATCCTGTCCCGGAAACACGATCTCCACCACAGGCGGCTGATCGGCAATGGTTTTGATTCGGTATTCAATGGGATTGGGATTGGTCAGTCCGCGATCGTCTTTCAAATGGATGAAGTAGCTGTCGTCACGGGAGGCGCGAAATTCACCGATATATCCGCTATTGTCCTGTTCCAAAAACAGCGTATCGCGCTGCGCGAACACCACGGCGGCAAAATCCACCGGCTTGTTGGTTTGAACCTGCAGATGGATTCGTGAACCGGCGAGCACCTGCACATTGCCGACATTGGGCTCGAGCTTTTGCTCCGGAAGCCGCGTATATCGCGGCGGCTTCACGGTTAATTGCAGGTCGCGCACATCCGGCGGGTCGATGAGTGTGACCCGATAGGTTTCCGAGATAAGCTCATCAGCGTTGATGCGGTATTCAAACGGCTCGTTGATGTTTTCAAAGCGGTACTCAAATCGGTTGGGGGTTCTGGAAAACAGCGGCAGCGTTTCCTTTACTTTGCCGTTTTGATACATCGCCGTGAGCGCAATCGATCGCACCCGGGTTTCGGGAACTTCGACAGTCACGGTCAATGAACTGCCCCGCAATACCTCCACATGGCCCGGCGTGACGTTTAAGGTCAGTTGTTTGGATGGGGGCACCTGCCAGGGCCGCACCCACATCATGGCAGTGTTTTGGTAAGCCGTTGGAAAAAAGGACAGCAACACAACAAGAACCGCTGCCGAAGCGGCCAGCATGAGAGCATGCTGTTTCAGTCGCGTCAGCGACAGACTATTTTCGAAAGGAATGGGCGCGACCTTCTGCGCGGTTTGCCAGAAAGCCGCCCAGGCCAACGCTTTTTCGCTTTCGGATTGTGATTCCGCTTCCTGGACAATCTGCAACGCGTTACTGAACTCGTCTTTGATTTCCGGAAACCGACTGCCGATTTCGAGGGCCACTTTGTCGAGCGGGGGAACATGCCGCTGGAAAACCCAGCGGTACAAAGGTAGAATCACCTGCCGCCAGCCAAAATAGATCAGCAGGGAAGCGCTGCTCAGACTCACCAGCCACCGGAAGACCGTATCCCGCGGAGCAATGCTGTAAACCGCTGGCAATACAGCCCAAACGGCCGCCGCAACAGCAAGAAACAGCAGCAACCCTTGCAAAAACTCGATGCGCTTACGCCGCTCCCGAAATTTCCGGAGCCGCTTCTGCAGCTCTGTATATTGATCTTGCATGGCTATCGGGTTAACGCATAAAGGATGATATTGGCTCCCATTTGAAAGGCTTTTTGGCGCACTTCTTCGGGATCGTGGTGGACATCCGGATCTGCCCATCCATCGGAGATGTTTGTATTATAGGTGTAAAATACCACCATACGCCCCTCGTGAAACAGGCCGTAAGCCTTGCCCGGTCCGCCGTCGTGTTCGTGGATTTTCGGCACGCCGTTGGGAAATTTATATAAAATGTGAAAAATGTCATGCTTAAACGGCAGCTCCACCCACCGCTTTTCCGGAAACACCTTTTTCATTTCGGCGCGGAAGTATTTGTCCATCCCGTAATCGTCGTCAGCGTAGAGAAAACCGCCACTGGTAAGATACAGCCGCAGCCGGGCTGCTTCTTCATCCGAAAACCGAATGCGCCCGTGCCCCGTGATGAAAAGCACCGGATAGGTGAAAAGGGCGTCATCCATCAGTTCCACATGCCGTTCTTCGACGGCGCACTTCAGGTTGGTGTTGGCGTTCATGAAACGCATCATATTGGGGATGATGGACGGATCGTTGTACCAATCCCCGCCGCCACGGTATTTAATGCGCGCAATCACAAAGCGGCTGCTGTTCCACGCATCCTGAGCCACCGTTTCGGAAAACATGAGCAGGACGACAAGCGCCGCTACCTTCCCTATGGTTAAACGCCGCATATTCCGCCTTTTTGCTTATTCCCACTGATTTTTTGCATTTCAGTACACAAAGAGAGCCGCTTGTTCGTTAGATGTCATCAGGCTGTACCAGCACCTGTAAAGCCCTTTGGGGTTTGTTAGACCGATGACCTCACTTTCCGGATGCGCCCGGACCATCACACCATGCGTACAAAAATCAACGCCAGCATGGCCACCGCCAGGGTGATTTTACTCAGCTTTCCACCGATGGCGCCCAGAAACGCCCCCCACCCGACGCGCATGGCATGGGCTGTATTCGGCGAATGCAGGTATTCCAGCGCAAACGCTCCCACAAAACTGCCCGCAAACGCTCCCAATAACGTGCCAATCACCGGAAAAATGCCGGTGGCCCAGACGGCGCCCAGAAAGCCGCCGATGATGGCGCCTGCCATGGCCCAATTGGAGCCGCCGAAGCGTTTGGCCGTGAAAGCGCCGAGCAAAAACTCAATCACCTCGCCAAGCACGGCGATCCCCAACAAAATCAACACATCACGGCCTTGAATCACGGTAAAATCGGTGATCCAGCCGTACACCAGCGCCGTACCGGCAATCACAAACGTTCCGGGAAGGCCGAATAAAATCATCAACACGCCGGAAATCAGAATCAGCCAGAAGACCGCCAGCCCGGCAACGGAAAGCAACGTTTCCCACATCAGAACACGCTCCCGAAAAAGATCGCATTCAGCAGCAACCCGGTGGTGGTGCGCCAGAAGTGCCGGAAGATCATCTCATTGGCAAACAAAATCACACGCCCCGCCCCCACCTTTTCTACCGTCACCACGGCGCTGTTGCTTAACCATTTGGCATTCTTTTCGCTGATAAAGCCTGCTACATGCGCCTTTTCCGGCAACCGCGCCACCACATGCACCCGGTCGGTCAATTCAAAGGTTTGTTTGCCGCGCTTCAAAAGATAGACCATGGGTTCCTGTCCAAACCCCAAAGGATGGGTTGTATCGATGAGCATACGAAAGATGGCGCCGGAAACGCGATCGCGCATGCGTTTTTCTTGTTTCTGCTTCCAGCTTTGTGTCGCCAGCTTCAACCGCTGTTCCCGTTTGATCTTCAAAGAGTCTTTTTTGCTCGGTCTATCGCTTTTCATGCGGTTGGCGCTGATTTTGGCTTCAATGAGAAACCGGGCGCCGGCACCGATACCAATCACCGTATTGCCTTCACTCAGCCAGGCGCGCAAACGGTTTTGAAATGTCTTATCCAGAACGGCGCCATACGATCCCCGGGCGTCCGGTAAAATCAACGTGTTGTATTGGAAAAGCGGAAGCCGCTTCAGCCGGCGGGTCCGCACAGCAGAAAACGGGGCTTCGATACGCTGATCCAACAAAAACCACAAGGTTCCGTAACTGGTGCTTGCCACCGGCTCATCGGTGGCTACGACCATCTTCGGGGGCCGAATCCATTGCACGTTCCGCGATCCAAGATCGATGCCCTGTTCCGTGAGCGCCGTCGATGCCGCAAACAGGTGAACCCGCCATTTTTGCGCCAGAGACTGGATCCGGGAATGAAACGCTTCGACATCCGAATTGACCGAAACGGGCACGATAATATCTCCGGGCTGAAACCGTTCCGAATGCAATACAAACGACTTTCGCGTCAGATAGCAGCGAATGTTTCGTTCCAGCAAATCCGAAAGCAAGCCCGCCGTGGCGACATCATCCCAATGAAACAAATAGGCAAAAGACGCCCGCACGATGCTATCAGGCATTGCTTGCGCCGGGGGCTGCCAATCTTTCAATCCGGACCACCTTCTCTGATTCACGCGATAGGCCTGCACCCCGAAAGCGGCAGGCATCGACCAACTGGTGATATCATAAAAAAAGGTATCACTAAAAGCAGGCTGCGGTTCAAATAAAACGCGCAACAATCGATTGGCCGGCTGCTGCAGGGGCACAAAAACACTGCCCCTATCGGCGGTGATGGTTTTGCGCTCTTGCGTAATCAGCTCCTGCGCCTGCTTCAGTACGGTCCGTTTGGAAATCACCTGCAGCCGAATGCCCTGATCATACAGCCGCTGCAGCAACTCATCGAAACGTTCTTTGGATACTCCCGGCATGAGCAGATAGCCGCTGAAAGGAGCCTTCCGGGCCTCTGTCAGAGCCGAGCTGTAAAATTGATGGAAATCGCGCAGCCGCTGTTCCCGCCGTTCGGCCGTGGCCGCCAGGGTTGCGATGCTCGCCGTGAAATGGTGCTGAATCCGGTCCCGCAACGTCAGTTTGGTGCCGTCTTTCCGCCGGACGATCAGACCTGCGCGTCCACCGCCGGCTTGCTCATACGTCATCCCAATGGCGCCGTTCAGGCTCGGCCAGGAATCCCCATAGCCCGGATAAAACAGGTCAAAATCCTCTGCGGTATAATAAAGCCAGCCGTAACGGTCAAAAGCGGCTGCCACCTTTTTTCCAAAATAGTGCATCCAGCGACGGGTGGATTCGGGAAATTCCTGCAAAATGGGGCCGTGCGGCGGGAAAAAGAAATACGTGCTTTCATGGCTCATTTCGTGGAAATCCACGTGGACCTGCGGATACCAGCGGCGGTACATCGCCATACGTGCCCGGGTTTCTTTCTGCGTCAGCCAGGCCCAATCACGATTGAGATCGAAATAGTAGTGATTGGTACGGCCGCCGGGCCACGGTTCATCGTGTTCCATGCTAAACGGATCGGGATTGGGGAAACGCCCCACGGTGGCATTAAACCAGTTCACATACCGGTCTCTGCCATCCGGATTCAGCAACGGATCGATCAAAACCACGAGCCGCGTTAATATCATTTTCGTCAATGAATCGGTTCCGGCGGCCAGGTGGTAAGCCACCTGGAGTGCAGCCTCGGCGGAAGACGATTCGTTGCCGTGCACGCCGTAGCTCAGCCATACCACTGCGGGGGTGTTCGCGAAAATCGGCTCCAGTTCATGAGAATCCACCCCCGATCGCAATCGCTGAACGGCCTTCCGGATGGTTTCCAGATGGCGCAGGTGTTCTGGAGCAGAAATGGTTAATAATAACAACGGGCGCCCTTCCACGCTTTCGCCATATATCTGCAACCTCACGCGCTCCGACTGTTTTGCTAAGTAGTGCAAATATTCGACCATGCGATAATGGGGCGTAAAGCGCTTGCCCAATTCATATCCTAAAAATTGTGACGGCGACTGAATGGCCGTCTCATAACTGCCCTGCGGATAGAAATCGGCTTGTGCCCTGCCCTGAACGGGAAAAACCCAAAAAAGCAACCATAAGCAGATGAGCATCTTCGCGTTTGGAAACAGCTGCATGCGCCGGTTCTCCGAGCGGATCCCGGTTTGCTGAATGCCTGACAGAATTGGGGGATACACGGAACAATTCCTCCTGACCATCACAGCCCGAATTCAATACTCAAAAACACGCATTGGGGGAAAATCCATTCCGGTGGTTCATCCGCAAATCGATTTCCTGGGCTCCCCCTGAATGGGGTATTTTCACGAAAAAGTGAGCAGACACCGTCTTATTCGAATATGAGGGATTGACGATCCTTGATAAAACAAAATCTGCCGGATTCCGACCGATGCAATCCGGCAGTCAGATGGTTTGATCTAAAAGATCTAAAAAACGATTTACAGCATTTCGTTTTTTAAATCTTATTGATTTTGATATACAAATCCTTTTTGATTTCATCGACCCACTTTTGGAACTCAAGGTTGCGCTTGCGCATGCGCGCAAATTCAGCGATCCGGTCCCAGTCTTTTTCCAGCGAGAGTTTTCGCGCGGGTTTGCGATCGTTGAGGAGAATCAAATGATAGCCAAACTGAGTTTTGATAGGATGCGAAATCTCTCCGGGCTGTAGGTTCTCCACCGCCTGACGGAATTCTTCCACTTGCAACTGCTGCATTTCAAACCAGCCCAGATCGCCGCCTTTTTCTCGAGTGGTTTCATCTTTGCTGTATTTCTTGGCTGCTTCGGCAAAGGTTATTTTGCCTTCGAGGATGGCCGTTCTCAGGCTGTCCATGAACTGCACGGTTCGGCGTTCATCGTCCTCGGTCATGGGCACCGCGGCAAGAATATGCCGCGCGTGAATTTTTTCGCCTCTGCGATCCAGTAACTGAATGATGTGATAGCCGAACTGCGTTTCGACAATGTCGGATATTTCTCCCGGCTCGAGATTGAAGGCGACTTCTTCGAAAGGCCGGACGAACTCACCCCGCTGGGTAAAGCCCAAATCACCGCCCCGGGAAGCCGATCCCGGATCATCGGAATACAGGCGCGCCACTTCGTCAAAGTCCATGCCTTCCTGCAACTTCTTTTGGGCTTCTTTGATTTTCTTCAACGCCTGAGCTTTAGCTTCCGAGCTGGGCTCGACCGACATCAGGATGTGGCTGATGTGAACCCGGGCAGGCAATTCCGGGAGACTGTCTTTCATGGTATTATAAAATTCGATGACTTCTCTCCGGCTGATGGGAATTTGCGCAAACTTCAAATTCTGCAACGTTTCCACCAGCGCGCGCTCTTCGATCTCCTTGCGCAAATTCCGGCGAATGCGCCGCAGGCTGGTGCCGAAATATTCTTCCAGCTTATCGGGAGAGCCGAGGCGATCGATCATGGTATTGATCTGCTGTTCCAGCATCTTATCCACCCGGGTCTGATCGATCTCCACACTGTCCTCTTTAGCCTTCACCAGCAAGACTTTCTGGACCACCAACTGCTCCAGCACTTTCTCCCGCAACTCTTTAAACCGCTCGGGATCCTTCCGAGGGTCCAGGCCGTTTTGCAGGGCGAACTGAATGGCAAATTGATCCAATTCGGACTGCAAAATGATATTATCGTCAATGATCGCTACAATGCGATCCAAAACGTCCTGTGCCGAAGCCAGCCGAAAGAGGAGCAGCACCATTAGGACGCTGCGAAACATCGTCATCAACATACGCACACCTATTGCGATTGATACGGTGAATTGGATTTGGCAAACAAACTATCCAACGATATTCTATTCAGAAGTTGGAAATTCGTTTCAATATGGGCTTTGCTTTTTAATTCGCCTAAAATCTGGCGATACTTTTCTTCGCGTAAATCCTGCTCGATACGCGCGATGATCGCTTCACGCACGTCATCCAAAGGTTTTACCGTGCCCTTATCTTTTTTATCCACGATTTTGAAAATGTGATACCCAAAATCGGTTTTGATGGGACGGGTGTATGCCCCAACCCGATAAACTTTGATCCGGTTGGCGATTTCGGGAATCAGTTCGTCTTCGGAAACATACCCGAGGTCCCATGGGGGCCCTTCCGGTTGATTTCGGGACAATTGCATGGCCAAGGAATCAAACGGCTGTCCCTGCCGAAGCAGGGTACGCACCGAATCCGCAGCCTTGCGCGTTTTCACAAGAATGTGCCATAAATGGTATTCCAAACTATTGCGAACGAAATTGTCTTTATTCTTCTCATAATAAGCCACAATGGCTGAATCGGTTACCAGGGGCCTGGCCTCCAGCACCGTTTCCAAATAAGCATTGCCAATGATTCCCACTTCGAACTCATGGATTCGCCGCTTGATATCGATTTTGTCACCAAGTCCCAGCTTCATGCCCTCCTGGTACAAAATGTGGGCATTGATCCAACGAGAAACATACTCCTGAAGCTCTTCACGGGTAATCTTGTCATGCAGCTCTTCCGGGATGGTATATTTCAAATCTTCCAGGGTTAGAGCTTCGTCGCCCACTTTAACCACGATAGGACTGCGCGGTTTTTCGCGTTTCTCGCAAGCCGCCAGCGCCAGGCTCACCATGAAAAGGACAATCCAGAAGCTGTTTCGGTTGATTAATGTGAAATTCACTAGATCCCTCCGCGATTGCTCTCAATTGGTTTCCTGATCCACCAGTTCCGATGCAACGGGTTGTTCTGTTTCTGACTCGAGCCACCGTTTCAGAAGTTCTACCGCCTGTAACAAGGGTCGAGACTCTTCTGCCAGCTTAATTTTAAACAGCAGCGTTTTTTGCTGAGCGAATTCCACCGGCTGTGGGGTTCTCTGTAACACCCGCTCCAGCATGTCCCTGACATGTGGATGGTTCTGATTATACAATTTTTCAGCAAAATATCCAACGATTAACTGATTCTCCACCCGCAAGGTGGACAGTCCGGCCCGCCGTCCCAGGATGCGGGCTTTTGCCATTAGAAATAAATTTTCGGCTTCTTCCGGCAGGCGTCCAAAGCGATCGCGCACCTCATCTTCGATCGCCTGTATCTGATCATATTCCCGAGCATGGGCAATGCGGCGGTAAATATCCACCCGATCGGCGGCATGGGCGGCGTACTTTTGAGGTAAATAAGCATCTACATCGGCATCCACTTTACATTCCTGAGGCAGAAAGGACGACTCTTCTTCCTCTTCCGGCAGTTCTTCCCGCTTCAATTCTTTGATGGCCTCTTCGAGAATTTTCATATAGGTGTCGTAGCCCATGGCATCGATGAACCCGCTCTGTTCGGCCCCCAAAAGGCTGCCTGCACCGCGAATCTCCAGATCGCGCAGGGCGATCTGCATGCCGCTGCCCAGGTCGGAGTATTCTTCGATGGTTTCCAGCCGACGGATGGCCTCCGGCGTTAATTTTTGGATCGGTGGCACAATGAGATAGCAATAGGCTTTGACATTGGAGCGGCCCACCCGGCCACGCAACTGATAGAGCTGAGCCAGCCCGAACCGATCGGCGCGGTTGATGAAAATCGTGTTCACGTTGGGCATATCCAATCCGGACTCGATAATCATGGTACTGACCAGCACATGGTAGTGCCGATGCATGAAATCCCACATCACCTTTTCCAAATCTTTTTCTTTCATCTGCCCGTGCGCCACCGCCACATCCACTTCGGGCACCAGCTCTGCCAGTTGCTGCGCCACTCGATAAATGCTTTCAACCCGGTTGTGCACAAAAAACACCTGACCGCCCCGTTCCACTTCCCGCAAAACCGCCTCCCGGATGCGCTTCTTGTCGAAATGGATAATTTCCGTATGAATGGGCAGGCGGTCGCGCGGCGGCGTGTGGATCAGCGACATGTCCCGAACCCCCAACAGCGACATCTGCAAGGTCCGCGGTATGGGCGTGGCGCTGAGAGTCAGCACATCCACATTGACGCGCAATTGCTTTAGCTTTTCCTTATGACGCACTCCGAAACGCTGCTCCTCATCGATGACCAGTAGGCCAAGGTCTTTAAATTCGACATCTTTGGACAGCAGCCGGTGCGTTCCGATGACGATATCCACTTCACCGTTTTTCAACTGCTGCACCACTCGCTTTTGCTCTTTGGGCGACCGAAAACGCGACAGCACCTCCACCCGCACCGGAAACTTTTTAAGGCGTTCACTGAAGGTAAAATAATGCTGTTCCGCAAGAATCGTGGTCGGCACCAGAACCGCCACCTGTTTGCCATCCTGCACCGCCTTGAACGCCGCCCGTACAGCTACCTCGGTTTTGCCGTATCCGACATCTCCGCACACCAGCCGGTCCATGGGATGCTCGCTCTCCATGTCCCTTTTTACCTCGCGTATCGCGCGGCTCTGATCCGGGGTATCTTCATACATGAATGATGCTTCCAGTTCCTTCTGCCAGGTGGTATCCGGTGAAAACGCAAAGCCTTTTTCGGTTTTGCGAAGCGCATAAAGCTGCACCAGTTCCTTGGCAATCTCTCGTACTTTCGCCTTGGTGCGGTTTTTTATTCGTTCCCACTCGGGCGATCCCAGTTTACCGACCGTCGGTACATATCCGTCGCGACCGCTGTATTTTTGCACCCGGTTCATCCGATCCAGCGGCACGTACAATTTATCGCCGTCACGATATTCCAGCAGCAAGCATTCGCGTTCGTGATTGCGTACCCGGATTTTCTCCAGCCCGCGGAACACGCCGATACCGTAATCTTCATGTACCACAAAATCGCCGATGGAGAGCGTCTTTAACTGACGCAGCGTGAGACCGTGCCACTGCCGCCGCCGCACCTTTTGCCGCCGGATGCGGCCGTAGAATTGATGGTCTGTATAAACGAAAATACCGCTATCCGTCAACAAAAAACCTTCGGATAGGCTTAATCCGCTCAGTTTGACTTCATGCGCTTCAAGGCCGCGGTCTGTAAACAATTCCCACATGCGCAGGGCATGGCCCCGGCTTTCACAAAGGAAATAATTGGTGCCATTATGTTCAGTTATATTTTGCCGGAACTGCCGGATTAGTGCTTTCACATCGCCGTTTTGCGGCGGCAAATGCCTGCCATGAAAATGAACGGTGGGGATTGATTCCAGACATTTGATGGGAGAGAAATAGATCCTGGCATGTGGCTGCAAACGTTTTTGAAACTCATGCCACCGATCCGGCGAATGGAGCTCAAATGCTTCGGCCAAATCGCCCCCCAACCGATTGACATTTTGTTCACCACTATAATGCTTTTCGATGGCCGGAAAATCGTTGAAAACCACCAGGACGTCGTCCGGCAGATAATCCAGCAGAGTGGCGAAAGCCTCGTTGATATCCAGAGTCGGACGCGGTAAAATGGTAACCGAGGAAATTTTCCGGGTTGAACGCTGCGTGGCCGGATCGAATTCGCGCAAACTCTCGATTTGATTGCCCCAGAATTCAATACGTACGGGGTGCGGTGCAGAAAACGGATACACGTCAATGATGCCGCCGCGCGCCGCCATATCGCCGGGCTTCTCGGCGGCATATTCCCGCTCAAATCCCATTTCGCTCAATTGCAGCAAAACCTGATCAAACGGCGCTTCCTGTCCCACGCGGAAACGCAGCACCTGCGACTTCATGCTTTCCGGACGGCGGAGCGGAGACCACAGGGCAGCATACGACGCCAGATACACTTTGTTTTCGCGATCAGCCAACGCTTCCAGAATCTCAGCCTGCTGAGAAATCACCGTCAGATCATCCTGCCCCCAGCGGCTTTTGCGGCTTTGGGGAAATAACGCACTCTGCCGGATGGGGATCAAATGCTCGAGGTCCTCCTTGAACTGCGCCGCAGCATCCTGGTTTTCAAAAATCCATAACACCGGCCGGTTCAACTCCTGAAGCAACATCGCAAGCAGAATGCTCCTCAGGGAACCGACCGCGCCCAGGACTTCGACCTCCTGCTGTTCCCGAATCGCCTGCCGCAGCGTATTGCTGGTGGGAATGGCTTTGATCTGTTCAATCAGTGGCGCCAACGATTTCAACATACGGCTCAAAACCCTTCAATCGCTTTACGGACGAAGCCATCGGCTTTTTCCAGGCGGTCTCGCGCCTCTTCGGCGGAGACTCCAGCCAATATCATGACCAGCGCCGTTTTGACATGGCCGCCGGCCTGTTCCAAAACACGTTCCGCTTCTTCGTAAGAAACCCCGGTCACCATCATCACCGTGCGTTTGGACCGTTCCTCCAGTTTTTTCGAGGTCATCTGCAAATCCACCATCATATTGCCGTACACCTTGCCCAGACGGATCATGCTGGCCGTGGTCAGCATGTTCAGAACCAGCTTGGTGGCGGTGCCGGCTTTCATACGCGTGGACCCCATCACGACCTCGGGCCCCACCACCGGGCAGATGGCCACATCCACCGGGATATTCATTTCGCTGCGCGGATTGCAGGTAACGTAGATGGTTTTAGCGCCGATCGAACGGGCGTAATCGATCGCGCCGACCACGTACGGTGTACGGCGGCTCGCCGCAATACCACAGGCCACGTCGTTTTGGGTGAAGCCTCGTTCTTTTAAATCGCGAGCCCCGTTTTCATAAATATCTTCTGCTCCCTCCTGGGATCGCACCAGCGCTTCGTATCCACCGGCAATGATGCCCTGCACCATGTCCGGATCCGTGCCGTAGGTCGGCGGACATTCCGACGCATCCAGTACGCCCAGCCGGCCGCTGGTTCCCGCACCAATATAAAACAGCCGCCCGCCGGCCTTAAACCGTTCTACCAGAAGCTCCACCGCCTGTTCAATATACGGAATCTCTTTTCGCACGGCCTCCGGCACCTTGGCATCTTCGGCATTGATCAGTTCCAGGATTTCCCGCGTGGATTTGGTATCGATATCCGCCGTATGCGGATTACTGGCCTCGGTGACCAAAGATTTCAACTCTTCAAAAACCTGCTTAGACACCGGATTCTCCTTTACACTCGTTTATGCACAACCACCAAAAACCGGTTTGCGGTTTCCGGCACCAACTGTTTCGAATAGGCTCGAATATCCACAACCACAGATTCAAACTGCTCCTGCAGCACCTGCACTTCGGCACGAACATCGCCGCCTTTCATGGCCAACAAACAGCCACCCGGGTTCAGATACGGCAACGACCACCCCCACAAATCAGAAAGCGGCGCCACTGCGCGTGCGATTACCGCATCCACCTCAAGCGGAACCGGTCGATCTTCGGCGCGTCCCAGCACGATGCGGATATTTTCCAATCCGAGCGTCTTCTGCACTTTTCTCAAAAACAAAATGCGTTTGCGCTTCGAGTCCATCAACACAAAGTGCACGCCGGGACACACCACCGCTAACGGGATCCCCGGCAGTCCAGCGCCGCTGCCGAGATCCATCACCCGTTGAAAATGCGCCATCTCAACCGCCGTCAGCGGCGCCAGTGATTCCAAAAGATGCCGCCGGATCACAAACGGCTCATCGCGGCGAGATATGAGCTGGGTTCGGCGGTTTTCAGACAGCACCAATTCCGCATATTGAATTAGCCTGCTTTCCCCATCATCCGGCACCACCACACCAGCCCTCTGCATCGCATCCAGTGCGTGCCGCAGCGCATCGAGTTCCTGTCCGCTAAGCGTTGCTGTCGATGGTTTCACGTGAAACATTTTCCCGCTTTTTCGACAAATACATCACCAGGGCCGCAATATCTGCCGGCGAGACGCCAGAAATGCGTGCCGCCTGCGCCAGGGTACGCGGCTTCACTTTTGCCAGCTTCTCCCGCCCTTCCGAGGAAATGGTTTTGATCGCCGAGTAGTCCAGATCATCCGGCAGAGCTTTGCTTTCCATTTTCTTCAATTTTTCAACCATTTCCTTTTCACGACGGATAAATCCTTCGTATTTAATTTCGATCTCGACCTGCTGAACGACCTCCTGCCACAGCTTCGGATCATCCAGCTCCAGTCGATGCACAAATTTCCGCAGATGTGCCAGCTTGACTTCGGGCCGCTTCAGCAAATTGCGCAGACGCTCTTTTTCTTTCAACGGACTGCTGCCAATCGCATTCAACGTATCATTCACCTCTTCCGGCGCCACCCAGGCGGAATCCAAATAATTCAAAACATCCTGAATGGCTCCCCGTTTGCGCTCGAGCCGCCGATACGTTGCCGAATCGATCAAACCAAACTGATACCCGAAATGCATCAGCCGTAAATCGGCATTGTCCTGCCGTAACAGCAGGCGGTGTTCGGCCCGCGAGGTAAACATGCGGTACGGCTCGATCGTGCCCTTGGTCACCAGGTCATCGATCAGTACGCCGATGTACGCCGTGCCGCGATCCAGAACAAACGGGTCCTCGCCGCGAACATACAACACGGCATTGATGCCGGCCATCAGCCCCTGCACCGCCGCCTCTTCATAACCGGTGGTTCCGTTGATCTGCCCGGCAAAAAACAGCCCGCGCACCTTTTTGGTTTCCAGGTTCGGTTCGAGCTGAGTCGGTGGAAAGAAATCATACTCGACCGCGTATCCGGGACGCATCATTTTTGCATTCTCGAGCCCCGGGACGGTGTGAATAGCCCGCAATTGCACGTCTTCGGGCAAGCTGGTAGAGAATCCGTTGACGTAAATTTCGGTGGTGTTACGCCCTTCCGGCTCCAGAAAAATTTGATGCGACGGCTTTTCCGCAAAACGCACGATTTTATCCTCGATAGACGGACAGTAACGCGGCCCCACACTTTGAATCTGCCCGGTGTACAGAGGCGACTGATCCAGACTGCCACGCAGAATGGCGTGGGTTTCTTCAGTAGTATGGGTCAGGTAACAGGGAATTTGCTCCACATCGAGCTGTTCGTGCCGAAAAGAAAACGGCACCGGCGGATCATCACCATGCTGCACGCGTGTTTTATCCCAGTCGATAGTCTTGCCATCCAAACGCGGCGGGGTCCCGGTCTTCAGGCGACCGCTTTCAAATCCCAGGTCTTGCAAACACTCGGTCAGTCCGGTGGCGGCAAACTCTCCGGCGCGACCGGCCCGAATCTGTTTCAAACCGATGTGGATGACGCCGTTCAGGAAAGTACCCGCCGTCAGAATCACAGCACGCGCCGGATAGAACGTGCCGAATTGGCCGTACACGCCAACCACCCGGCCCTGCTTCACCTCAACAGAGACGGCCATATCCTGTCGCAACTCCAAATTGGGCTGCATCTCGCATGCCTGCCGGATCCGTTGGGCGTACGCCGCCCGGTCGGCCTGTGCCCGCGGCGACCACACTGCGGGCCCCTTCGACGTGTTCAGCATGCGAAACTGAATCCCTGCATCGTCGATCGCCAGCCCCATTTCGCCGCCGAGCGCATCCAGCTCACGTACAAGCTGTCCTTTGGCCAGTCCTCCAATCGCGGGATTACAGGACATCTGCCCGATGGTGAATATGTTCATCGTGATGAGCATGGTGCGTGCACCCATACGAGCCGCCGCCAGAGCGGCTTCCGTTCCTGCATGCCCGCCGCCGACCACGATCACGTCGTATCTATCTTCATGCATCATTTTTACCATTAGCGTTTTTTGTTTTGTTTCACGTGAAACAATTCAAGGCTATTCGATTCCACGCTCTTTTATTTTCCAATACAAAAATTAGCAAAAATATGCCCCAAAATATCCTCGGTGGTCACTTCACCGATCAACTCTCCCAGCGCATCCATGGCGCTGCGGATATCGGTTGCGATAAATTCCTGCGACAGTCCTTCGATAAAATGGCGTTCGGCCGCTTCCAGCGCTTCCAGAGCTTTAGCAGCAGCTTCTTTTTGACGCAAATTGACCAGCATGCTCTGCCCTTCCTGTCCCGGCTCCGTTCGCTTTTTCGCAATTTTTGAAAGCACCTGCTCTATCGCTTCAAGCCCTTCGCCGGTGACACAGGACAATGCCATCACTTTGAAACCTTCGGCGAAGTGTTCGAGTTCCCGGTCGGACAATCGCCGGGGCAAATCGCTCTTATTGATTATGATGATTTTTTCTTTATCGGATTCGCGGCTGTACTGCAAAATCCGCTGCCGAATCTGCCAATCTTCGGTTTGCAAATGCTGCCCGGAATCGAGCAAGAACAACACCACCGGTGCGGATTTCAAAATAGTTTCACTCCGTCGAATTCCCTCCTGCTCCACCCGATCATCAACATCCCGAATACCGGCGGTATCAATAAACACAAATTTATAGCCACCAATTTCAATCGCTTCCTCGATAACATCACGGGTGGTTCCCGGGATATCGGTGACAATGGCGCGCTCTTTTTTAAGCAGCAAGTTCAACAAACTCGATTTGCCCACATTGGGCCGGCCCACGATGGCGACCCGTAATCCTTCACGCAGCAGGTGGGTTCGTTCATACGAGCGAACCAGATTTCTTAAAAGCTCCTGCAGAGTTTTGATACGTTGCAACAGCTCACTGCGGTCAGCAAATTCGACGTCTTCTTCGGCAAAATCCAGTTCCAGTTCCAGCAGGCCGAGCATGTCAATCATTTCGCTGCGCAGCCGCTGGATTTCCCGCGAAAACTGTCCGCTATAGTGCTGATGCGCCAGATCAAGCTCCGCTCGGGTTTTGGCTGATACAATCCACTCCACAGATTCAGCCTGAGCCAGGTCCATTTTATCGTTCAGAAACGCGCGCAAGGTAAATTCGCCAGGTTGCGCCAATCGAGCGCCTGCACGAATCAAGTTGTCGAGAATAAGCGATGGAACATAGCTGCCCCCGTGTGAGAAAATTTCGATGACATCTTCGCCGGTATAAGAATGGGGAGCCACATAGGGCACCACGATACATTCATCGATCCACTCTCGTTCTTTTTCTCCGACACTGTAAAGCCGAACCAGCCGCACCCGCCCGGGTTCAAGCTTCTCCATATCCTCCGGTCTCACCAACCGGGCAAAAATTTTGAATGCATCCATGCCGCTCAAACGAATGACCGCAATCGCCGCGCGGCCCGGCGCGGTGGCAATGGCTGCAATTGTATCGTTTTTCATTTATATTTATATGTTTTTATTTAATTTATATCAATTTG
>WFVT01000198.1 GCA_015491485.1 Candidatus Zhuqueibacterota bacterium
ATCAGGCCCCATCCGCACGGTGAAAAGCATCTCGGCAATAGCAACACATGAGTCTGCACCTTGCAAAGAATTTGAAGCTGCCGCAAGGGTTTCACGCCGCTCCCAATTTCATACTTTCCGGCAAGCCGAAAAATTCCAAATTTTTCCCACTCACCCTAAGCCTCTGGCCGAGAGGAGCGCTCAGCAGGAACGCCTCGCGTTAGATTGGAATTTCAGCAAGGACGCCTTCGCGCTATACGACCGATGGGATGTCTTCGCGTTCGGAAAATCAACCTGTACTTCACCGGCCGGACGGATCCCCAGGCCTAATTCATTCTTCATCGCTTTCGGCAAACATCCCATTCATCGACCGTTTTTTCAAACCACAAAATGCATAAGAGACACGGAGAGCAGCAGGCGACTTAAAAACCTTCGTGTGCATTGTGCTTGTTCAAACGCTTTTTCCCTTGTGAATCTCGGAATGTTTGTTTAGCTGTTCTTGATCGCCGCATGCTAATGCAGGGCAGCCCTCGACGCGTGCCGATGTAACCATCAGCCATAAGAGACCGCCGCAACTTCGCATGGGCGATCGCTCGGAAAGACTGTTCCTATCGGGGACCGGTCAATCCAAAGGATCGCGAAATCGGTAGAAATGTATTGACAACCTGTAACCGATTGGCTAATTTGAAATGATGAGGAGGAATTGATCAATTCACGCCTTCCCGAAAACCTCACCAGGATGCGATCCGACCCCACGCTTTCCGGTAAGGCTACCTCTCAATGAATTTGGAGGGAGCACCATGAATGTAAACAAAGCGTTGATTGCCGGCTTGGTCGGGGGAATTGTCCTTGCCATTTATGAATTTCTCGTGCACGGATTGATCATGGGAGGAACGTACGCCAAATATCAGCCTCTCTTCCGTCAGGATGCCCCCATGTTCTGGTTTCCGATCATCGCCATTATTTTGGCGATTGTCGCCGCGCTCTTTTTTGCGAAGACCCGCGGCTCCTGGGAGGACGGTGCCAAAGGCGGAACGATGTTCGGCTTTTGGCTGGGACTGATTGCTTTTGTGGCGCAATTTTATAATCCGCTGGTCTATACGGGTTTTCCCTATTTCTTATCCTGGTGCTGGGGCGCGATCACGCTCATCGGCTGGTTGATTACCGGCGCCGTCATCGGCATGCTGTATAAGGCAGAATCCTGATCAAAAAAAATCCCGGGTCATGCGGCCCGGGATTTTTTGAAACCAATGCACATGGCGGTTAATTCATTCCCCAGAGCAAACCGACGGTTATGATATAAAAATCGCTTTCCAATCCTTCTGAACCGGGCAACTGCTTGAATTCATAATTCAAAAAAACATACCGGATGTCACCATACAGGCGCGTTCCGTTTCCAAAAGGAATCTCCAACCCGCCTCCAAAATGCCACCCGAATTCCTGTGTGGTTTCATCTTCCATCATAGCGCCGCCCATACGAGCCTCATCATAATCCATAGTGGTATTGTACCAGCCTGCCCCGGCTGCACCATACAAAAACGGAAACAGGTAGAAAAGCCCCGTAGCCATCACCGGCCAACTTCGCACGGTAACCGCACCGTCACCGTATTTTTCTTCACGATATTGGATAGACCCCTCGATGCCGAAAGACGGGGTCAGTTTCAGCCGAAGAGCCCCTCCGAACATAAATTCACCGCTATCAGCGTCTTTGGACTGAAAATATCCGGCCAGCGGGCCGAAACCGATTCCCTGTGCCTGAACCATCTGGCTGCTCAGTAAGAGAACGAGTACGCAAAAAACACCTTTCTTTACCATGGCCTCACTCCTTATTTCATGAATTCACATCTGCATCTTATACGAAGCCCAGCCGGTACTGAGTTTCTAATATATTTACGCAATTTACATTTCATTTACAATAGCAAACATCCAATTGTTTTGGAGACGGAATTTCGATGCGCCGGAAGAAATTCCATTGTTTTCCTGGCGCAATTCCGTTATTTTCAATCAGTGAGCAAAGTGATTCTTTTGTAGCGATTTCATCGCGGTAACACTGAACCATCCCGAAAGAGATCTCATGCAGGTTCCTTCCCATTCATCTTTCACAGCGGTCATCATCGGCGGCAACGGTGCCGGACTGAGCGCCGCCAGCAAAATCAAGCGCTTGCGGCCATCGGCGCGTGTACTGGTGTTTGAAAAAGGGCCCCATGTGTCGTATGCCAATTGTGGTATTCCCTTCTGGTTGGCGGGCGATGTCCCGCAAAACAACCTGATTTTGTTATCGCCGGAAACCCTTCAGCAGAAACGCGGCATCGATGTGTTTCCCCGCCATGAAGTCATTGCCATCGACCGCAGGGCTGGCGCCGTGCAGGTGCGCCACTGTGAGACTTTGCGCGAGTTCGAAGTCGCATACGATCGGCTGCTGATCGCCACCGGCGCCCGCCCCCGCCTGCCCGATTGGGCGATTGCCGAGGCCGAAAATGTGTTCACCTTACGTGATTTACAAAGCGGCCAGGCGCTGAAACAGGCGCTATCCGGCTCTTTGAACAGGATCGCCGTCCTCGGCGGCGGCTACCTCGGCCTCGAAATGGCGATGGTGTTCCGCCGCCGGGGCCTGGAAACGGTCGTTTTGGAACAGGCTGCCCGAATTCTGCCCGGCTTTCATGAGGCGATTTCTACACACGTGCAGGCGTATCTGGAGCGGCAGGGAGTGACGGTGATAACCGGCTTGCAGCCCGGCGAGCCCCGTTACCAGGGCCCGCGTTTGCAGTCCGTGCGACTGTCGCCGGAAGGCAGGAATATTCAAGCAGACGGATTTTTTATGGCGACTGGCATCGTTCCGAATGTGGAGCTTGCCCAAACGGCCGGCCTGCAACTGGGCTCCAGCGGCGCCATCGCCGTGGACGACACCCTGCGAACGTCCGATCCGCGGATATTCGCAGCGGGTGATTGCATCGAAGTGCGCCACCGGATGACGGGGGAACCGGTGTGGCTGCCGTTTGGGCCGGCGGCCAACAAGCAGGGACGCATCGCCGGTGCGAACATGGCGGGCGAACGCCAGCGCTATGCCGGCGCACTGGGCACCTCGGCGGTGACCATTGGTGAACTGGAGGTGGCGCGCACCGGCCTCACCCTACCGGAAGCGCAGCGCCGCTTCAATCCGGTGGAGCATGTGTTTGTACAGTCCCAGGATATCGCTGGTTACATGCCCGGTGAAAAACAGGCAACGGTGGTGCTGATTTTCCGAAAACGCGATGGCCGATTGTTGGGCGCGGAAATGGCCGGCTTTCACGGCATCGGCAAACGCATCGATGTATTGGCCACGGCGCTGCAGGCGGGCCTGGATGTACGGCAACTCGCCGAACTGGATCTCAGCTATACGCCTACGATAGCACCGGTGTGGGATCCGATCCTGATCGCCGCCAATGCGGCGGTAAAGAAACTATCAGTGTGAGGTGTCCACAGAAACAGGAGATGTCCAAAAACAAGAGCATTTGGGAGGCATGCACACGAAATATTTGTAAGGACAATGAAGACAACTACTTATTATAGGTAGTCTTATCGCTTGTTTTTACAAGGAAGGAATCTGAAAAAACAAAAATAGGCGGTTTTAGGCCGCCGTTTTGATCATATTGTGGGCCATGCAGAGCAGCTTGATCTCAATATTGACCTTTTTGAGCCCACGGAGCCAAAAGCGGCGAAATCCGAGATTGCGCTTGATGTTTCCCCTGGCAACAATGACGGTACAGCTCACAGCCAGCACATCCTTCGGCTTGGTAAATTCTCTTTTGCACCTTATAACCGGTCGCCGTGGTCACTTCCACCGTTTTTTCATAACGCATGGGCTTGCCGGCAGGGCAGATAAATTCATCCCGAGCTTCATCATAAGGCAGGTTTTGAGTGTGGATTGGGTCTTCTTTGAAGGCCTCCTTCTGTTCTCGATGAAAGGTGCTGTATTTGACAAACGCAGTGACTCCTTTCTTTTGCAGATAGGCATAATTTTCTTCGCAGCCATAGCCAGCATCGGCAATCACCTTTTTCGGTAATCGGCCATGCTGAGCTTCCAGCTTGTCAAGGTGTTCGATCAAACAGGCCAAGTCAGCGGCGTTTTGATGCACGCTGACTCCGACAACAAACTGATTTTCCACCCCGGCTTGAATATTATACGCCGGCTTGAGCTGACCCTTGTTGAGCGGCTCATCTTTCAGCCGCATAAAGGTAGCGTCCGGATCGGTCTTGGAATAGCTGTTGCGGCCCTCAAATAGCTGTTCTTGGTGTCCGTAACGGGCAAGGCGGGGAAGCTCCCTTTTGAGCGTTTTTACCGTGCTCTTGAGCTCTTGGTCCTCCGGCTGCTCTTCCAGCTTTTTGTCAAGCTCGGCCACGATCGCTGAGAGCTTTTCACTGGTTAAAGTCGCCTCTTCGCCGAGCTCTTCCAGGTCGCTGTCCCCATATTGGGCATTCTCTTTTTCGTTGACCTCATCAATGTGAGCTAAAAGACCACGGATCTTTTCTTCAAGCTGCTTTTTGTACCGTCTTACTGACTTGCGCCACACATAGCTGTATTTATTGGCATTGGCCTCCATTTTGGTGCCATCCTGAAAATAGTGCTCGAAGTTGATGTAGCCCTCCTCATGCAACAAGGCCACCAACGAAGCAAATATACTATCTATCGTCTCCTTCAGACGCGAAGACCGAAAGTGGTTGATCGTGCGAAAATCGGGCCGGTTGTTGCCGCTCAACCACATAAAAATAACATCCTCTCGCAAAGCCTTGGCTATCTGACGCGAAGTAAACCGCTTCTGAGTATAAGCATAAATGATCACCTTTAACATCATCCGCGGATGGTAGCTGCTGGTACCACCGCCCTTGTAGCTCCTCAAAAGCAGTTCAATGTTCATCCGATCAATGGCCCGAGAAATAACGCGCGCAAGATGGTTCGGAGAAACCAATTCCCCAAAACTCAACGGCAGAAAAAACATCTGATCTTGCTGGTAAGGCTTAAAAGTCACCCGAAAATGGCGAGCTTTGCCCTTCGGCTTCCCTGGTG
>WFVT01000199.1 GCA_015491485.1 Candidatus Zhuqueibacterota bacterium
TTCGAATCGGTGCGAAACCGAGAAGGCTGATTCCGTCGTAAAGATGAGGCCACCCGGCAAGGCAGCAAAGCAGCCTTATGAGGTGACTCCGGTTTCAAAAAGCGTCGAATTGCGAAATCCAACAAGAAAAGCAAAGGCGATGAACCAACAGTTGTGAACATGGGAGTATTCAAGCCATGCAGCCGAAAAAATTAGGTATTTTGGTCGGGGGCGGACCGGCTCCCGGAATCAATAGCGTGATCGGCGCCGCCACGATACGGAGCATTATCAAAGGCACTGAAGTCATTGGCATCCTGGATGGATTTAAATGGATCATGCGGGGGGATATTTCGCATGTCAAAGAGTTAACCATCCAGAATGTGAGCCGGATTCATTTTCGCGGCGGATCGTATATCGGCATTTCACGGGATAATCCCACCAAAAATCCCAAAGACCTCGAAACGGTGGTTACATCGCTTTTGCGGCTCAATATTGATAAGCTGATCACCATCGGCGGGGATGACACCGCCTATTCGGCCATGAAACTGGAGGAGATGGCCAACGGGCGCATCCGCGTGGTGCATGTGCCCAAAACCATCGATAACGATCTGGAATTGCCGCATGGCATCAACACATTTGGTTTTCAAACCGCCCGGCATCTGGGGGTGGAGATCGTCAAAAATCTCATGGTCGATGCCCAGACCACCTCGCGCTGGTATTTTGTGATCACCATGGGCCGGAAAGCCGGACACCTGGCGCTGGGAATCGGCAAGGCCGCCGGAGCCACACTCACCATCATTCCCGAAGAATTTACGGATAAAAATCCCATTACCATGAAAAAGCTGGTGGACATTCTGGTGGGTGCGATTATTAAGCGGCTGAGTTACGGCCGCCCGGACGGCGTGGCCGTCCTAGCCGAGGGATTGGTGGAAAAAATGTCGCCGGAAGACATCCAATCTTTGGTGAGTGTGGAACGCGATGAACATGACAACATCCGGCTTGCCGAGATCAACTTCGGCGAAATTCTGAAAAAACGGGTGCAGGAACGCCTCGCGGATTTTGGCCTGAAAACCACCATTGTGGCAAAGAATATCGGCTACGAGCTGCGCTGCGCCGACCCCATACCGTTTGACATGGAATACACGCGGGATCTGGGCTTTTGCGCCGCCCGGTTTATTCTGGAAGGCGGAAATGCCGCCATGGTGTCCATTCAGAACGGACAATTTGTCCCGCTGTATTTCAAAGATATCATCGATAAAAAGACCGGTCGCACCCGGATTCGGATGGTGGACATCAATTCGGAAAGTTATCAGATCGCCCGCCGGTATATGATCCGGTTGTCGCTGGAAGATTTTCAGGACCCGCACGAGCTGGCCAAGTATGCCGCCACCGCCGGAGTTTCATTGGACGCTTTCAAACAGCAATTTTATTATCTGGTCGAAAATGATGTGTCCTATGAGCCCTTTGACGGCTTGCAGATTGTCCAGGGCATCCGGGAAAACGATCACGGTAGGGCAAAGAAATCTGCCAAAGCATCGGCTGAAAAAGCCTGAAACCCCGCCTGACCGGCGCGGCCTGCTGAGGGGGGACAGAGAGGCAAAGTGTGGCTTTGATCGTATTAAAAATAATGGATTTTTAGCCCGGCCGGAACCTGAGCACGGTCGCGGAAATGCCGGACGGACATCCGCTGGGCAAACGTATGAAACGAACAGCCGTCGCCCGCCGGTCGGCCGTTTTGCTTTTGAGGACGGTGGCGCCCGAACGGGATTCCGTCGTTTCGCCCAGATGGCGAATGATCTTAATCAATGTTCCGGCCGGCTCGTTCGGTGTGTGAGCGCAAGGGTATCGTGGTAGAATTGCCTCGGTGGCAGAAGGTGTGGCAAAATAAAAAAGCCTGTCACGCAAACAGGCTTTTTTATTTGTTCAGTCAGGAATTGTCGTTATGCAGGCATATCCGGCAATGGTTTGCCATCAGTGCAAGGCGGGCTTAACCACTTTGCCGGCTTTGATACATTTGGTGCAGACACGAATGCGTTTGACGCGGCCATCAACGACGGCACGGACACGCTGCAAATTGGGCAACCACCGCCGCTTGGTGAGGTTGTGGGCATGGCTTACATTGTGTCCATAACCCGGTTTTTTGCCGCAAATTTCACAAACTCTTGCCATTGTCTTTCTCCTGTCAATCCATTGGCCTCAAAAAGTCAGCACAAATTATAATGAAATTGGCATCAAAAAGCAAGAAAATCTTGTATTCTTTCCCGGCATGTCCATCGTTTTTCATTCCAATGTCAGGCAATGGTTCTTTTACATCGATTCCGGGCAATATGCCGTCCCCTCGGCTCCAGGCCGCTTCCCTGAAATCACTTGCAAGTCAGACGCGGAAATCCTATATTCCTGGTTGTCAATCCGGCAGACGATTTTTGGACGGAATCACAGGATGGATGAACGGCAACTCAGAGCCTTATTGCAGCAATATCGCGAAGGTGAAATCAGCGAAGGTGAAGCGCTGGAAAAACTCAAATATCTGCCCTATGAAACGCTCGGCTTCGCCACGCTTGATCACCACCGGTACCTGAGGCAGGGATTTCCGGAGGTGGTCTTCGCAGAAGGAAAAAACACGGAACACCTTCTGGAGATCACCGATCGCATCCTCCGAAGGCACCGAAGGTTGCTGATTACGCGTATTTCTGAAGATTCCGCCCGGACCGTCCTACAAAAATTCCCTCAGCTTTATCATAATCCCACAGCTCGTATCCTCGCCACCCCCATCGCCGATAATGAATGTCAAACGGCCTACCAGCTTTACGTGATGACGGCTGGAACGAGCGATATCCCGGTGGCAGAAGAGGCTCGCGAAACCCTGCGGGCGCTGCAATTTGATCCCCAGCCGCTTTACGATGTGGGGGTAGCAGGATTGCACCGGCTGGCGGAATATTTGCCGAAATTGCAAAAGGCGCATGGCATCATTGTTGTGGCAGGCATGGAGGGAGCGCTGGCCAGTGTGATCGGTGGTGCGGTGGCCTGCCCGGTGATCGCGGTTCCCACCTCGGTGGGCTACGGCGCCAGCTTTCGCGGACTGGCCGCACTGCTCACGATGCTCAACAGTTGCGCTGCGGGAGTCACCGTGGTGAATATCGACAACGGTTTTGGAGCAGCCTTTGCTCTGGCCAGAATGATACAGGCGTTCGATACAAGGCAACAACAGGAGAACCAATCAAAAGGGGCAGAAGTATGAAGCGACGCAAGGTGATTATTATGGGGGCAGCCGGACGCGATTTTCATAACTTCAACGTCCGCTACCGGGATAACGAAGCGTATGAAGTTGTGGCATTCACGGCAACTCAGATTCCCGATATTGAGGGCCGGGTGTATCCTGCCAAACTGGCGGGTCCATTGTATCCCAATGGCATTCCCATACACGATGAAAAAGAGTTGAGTGAATTGATCCAGAAGCATGATGTGGATGAGGTGGTGTTTGCCTACAGCGATGTGTCGCATGAATATGTCATGCACCGGGCCAGCCTTGCCAATGCCGTCGGGGCGGATTTTGTACTTTTAGGTACGCGCGATACCATGCTGCGCAGCACCAGGCCCGTGGTTTCTGTATGCGCGGTGCGCACAGGCTGCGGCAAAAGCCAGACCACCCGCCGGGTGGCGCAAATCCTGCGTGACGCCGGCAAAAACGTCGTGGTGGTACGGCATCCCATGCCTTACGGCGATCTCGAAAAACAGGTGGTGCAGCGGTTTGCCACCTACGAAGATATGGACCGGCACCAGTGCACCATTGAAGAGCGCGAGGAATATGAACCGCATATTCGCAAAAATACCGTGGTGTATGCCGGGGTGGATTACCAGGCGATTCTGAATCAGGCGCAGGAAGAAGCCGACGTGATTTTGTGGGACGGCGGCAACAACGATACGCCCTTTTTCAAACCGGACCTGGCGATTGTGGTGGTGGACCCGCTGCGCGCCGGCCATGAAGAACGCTATTATCCGGGCGAGGCCAACCTGCGCATGGCCGATGTGGTCGTGATCAATAAAGTGGATTCAGCATCGCCGGAACATGTGGAAGCCCTGCGCGAAACCATCAACCGGCTGAATCCGAAGGCCGAAGTGGTGGAGGCGGCGTCGCCCATTTTCGTTGAAGAGCCTGAAATGATCCGTGGCAAGCGCGTGCTGGTGATCGAAGACGGCCCGACTTTGACGCACGGCGAGATGCTGTACGGCGCCGGCGTGGTGGCTTCCCGGAAATACGGCGCACGCGAGTTGATCGATCCGCGGCCGTATCTGCAGGGCACGCTGAAAGAGACGTTTCAAATCTATCCCAATATTCAGAACTTGCTTCCCGCTATGGGCTACGGCGAAAAGCAAATGCGCGATCTCGAGGCGACCATCAACGCCGCCGATTGCGACGCAGTGGTCATCGGCACGCCGATCGATCTACGCCGTTTGCTTAAAATAAACAAGCCGGCCACCCGGGTAACGTATGAACTGCAGGAAATCGGCTTTCCGAGTCTGGATGTCATTCTCAAAGAGAGATTGCGATTGACCTGAGAGGTTGCATCAGCGTGGTTTTAAACAGGGCATTCGGTTTCATTTTGTATAATGAAGCGCTGGCCATTCCTCTTTAAATCGCGCCAGAGTGGGGGAATGGCCGCTTTGTTTTGACCGGCTCTGCAGGGAAACAGATAACCGCGAAAGTACGATGCATTCAGCAACAGGAAGAAAGCCATGAACCGTTCGAAAACCCTGGTGATTGCGCTTGGGGGAAATGCCATTACACGCGATTCGGAAGAAGGATTTATCGAACAGCAGTTTGCCAATACCCGGCGGGCATTGAAAAGTGTCGCCACCCTCGCCGCGGAAGGATTCAATATCGCCCTGACCCACGGTAACGGCCCACAGGTGGGCAATTATCTGATCCGCATTGAAGAGTCCAGACATCTGGTGCCGCCATTGCCGTTGAATATCATCGTAGCGGATTTGCAGGGCGGTATGGGCTATATGCTGCAGCAGACGCTGCAAAACCAGTTGTGGAGCCGCCGTATTCAGCGGCAGGTGATCACCGTGGTGACTCAGGTGCTGGTGGATAAGAACGATCCGTCTATGACCAACCCCACCAAGTTTGTCGGCCCTGCTTTTCCAGAAGACGCGGTGCCGAAACTGCAAAAAGAGCGCGGCTGGCAAATGAAAGAAGACGTCGGTCGTGGGTGGCGCCGGGTGGTGCCGTCGCCGCATCCGCTGGCGATCATCGAGCGTGATATTATCCGTGAGCTGGTGCACAGCGGCATCATCGCCATTGCCTGTGGGGGCGGCGGCATTCCGGTGATTGAGACCGAAAACGGGCAACACGAGGGGGTGGAGGGCGTGATCGATAAAGACCTGGCGTCGGCCGTTCTCGCCGGGGCCATTGAAGCGGATGCCCTGTATATTTTGACGGCGGTGGAACGGGTCGCGCTGAACTACGCCACCCCGGAACAGGTGGAATTGTCCAGCATGACCCTCGCTGACGCCCGGAAATGGCTCGCGGATGGGCAGTTCCCGCCGGGAAGTATGGGGCCCAAAATCGAAGCGGCTATCCAGTTTATCGAGCAGGGCGGCAGGGAATGCGTAATCACGAGTACGGAAAAGTTACTGGAGGCGATTCAGGGCAAAACCGGCACCCGGATCACGGCATAACGGATAACGCCAAAAGCTAAAAAAGCCGATCCACACGAGATTCCCGGGAAGCCAACGGGCGATGCCCTGTGCCGGCGCCGTCGTTTCACATCATGATTTTCGGGAAGCCGTTCATTTTCGCCGACCGTACTCCTCGTTCATCCATCGGTGATTCCGACGCATCTGTTCCCTGATGGCAACGGCCGTTTTAGACAACCGCTGGCCGTCTTCATCAAACCCGGCTGCTTCGACCGATCGTACGGAACCCATCCCTCAAGGACTCCGAGGACCTGCCATGAGCAGATGGTCTGTGCTTCCGTTGCCGGGCAAACTGCCTCACCGGCCCGCGCCACCAGCCGATTCCGTAACAAAAATTTCTATCGATTTACTTGCGATAATACGCAAAAGTGTTAAATTATAAAGATTGCTTATCGATGGGACGGTTTCCCCATCCCCACCGGACGCAACCGTCCGCAGCGCCGTCAGGTTTCAAGTTCCTGTCCGTTTCAGTTGTTCCTGATACCTTATATTTTGATTTCTATCGCAGAAATAGACAAGCGGTTGGATGCCACTGAACATCAATTGAGGAGGTCGTCTTGAAGATTCATGAATATCAAGCCAAAGCGATTTTAAAACAATACGGCGTGGCTGTTCCGGAAGGCAAGATTGCCCGCACGCCGGAAGAAGCCGAAGCGATAGCCCGTGAATTGGGCACCGACGTCGTGGTCGTGAAGGCGCAGATTCATGCCGGCGGTCGTGGGAAGGCTGGCGGTGTCAAGCTGGCGAAAAGCCCGGAAGAAGCCCGCGAGATTGCCGCCAATATGATCGGCATGAAGTTGGTGACGCATCAGACCGGACCGGAAGGCAAAGAGGTGAGACAGGTTCTGGTGGAACAGGGGCTGGACATTGCCAAAGAGTACTACCTGGGCATTGTGCTCGACCGCTCCCGCAGTCAGCTCGTGATCATGGCTAGCACGGAGGGCGGCGTGGAAATCGAAAAAGTGGCCGCCGAAACGCCGGAAAAAATCATCAAGGAATGGATCGATCCGCTGACCGGGCTGCGGCCGGCTCAGGCACGCAAAATTGCGTTTGCCCTGGGACTGAAAGGCGATGCGTTCAAAAACGCCGTTAAGTTTTTGCATGCCTTGTATGAAGCCTATGTGCAGACCGATGCATCCCTGGCTGAGATCAATCCACTGGTGGAAACCCGCGACGGCCGTGTGCTGGCGCTGGATGCCAAAATGAATTTTGATGACAATGCGCTGTTCCGGCATCCGGACTACGCCGAGCTGCGCGATTTGAACGAGGAAGAGCCGCTGGAAGTGGAAGCGTCGAAGTATAATCTGAATTACATCAAACTGGACGGCAATGTGGGCTGCATGGTGAACGGCGCCGGTCTGGCCATGGCCACCATGGACATTATCAAACTTGCCGGTGGAGAACCGGCCAATTTTCTCGATGTGGGCGGCGGCGCCAGCGCCGAAACGGTCGAGAACGGTTTCCGGATCATTCTGTCCGATCCGAATGTGAAAGCCGTGCTGATCAATATTTTTGGCGGCATCGTCCGCTGCGACCGGGTGGCGCGTGGGGTGATTCAAGCCGCCAAGAACGTGGATATCCATGTCCCGCTCGTGGTGCGATTGGAAGGCACCAATGCTGAAGAAGCCGCCCGGCTGCTGGATGAGTCCGGGCTTAAGCTGCAGGTAGCCAATTCGCTGGAAGATGCGGCGCAGAAAGTGGTGGCTTCGCTGGCGTAACGGAAGCCGTTCACGAATTCAGGTGTGTCGAGGAAACAGAGCAAACAAAACCGCAGGAGGTTATCTTGAGCGTCTTAGCCGATAAAAATACACGACTTCTGGTGCAGGGAATCACCGGCGGAGAAGGGTCTTTTCACACCCGCCAGATGATGGAATACGGCACCCAGGTGGTGGCCGGGGTCACTCCCGGCAAGGGAGGGCAGAAATTCGACGATCGCGTGCCCATTTTTAACACGGTGGAAGAAGCCGTTCGCGAAACCGGCGCCAATGCTTCGGTGATTTTCGTGCCGCCGCCGTTTGCTGCGGATGCCATCATGGAAGCGGCGGATGCCGGAGTGAGCCTGATCGTTACCATTACTGAAGGCATTCCCACACGGGATATGATCACCGTAAAAGCGTTTTTGGAGAAAAAAGCAACCCGCATGATCGGGCCCAATTGCCCGGGCATCATTTCTCCGGGACAGTGCAAAATCGGCATCATGCCGGGATTCATTCACCGCGAAGGCCGGGTGGGCGTGATTTCCCGATCCGGTACCCTGACCTATGAGGCGGTGAAACAGTTGAGCGACCTCGGCATCGGCCAATCGACCTGCATCGGTATCGGCGGTGATCCGGTCATCGGCACCACATTTACCGATGCCCTGAAACTGTTTAACGACGATCCGGATACGGACGCCGTGGTGTTGATCGGCGAGATCGGGGGGACTGCCGAACAGGAGGCTGCGGCATACATCAAAAGTGAATTCAAAAAACCGGTAGTGGCTTTTATCGCCGGTCAGACGGCGCCCCCGGGCCGCCGCATGGGACACGCCGGTGCCATTATTTCCGGCGGTGAAGGCACGGCGGCGGAGAAAATGGCCGCGCTCAGGGACGCCGGCGCCCATGTGTGTGAAAGTCCGGCGGTGATCGGCAAAACCATGCAAAAGGCGCTGGGCCTGGCCTGATGGGCGGCTGCCGGGGTAACCGAACACACGGAATGTTGCAGCCGGAAATGAACCGGCGACCGGAATTGCACAGACCGAAATGAAAACTTCATGATGTGAAATCAATAGAAGAGGAGGCGACTTTGGAACGTACACTGGCTATTTTGAAACCGGACTGTGTCAGCGCCAATAAAATGGGCCGCGTTCTGGACCGTATCGAGAATGCGGGATTCAAAATCATCGGCATGAAGATGGTGCGGCTGAATGCAGCGACCGCAGGCAAATTTTATGAAGTACACAAGGAACGACCATTTTATCAGGACCTGGTTCAGTTTATGTCCAGCGATCGCTGCGTGGCGCTGGTTCTGGAAAAAGACAACGCGGTGGCCGATTTTCGCAAACTCATTGGCGCCACGGATCCGGCGGAGGCCGAACCCGGTACCATTCGCAGAGAGTTTGCCACCAGCAAGCAGAATAACATCGTTCACGGTTCGGATTCGCCGGAAAACGCGCGCATCGAAATCGGCTTTTTCTTTTCCGAGCGTGAACTGGTTGAAAACGCGTAAACAGCAGGGGCCGGATCGACCGATTCCGGCCCTTTTTCTGTTTGAAAACTGAATACGATTCATTGATCTCGATCCGGAACGGCGGTGAATGCCCGGAAAAAAGCCGCCCGATTCCTGCATTTGGAATGACGCAGGGATTGCTCTGGGCTGCGGCGGAATGGGTGGATCGGCCCGGCATAAAGTCGTTGTGAACCGCGTTAAAAATATTTAGATTTAAATTTGTGCCGGTGGTTTGGTCGGGGTGGTTGCCCGGCGGCGCTGGCGGGATTTTTACTTGACATGAAGTTGATTTGCTTTTATATTCTTGACTAATTTTGCCTGTGGTGTTAAAGCTATGAAAATTCGTATTTCACAAATGGAAGAAGGTCACCATACCTTCGTCGAAAGTGAGAACCCTCAGGCTATCGGACTGGAGGATGAATCTCGCTTTAGCCGGGATGTGGACGTTCGGGTGGAAGTGGATAAGCGGGGAAAGAATTATTACATTCAACAGATCGTCCACACGAAGGCGAGATTTGAATGTGACCGCTGTCTGGAACCGTTTGTCAAAGACCTGGATGCGGAATACCGGGTCGTGTACACTTCCGATACCGAATTTCTGGAATTGGATGAGGATATTCGCTATGTAGCGCCGGAGCAGTCGGAGATTGATATCACGGAAGACATCCGTGAAACGGTGCTGCTGGCGATTCCGATTAAATTGCTCTGCAAACACGATTGCAAAGGACTTTGTCCTCATTGTGGAGCGAATTTGAATGTGGAGAGCTGTACCTGTGCCGAGGAGATGATCGATCCGAGGTGGGAAGCTCTAAAAAAATTGTTGCGCTGAGCCTTGCTTTAACGGAAATGTGAAAAATCGAAACAGAAGGAGTGGATCGTGGCATTACCCAAACGCAAACAGTCGCGTTCACGCAGAAATAAACGCCGTACGCACTGGAAATTAACGCCATCGGCGCTGTCCGTGTGCAGCAATTGCCGCCAGCCCAAGTTGCCGCACCGGGCGTGTCCGAACTGTGGATACTATGCCGGCCGTTCGGTGTTTATTCCGAAAGAAGCCTGACCTGCGGATGAATACAGGGATGAATCGCTGACCGCACGGGCTTACGGACGTTTTATCTGATCCTTTCCCCGCCAAATTTGTACTCATTTTATCGAAATCGATTCCAATACGTGCGCAAAAGATGATCGTTGATGGACTGCATTTTGCAAGTTTGGGCCGGTTTCTTTTTGTGCGGGGAAAGGAAAGCTTTTTTGTTTTGCTGTATTCCTGCTGGGGCTGTTGCAATCCCTCTGGAAAAAATTTCAACCAGGTTGATTGTTAAAGATACTGTTCGCACTGGGAAAGCAGCGGCGTTACAAACCGGCTGGATTTGCATTTTTCGGTGGGCTGTCTAAACGCGTGCCGGTCGTATTCGGACAAAGATTTTGGGAAACATCCTGCCATGATGTGTCGAAAGCCTGGCCGAAATAAACCATTGGCGGGCCGGTTGCAGGATCGGATAAGGGCCGGATGCACGCAACTCAGTCATCGTTAGAAGCAAATTTGAAACCGAAAACGCAAAGGATTTCATAGCAGCCTGGATTGATACGGAAAACGGACCGGAAAGGTCCTTTTCAATTCTGCAACAGCCTGCGACGCAAGGATGCTGCAGAATGATAAGCGGAGTTGGATTGATATGAAAATCGCCGTAGATGCAATGGGCGGAGATCACGCACCTGCCGCCATTGTTCAGGGAGGTCTGGATGCCGCCCGGATCGCTAACGGGGATTTCGAAGTCGTCTTCGTGGGCGATCAAAAGCAAATCGAAGAAGAAATCTCGCATCATCATTTTGTCAGCCATTTGCCTTATTCCATTGTACATGCGCCTGAAAAGATTGAAATGGATGAATCTCCGGCGACCGCGCTGAAGCGCAAGCCGAATGCCTCCATTGTGGTGTGTCAGCAATTGCAGCGCGAAGGGAAGGTGCAGGCCGTGGTCAGCGCCGGGCACACCGGAGCGGCGATGGGATCGGCGTTGCTGATTCTGGGACGCCTGCCCGGAGTGCATCGTCCGGCCATCGGTACGGTTTTGCCGGCAAGCCACGGTTTTGTTTTTATGATCGATGTTGGCGCCAATGTGGATTCGAAGCCCAAAAATCTGCAGCAATTTGCGATTATGGGATCGATTTTTGTGTCCAAAGTTTTGGGGGTGGAACATCCACGAGTCGGGCTGTTAAGCATTGGCGAGGAACCGGGCAAAGGCAACGAGCTGGTGCAGGAGGCTTACAAACTGCTGAAGGAAAGCCCGGTGAATTTTGTGGGCAATGTGGAAGGGCGTGATATTTTGAAAAGTGTGGCGGATGTGGTGGTGTGCGACGGCTTTGTGGGCAATATTTTGCTCAAGTTTGCCGAAAGCGTGGGGGGCATTTACAGTCTGTATATGCGCCGCCAAATTGGAAAGAAAATTATTTCCAACATCGGGGCTTTTCTTTTGAAGCCCACCTTTAAAGGACTGAAAAAAATCTGGAGTTATGAGGAATACGGAGGTGCTCCGCTCCTGGGAGTGAATGGCGTGGTGATTATCGGGCACGGAAGCTCCACCCCGAGAGCGATCATGAACGCCATTTTGGAAGCCGCGAAGATGGCTCAGAGCAGAATGAACGAAGAGATTAAACACGAGATGCAAAAAATCAATGGAGCGAAAGTTGTCGCAGAAGAAACCAAATAGCATGATTCTTGGAACGGGCAAGGCAGTTCCAGAGCGAATCTTGACGAACCACGACCTTGAAAAGATGGTCGATACCAGCGATGAGTGGATTCGCACCCGGACCGGAATTGAACGCCGCCATATTGCAGATGATCATATAAAAAATTCCGATCTGGCCTCGCAGGCAGCCCGGGCCGCGCTGGAAGATGCCGGGATATCTGCTGAGGAGATCGACGTTATTTTGCTGGCCACTGTGACCGGCGATGCCACGTTTCCGGCAACGGCTTGTTATGTGCAGGAAAAAATCGGTGCCGTGAACGCGGCCGCCATGGATCTTTCCGCAGCCTGCAGTGGCTTTCTTTACGGAATGACCCTGGCCGATAGCCTGATCGCTGCGGGCAAGGCGAAGCATGTGCTGGTGATCGGCGTTGAGATTTTGAGCCGGATCACCGACTGGACGGATCGTTCTACGTGTGTGCTGTTCGGCGACGGCGCCGGCGCGGCGGTGTTTGGTCCTGCCAAGAACGGCGCGGGCGTGATCGATACCTACATGAAAAGCGACGGCCGCCTGACCCACCTCCTGTGCATGATCGGCGGCGGCACCAGCGTGCCGATGAAGGTGGCGGTTGAAGAAAACTTGATCTACCTTAAAATGGAAGGCCCGGAAGTGTTCAAAGCCGCAGTCACCGCCATGGGGGATGCCGCGGCTCGCATCCTCGAAGCCAACGGCATGACCGGGGATGACGTGGACTTGCTGATTCCGCATCAGGCCAATATTCGGATCATCAAAGCCACATCCAAGCGGCTGGGGCTGGATGATGAGAAAGTGTATATTAATGTGCAAGAATACGGCAATACATCCGCCGCATCCATCCCTATCGCGATTGCAGAAGCACGCGAAAAAGGCATCCTGAAGCCGGGAATGACCACGCTCCTGGTGGCATTCGGTGGCGGTTTTACATGGGGCTCGGCTATCGTTAAATTTTAGGCTGCGGTCCTCGTTCGTTACAGAAGAACGGGGCTGCAAAACGGAGTCGGAGGAAACATGGAACTGAAAATCGGATTTTTATATCCTGGTCAGGGCTCGCAGTATGTCGGTATGATGCAAGACTGGTATGAAACGTTTCCGCGAGCCGCCGAGATTTTAGACCAGGCGGATGAAATACTCGGTTTTTCGCTTAAAGAGGTTTGCTTTCAGGGACCCGAAGAAAAATTAAAGCAGACGTTCATCACTCAGCCCGCCATTTTTGTTCATAGCTATATTGTCACCGAGTTTCTTGCCGAGCGGCACCTGCATCCAAATGGGGTTGCCGGACACAGTCTGGGCGAATATTCAGCCCTGGTGGCAGCCGGCGTATTGGATTTTGCCGATGCGCTGCGCCTGGTGAAGTTGCGGGGGGAAGCCATGCAAGAAGCGGGCGAGACCCATCCCGGCACCATGGCGGCGATTATCGGTTTGGACGCGGAGCAAGTACAGCAATTGTGCGAGAAGGCAAGCGAAAAAGGCATCGTTCAGCCGGCGAATTTCAACTCCCCCGAACAAATCGTTATCTCCGGAAGTGTGGAGGGAGTCCACGCTGCCATGGAACTGGCGCGGGAACAGGGAGCCAAGCGGGTCGTAGAATTGGTGGTCAGCGGTGCGTTTCATTCGCCGCTCATGGAGCCTGCACGCGAGAAACTGAAAGCGGCTCTGGACAGCACCCCGTTTCGCGATGCACGCATACCGGTTTACACGAATGTGAATGCAAAACCGGAAACCCGGGGGGCCGCTTTAAAAGAATTGCTGGAACTGCAGTTGATCCGGCCCGTTCGCTGGGCGGAAATCGTGACGGAGATGCTCAGAGACGGTCTGAACACGTTTTATGAAGTCGGACCGGGCAAAGTGCTGACCGGTCTGGTACGGCGGATTGCCCGCGAGGTTCGGCCCACCCCGATCGATAAGGTGGCCGAACTGGAAAAAGCGGTAACCCCGCAAACCTGATGTCGGCACAATCAGAAAATGGGAGGTCGGCTGAATCAATGGCTAATTTAAAAGATAAAATCGCCGTGGTTACCGGGGCGTCGCGAGGCATTGGCCGTGCCATTGCATTGCGATTGGCTGCCGAAGGTGCAAAGGTGGTGGTAACCGCCACGACCCTCGATGGCGCACAAAAGACCGCCGACGCCATCCGGCAAAGCGGCGGGGAAGCCCTGCCGGTTCAAGTCAATGTGGCGGATGCCGACAGTGTAACCCAGCTGTTTAAAACCGTGATGGATCAGTACGGCCGGGTGGATATATTGGTGAACAACGCCGGAATTACACGCGATAATCTCCTCGTCCGCATGAGTCAGGAGGAATGGCAGACGGTTTTGGATGTGAATTTGACCGGAGTGTTCAATTGCATTAAAGCCGTAACGCGAACTATGATGAAGCAGCGCGCCGGAAAAATCATTAACATTTCGTCAGTGGTTGGTGAGATAGGCAATGCCGGGCAGGCCAACTACAGCGCTGCCAAAGCCGGAATAATCGGACTCACCAAATCGGTGGCGAAAGAGCTGGCGGGCCGTAACATTCAGGTAAACTGCATTGCCCCTGGCTATATCCAAACCGATATGACCGAACAAATTCCTGAATCGGCCAAAGAACAATTGCTCAATGCCATTCCCTCGGGACGCATGGGAAAGCCGGAGGACGTTGCCGGCCTGGTTGCTTTTCTCTGCAGCAGCGATGCCGATTACATCACAGGGCAGGTCATCAATGTGGACGGCGGCATGGTGATGTAGTCGAAGAGATGTCCCCGTAACTGTCTGTAAAAAAACAGTTGAAGGGTATGTGCTGAAAGTGCTATATTCCATTCCAAAATTCTAACATTCATAGAGGAGGTAGATGTAGAATGGCTATCGAAGACAAAGTTAAACAAATCATTGTCGAGCAGTTGGGCGTAGATGAAAGCGAAGTCACCCCGGAAGCCTCGTTTATTGACGACCTCGGGGCTGATTCTTTGGATACCGTTGAGCTGGTCATGGCGTTTGAAGAGGAGTTTGATATTGAAATCCCGGATGAGGATGCCGAAAAAATGACCACGGTGGGAGACGCCATCGAGTATCTTAAAAAGAAGCTGGGCTAAAATTGATGCCCTGCCGGCGGTGGCAGGGCATTTCCATTATCTATTTGAAACATAGAGAAGCATGGCCGAGATGAACGGAAATCGTGTTGTTGTTACAGGAATTGGAGCGATTACCCCTCTGGCGCTGAACGCAGAAGATACCTGGAAAAAACTGTTGGCCGGAGAATCCGGCATCGGATATATCACTCATTTCGACGCCTCTGACTTTGATACCAGGATCGCCGGCGAAGTGACTGATTTTGATCCCAAATCGGTGTTGGATGCCAAAGAGGCCCGCCGGATGGATCGGTTCTGTCAATTCGCCGTGGCAGCGGCGGATCAGGCGATCCAGGATGCCGGGCTGGATGTGGAGAAGTTGAACCGTGAGCGGATCGGGGTCGTGGTCAGCTCGGGCATTGGCGGTATGGGCACGTTCGAGACGGAAACACGCAAATTGATTGAGCGTGGCCCGTCGAGAGTGAGCCCATTTTTTATTCCCATGATGATCGCCGACATCGCAGCCGGTCATATCTCCATGCGTTACGGGTTTCACGGGCCCAACTATGCCATTGTTTCTGCCTGTGCTTCGGCGGCCAACGCCATTGCCGATGCTCTGCAATTGATCCGCCGTGGTGTGGCGGATATCGTGATTGCCGGCGGGGCGGAAGCCACCATCACACCGCTTGGGGTGGCGGGATTCAATAGCATGAAAGCGCTGTCCACCCGCAACGATGAACCGCAAAAGGCCAGCCGGCCGTTCGATGCAGAACGCGATGGATTCGTGATGGGCGAGGGCGGCGGCATTCTGGTGTTTGAGAATCTGGACCATGCCCGGGCGCGCGGTGCACGGATTTATGGCGAACTGGCGGGAGCCGGGCTGTCGGCCGATGCTTACCACATCACCGCACCGGCGCCGGAAGGCGTGGGAGCGCAGCAGGCCATGCGCCAGGCACTTGCTGATGCTCATTTGCAGCCGCACGAAGTTCAGTATGTCAATGCGCACGGGACATCCACCGAAGCCAATGATAAAAACGAAACCATCGCCATCGCGAAAGTCTTTGGCGAAGCGGCGGAATCTTTAAATATCAGCTCCACCAAATCCATGCTGGGACACCTGCTGGGAGCCAGCGGCGCCGTGGAGGCCATTGCCACGTTGCTGACGATTCGTGATGGCAAAATTCATCCCACAATCAATCAGGAACATCCGGATCCGGACTGTTTCCTGAATTACACCCCGAATGAATTCCAGACCCGGGAGGTTTATGCTGCCGTGTCGAATTCCTTCGGGTTTGGCGGACACAATGTCTGTCTTGCATTCAAAAAATATCAAGATTAACCGCGCGGTGAAGACGGGTATGAATATCCGTTTTTTCACCGTAGCCATATCAGAATGTTTTTAACCGGCATCTTCAAAACGCAGCATTTGCCGGTGTCGGCGCTGCTTCGCGGAAGCGATGTTGATTTTTTCGGGCAGCACCGTTTGAAAAATCGGGGCGGGGTAACTTCAACAGGGGACGTTGAAATTGAATTGACGGCCAAACGATAAACCGCAAATGGAGTGCGAAGGCAAATCAGAGGGGGAAACAATAAACGGGATAGACTCTGCTTCGAAATGCTATGCTTCAGTGGCTAAAACATTTTTTCCGTAGATCTCAACAGGCCAAAAATGGCGCGGTCCTCGCCATCGATTATGATGGACTCTTCAAGCGGATCGGCTATCGCTTCACCAACCCCCGCCTGGTCGAACAGGCTTTGAAACACCGTTCTATTTTGCCCATACTGCAGCAGGAGCGCGTGGAATCGAATGAACGGCTGGAATTGCTCGGCGATGCGGTATTGGGCCTGATTGTGACGGAGTTTCTTTACCACCGTTATCCCCGGAAAGAAGAAGGTGAACTCACGGCAATGAAATCGTTGCTGGTGAGCCGGAAAATCCTTGCCGGTATCGCCCGAGACATGGACCTGGGCTCCTTTCTTTTGTTGAGCGAATCCGAAATCAAGACCGGAGGCCGAAAACGGCAATCGATCATCGCCGATGCGCTGGAAGCATTGATCGGAGCGATTTACCTCGACGGCGGCCTGGATGCGGCCCGGTCGTTTGTTTTGAAAAAATTATTAAAAAATTATGAACGTATCCTCAGTGCCGAACAGCATAAAAACTTTAAAAGCATTTTGCTGGAATATGCCCAGAGCCGAAATTTAGGGACGCCGTTTTATCTAATTCGTTCTGAAAAGGGGCCGGATCACAATAAGATTTTCACGGTGGAAGTCCGCATCCAAAATAAAACCGTGGGCGTCGGCGTCGGTAACAGCAAAAAGCGGGCGGAGCAAAAAGCCGCGCAGGATGCGCTGGAAAAGTTAGAGATCTAACGATGTCGCAATTCTTCAAGGATCAAATACTCGATATCCGTCTCGCCGGGGAAGAGTCGGAAGTTTTGCAACGGACCCGCATCATCGCCGTCAATGAAGATGACGGCACCATCAAAATCGCCCCTCACGATCAAAATGGCCGATTATTGGAATTCCCGATCGGCGCTCAAGTTGAATTCTTCTTTGTACGCCCGGACGCAATCTATGCAACCACTGCCGAGGTGGTGGATAAGGTAGTCAGCCCATCGCCCGCCCTGATACTGCGTCCGGAGGGGCAGGACATTCGCCGGATTCAACGCCGGCAATACTTCCGGGTGGTAACACAGGTCAAAGTCGTGTTTGTTTTTACTGACCAGGAGACGGGCGAAACCTACTTTCAGGAAGAAACGACATTGACCAAAAATGTGAGTGCGGGCGGCTTGCTGTGTCCGGTCAAGACGCGGTGCTATCCAAACATGCCGGTAAAGATTCAACTGTTTCTGCCAGCGGAATCGGATCCCATCAACGCAACGGGAAAAGTGGTGCGCATTCAGCATGTAAAAGAAGATGAAGAGCATCCCTACCGTATCGCGGTGCAGTTTGAGGAAATCCGTGAAAGCGATCGCGCCCGTTTGACCCGGTTTCTTTTTCAAATTCAGGCGAAAAAAGCTGGAAAATGAACGAGGAAGAAGCTTATTTCACGGTTGCCGCTCCCGTTACTGTTGAGTTTCGTGCTAAAGACAGCCGATTCATTGCCCATCTTCATCCCACTTCCGAACGCCAGCAGATCGAGACGATTCTGCAGCGTCACATTCAACGTTTCCCGGATGCCACTCACCACTGTTATGCTTATCGTTTAGGAACGGGCGATCGCTGCGTTTTTCGGGCAGAGGATGCGGGGGAGCCTGCCGGCACAGCAGGGAAGCCCATCTTGCAGGCTATGGAAGCGCGCCGTGTGAGTGATGCGATTCTGGTGGTTACGCGTTATTTTGGTGGAACCAAGCTGGGCATCGGGGGATTGATCCGGGCATATGGCGGTGCTGCTTTTGCGGCGCTCGACGCCGCTCAGCTTATTGAAGTGGTGCCGCACGTCGAGCTTCAGTTGATCTTCGATTATCAAGATACAGGAGCCGTTCACCAGATGTTGAATCAATATCATGCAAAAGTGATTGCTCAACATTTTTCCGAGCATACCCGGATGCGTATTTCCGTTCAAGTCCAAAACGCCGAACCCTTAAAAACCGCATTAACCAATGCCACACGAGGAAACATCCAGATTCTATGATCGGTGAGCTACAAATTGTTTTCCTGGCGCTTTTACTGTCAATTTTGTATTCCGGAAGTGAAGCGATTTTTTATTCCATCAACCGGTTGAAAATTCAGGTCTTGCAACGCAAAAAAGCCCACGGTGCCGATGACGTATTGCATTATCTCGATCATCCGGAAAAATATCTTTCGACGATCCTGGTGGGCAACAATATCGCCAACGTGCTGTTCGGTTCGTTTGCGGCGATTTATTTAAGCCGTTTTTTTAATGAAGCTGTCGTATCCCTGATTTCCACCGGAATCATCCTTTTTTTGGGTGAAATCATTCCGAAATCGCTGTTGCGAACCGTCGCGGAGCCGGCTTCGCTGCGCATGGTGCGGTTTGTCCGGTTGTCCGAAGCATTGTATTCGCCTGTGATTTTTATTTTGAGCCGTTTTTCAAGCTGGATTTCCCGGAGTTTCAAAAGATTGGGCGAGGAGAACAATCAGAATCTTTCCAAAGATGACATCCGGTTGCTTTTTCGGGAGAGCCGCTATCTGGGGCACATCCATTACCAGGATGAAGAATTTGTCCGGCGGATTTTAAAGCTGGGCACCTACAAAGTGCGGCAAATCATGGTACCGCGAACGGAAATCGAAGCGGTTCCGGAAAGTGCAGACATCGACGAAATCCGGCAGAGTTTTATCCGCACGCATTTTTCGCGGCTGCCGGTGTATAAAGAGTCTATCGATCACATTGTGGGGGCGGTGTATGCCCGCGATTTCTTTAAAAATCCGAATAAACCGCAAAAAATCATCCACCCTTTGCCGTTTGTGCCGGAAACCAAATCGGTGCTCTCGTTGCTCAATGAACTGCGCCGGGCGAAAGCCAGCATGGCCATTGTCATCGACGAATACGGCGGCACCGCCGGACTGGTGACGCTGGAAGACATTATCGAGGAAATATTCGGCGAAATCGCGGATGAATATGATTTTGAGGATGCCGGGGTCGAGCGTCTCAGTCCGGAGGAGGCGATTGTCCGGGGGCGGGCGGAGATTGAGGCGGTCAATGCAGAACTGGGACTGAATTTGCCCGAAGGCGACTACGAAACCCTGGCCGGGTACATCATTCACGAACTGGGCCGTATCCCCAAGCCTGGCGAGAGCCTGGAAGTGGGGGACTGGCTGATGATCATCACGCACGCCAGTCCGCAAAAGATCGATCGCGTAAAAATCATCAAGAAAAAAGGTTGATTTTTGGAAAAAATTCATTATATTATTGACTGTCAAAAGATCGCGGGGTGGAGCAGTCTGGTAGCTCGTTGGGCTCATAACCCAAAGGTCGCAGGTTCAAATCCTGCCCCCGCTACTATAGAGAAAGGGAGCCAAAAGGCTCCCTTTTTTGTTTATATATCAATGTTGACAGGGGAATGAAAGTCTTGTATTTTGATAAAGCTAAAAAAAGATTTGATTGTATGGCTAATATTATTTAATTATCAGCATGGTTATTTTAGAAAGCCAAATTGGCAATAAACTTGAGTTTTATATTGAGA
>WFVT01000200.1 GCA_015491485.1 Candidatus Zhuqueibacterota bacterium
CGGATGAACTGGACGGTTTTCTGGAACAGTTCCGCGGCACCGAGATTGCCTTTGGTCTCGAAGTCGATTATTTCCCGGATGTCTTCGACGAAACCCGGCAGACGGTGGAGGCCATTCTCGACCGTGCTCGCGCCATGGGACTGGTCATCGGCGGCCTTCACGGTTCGGTGCATCTCCTGCCTGGTGATATCGACGACATCCCCGGGAAGCCGCCGGGCCTGGGCGTGGTGATGTGGGACGACACCCCGGAGCATTTCGAGCAACTCATCGAAGCGCGGGGGCTGCCGGCGATCATCGAGGACTACCACGACTGGCTTATCGGGCTGGTTCGCACCGGCTTTTTCCAGACCCTGAGCCACATCGATTTGCTGCGCAAGTTCGATCGGGTGGATGATCGCGGGCAGAGCAGGTATTTCGGCGGATACGAAAATCTGTATGAGGAAGCCATGTTCGATGTACTGGCCACGGCGGCGGAGTGCGAGATCGCCGTGGAGCTGAACACGCAGGGGCTCGACCGGCCGTACGGCCGCCCGTTTCTTTCGCAAAAGGCGCTGGTGTATTGTCGCCAAAAACAGATTCCGGTGGTGTTTGGCTCCGATGCCCACCGTCCGGAGGAAATCGGGCGGCATTTCGAAACCGCCGCCCAAATGTTCGCGGAAGCCGGCATCGAACGACTGGTGTATTTCCGCGAGTTACGGCCTCATTACTGGACGTTGGTATGATGAAACGGCTTCAGACCATCTTTTTGGCCTTTTTGCTGTCGGTCGCCGTGCAGACCGTACGGGCGCATCAGATGTACACCAGCTACACGGCCATCGATCTGAACGGCGATTCTCTGCGACTCGAGCTGATTTTCGATACCACCGATCTGCAGCGGGTGTTCGGATTATCCGAAGCGGATTCGCAGCAAATCGTCGGAGGGGCGTGGGCTGACGACTTGGAGCGTATCATCCGGTACATTCAGTCCAATGTGGAAGTACGCATCGATTATCATCCGGTAGCGCTCCCGTTTAATCAATGGACGGTTTCCCGTGATCCGCTCGGCAACGTGTTTGTGCATTTTCGGTTTTACCCGCTGCCGATCAAAGATGCCGCCGTTTTTGCTGTGCGTTTTTTCTTTTTTGAGGACTTCGGCGAGCGTTTCAAAAACCTCATCAAAGTCAACCATCAGGGCGAAATCTATCAGTATGTCACTTTCGGCGACGTCCCGTTTTTCCGCATGTCAATCGGCGAGACCGTCAATCTGCGCCGGCAATTTTTGACGTTCATCCGCCTCGGAATTGAACATATTTTCATCGGTATTGATCACATTTTGTTTTTGCTCGGGTTGCTGGTGCTGGGCGGCCGATTCTGGGAATTGGTGAAGATCGTCACCTCCTTCACCGTGGCCCACAGCATCACGTTGATCCTGGCGGCGCTTGGCTGGGTGGCTCTGCCGACCGCACTGGTGGAATCGGCCATTGCGCTGAGTATCGCTTATGTGGCTGCGGAGAATTTCGTGGTCAAATCCATCGACCGGCGATGGCTGCTCACGGGCTTTTTCGGCCTGGTGCACGGGTTCGGTTTTGCCAATGTGTTGCAGGAGCTCGGACTGCCGTCGCGCGGACTGGTGTCGTCGCTGCTGGCGTTCAATCTGGGTGTGGAACTGGGGCAGGTGGTGATTGTGGCGATGTTCCTGCCCGTGCTGTGGCTCATCAGCCGCTCCGCGTATCGCACCGTGTTCGTCTGGACGGCATCGGCGATCATTTTTATTTTTGGGGTAACCTGGTTTCTGGAGCGCGCGTTCAATCTTCCGGTGGCTATCATTTAGGTTGACAATCCATGCTGAATCACAATGAATTCCGTCGCCGTTTGCAGGCCATCAAATGTTTCAGTCTCGATCTGGATGGCACGTTTTATCTGGGCGACACCCTGTTTGATTTCTCCATCCCGTTTCTGCATCATTTACAGCAAACCGGCCGGACGTATCTCTTCACCACCAACAATTCATCGCTGTCGCCGCGGGAGTATGTGCAAAAATTTGCCCGTATGGGCCTCGAAGTGCCCGTCGAGCGTATCTACACCTCGGCCGATGCCACAGCCGAATATCTGCTCAAACATGGTCCCGGACACCGGCTGTTTGTGCTGGGCACCGAGCCGCTGATCCGGTTTTTCGAGCGCCACGGCTTTGTGATGGAGCCGGATTCACCGGATGCGCTGGTGCTGGGTTTTGATCTCGATTTCGACTACAGCCGGCTGCACCATGCCGTGCAGCTGGTTCGGCGGGGCGTGCCGTTCTATGCCACGCATCCAGATTTAACCTGCCCGGTGGAGAACGACGAGTGGATGCCGGATTGCGGCTCACTGTCCATGGCGATTGCCGCCGCGTCCGGGGTACGGCCGGTGTTTCTCGGCAAACCTTTCCGGCCCATGGTGGAGGGCATGCTACGCCGCGCTGGCGTCGGGCCGGAAGAGATGGCGGTGGTCGGCGACCGGCTGCAGACGGACATCCGCACCGGCCGCGACAACGGCCTGTTGTCCATTCTGGTGCTCACCGGCGAGACCCGCCCTGAAGACCTGGAAAAATCGGACGTGCAGCCGGATTTCGTGGTGACCTCGCTGGGCGAGCTGATGGAATTCCTGTGACGGGCTGATGGAAGTTTTCAAAAAATAGCACGGGGCTTTGCGGGGCGGTTGCATTGGAGATGGCGGCAGAGATCCGGCTCTTTCATCGGGAATCAACGGCTATCAATTTGATTCACCACAAAGCCACAGAGAGCATAGAGAAAAGCGTGGTGAATAGTTCAGTAAGTCTTAACGATGTCAACCCTGGCAGGGTCTCAATCTCTGCCAGGGTCAAACCCACGAAGGGTACGAATGATTCGCAACAGCCGCGACGCCGTGAAACAAACTCAGCCCGGGAGGTACTCCCCGGGGTTGCGGGCCATCCCATGCTATCCGTCGTGAAAGGGCCGGACCTTCGAATCAGGGCGAAATGGCAATCGTAACCGAGGACAAAATCATGAACGACTGGAACAAAAGCTGGTGGCTGGAAACCCTGCCCGGGCCGATCACGCCCAACCCGGCGCCGGAAGGCACGGTCAAAACCGACGTGGCCGTGATCGGCGGCGGCTTCACCGGACTGAGCACGGCGTATCATCTGAAAAAACTCGATCCCGGACTCGAGGTGCGGCTGCTGGAAAGCCACATTTGCGGTTACGGCGCCAGCGGTCGCAACGGCGGCTTCTCCATGACCCTGTTCGGCCTGACCAAAGGCATCACGCGTTTCCGGTTCGGCGACGCCAGAGCCCGGGCGGCGCATGCCTACATGGAGCAGGCCGTGGATTACCTGTACCGGCTCGTGCAAGAGCAGCAGCTCGATCCCGATTACGAGGCCACCGGTTACCTGCTGGTGGCCACCAGCAAGGCACAGGAAAAGCGACTGGAACACGATTTCAAACTGGCGGAAAAATGGCAGCTTGAAGGCATCGAGCGCTGGGATCGCGCGCGGCTGCAGCAGGAATTTCACACGGATTTGTACCGCCTGGGCTGGTTCGAGCCCCGCTGCGGCATCCTCAATCCGGCCAAACAGGCGCGCGCCATGAAAGCGCTGGCCGAACGCGAGGGCGCGATCATCCACGAGCAATCGCCGGTGACCCGCATCCGGCGTGGGGCCGACCGGCGGTTTCTGATCAAAACCCCGGAAGGGGAGGTGCAGGCCGACTATCTCGTGCTCGCCACCAATGCCTATTCCATCGCTTTCCCGGAGCTGCGGTCAAAACAAACGCCGGTGTTCACGCACATTGTGCTCACCGAGCCGCTAACCGACGCGCAGATGCAGGCCATCGGCTGGCAGAACCGCGCGGGCGTGGAAGATGCCCGCAATTTCATCCATTACTACCGGCTGACGCGCGACAACCGCATCGTCATGGGCGGCGGCGATGTGACCCTCACCTACGGCACCAACCTGGACCGCGATCTGAATGAGCGCACATTCCGGCATCTGGAGCAGCACATCACCGAGGTGTACCCGCAGCTCCGCGGCATTCGCATCACGCACCGCTGGGGCGGCCCGGTGTCCATCACCACCGACATGGCGCCCGTCATCGGATTTCTCGGTGAAGATCGCCGTGCGCTGTTTTCGGTGGGCTGCATCGGCCATGGTGTGTCCATGACGCACTTGAACGGCCTGACCATGGCGGAGCTGATTTGCGGTAAGAAAACCGAGCGCACCGAGATGTTTTTCGTCGGCCGCAAGGTGATCCCTTGGCCGCCCGAGCCGATCCGCTTCGCGGTTGGCCATCTCATTCGCGGCTATATGCGGCTGGAAGACCGGTTGCTGTACAAGTGACGTGGATAGCGATTCTGCCGCACCGGTGAATTCGAAATCGGCCTGCCCTGCCCTGGTAAGCCTGAATGATGGCGGAAATGGGCCATTGAAGCTGGGACTGTCCAGAAACAAGAGCGTCTGGGAGGATGGCAGGGCTTAAAATCACCTGTGAATGGCGAGCTTTGCCTTCTGGTTTCTTTGATGGTGTCGGTTGAAGTTCCATCATACACCAAATTCAGCAAATCGATGCATAATGAAAAGAAATTGCGCACCAAATATATCTTTTGGGACAGCCCTCAATTCCGAATTGGCGTCGAAGCCGCATTTTTCGGCCGGGCGAGCTTAATTGCTGAGCCCCGGCTTTCAAGCCGGATTCTGGAGCAAAAACAAAAATGGGCATTAACCCAATGCCAAAGAACATTTGGGCTGAAGCCCGGTTCCGGAGGCAGGCTCGATCCCCGAGCTGAAGCTCGGGGCTATTCAGGGGCGGCGATGAAATTTCACTCCGCCATTGCCAAAGACCAGACGAGCCTAACCCTTGGCACCGAAACTGAATCAGTCGTGAGCCGCTGAAAGAGCCCCGGCTTTCAAGCCGGGGACACGAGAAGCTGCGAAGAAAAATTGGGCTTTAGCCCAAAACGGTCACGGGCTGAAGCCCGATTTCAGTGGCTGCTCGATCCCCGAGCTGAAGCTCAGGGCTATTCAAGGTGCGGTAATGAGATTACACTGTGGGATAACCAAAACACCGACTAACTCAGCCTTTGGTGCCGAAGCTGAATTGGTTGTGCGCCGCTGGAATAGCTCCGGCTTTCAAGCCGGGGAAGAGAATCCGCGAAGAAAAATCGGGCTTTAGCCCAAAACCAGATTGGGCTGAAGCCCGGTTCCGGAGGCTCAATCAATCCCGATCCCCGAGCTAAAGCTCGGGGCTATTCAGGTGCAGCGATGAGATTTCACTCCGGCATTGCCAAGGACCAGACGAGCCTAACCCTTGGCACCGAAACTGAATCAGTCGTACGCCGTTGAAATAGCCCCGGCTTTCAAGCCGGGGTCGGTAAGCAGCGATGAAAAAAATAGGGCTTTAGCCCGAAATCAGAATGGGCTGAAGCCCGGTTCCGGCGGCAGGCTCGATCCAGAATCGACGCTGAATCTTTATTTTTCAGCCGGACGAGCCTGATTGCTTAGCCCCGGCTTTTAAGCCGGGGTCGAGAAACTGAGAAGAAAAAAATCGGGCTTTAGCCCGAAACGGTCATAGGCTGAAGCCCCCAATTTTAGCAGGCCAATCACAGCGTCTAACCACATACTAAATAGATGCGACGCCTGATAGTGATCAATTGTAGGCTCAATTGAAATCGGTTATCCTTTGGGATGGCCCCAGTTTGGATAGTCAATTCAACCCAACGAGACTCTCATGGCCGGAAAACAAACCCCTGAACCGCGCTCCGAATGGCAAACCCCGGAGCCTCCGCTGTTTTTGCAGGAATGCGTGGATATCGGCGCCAATGGCGGGCGCGGCAATTTGCTGGGCATCCAGCCGGTGATGACCGTGGACGATTACCACCGGCTCGATCGTTTCAAACAGAAACTCGGCGGCTATCTGGAGGCGGCGGCGCAGCGCGAATGGATCACCGAAAAAACGGTGGTCGTGTTCCCGGAGTACATCGGCACCTGGCTGGTGGCACTGGAGGCGCCGCAGCGTGTGCTGCGCGCGCGATCACTGACCGGGGCCATGCTGCGCCTGATCATGCGCCGACCGGCTGGTTTTACCCGGCAGCTTTTTCGCGCTCACAGCCGGGATCGCATCAAAGACGCACTGTTTCGCATGCATGCCGATCGCATTGCCGATGCTTATCAGCAGGCGTTTTCGCGTCTGGCAAGCCGGTTTGGCGTCACCGTGGTGGCCGGCTCCGTGCTGATGCCCGGGCCGAGGGTCGAGCAGGGCGTGCTGCGACCGGGTGACGGCCCGCTGTACAACGTGGGCGCGGTGTTCCATCCGGATGGCCGACTGGATGAACGGTTGATCAAAAAAGTGCATCCCATTCCGCTGGAAGAACCTTACACCTGCGCTGCGGATCCGGCCGAACTGCCGCATTTCGACACCCCGGCGGGACGCATGGGCGTGCTCATTTGCGCGGATTCCTGGTATCCCGATACCTACGCGGCGCTGCGACCTCAGGGCGTGCAATTTGTGGTGGTGCCGTCGTATCTGGTGCCGGCGGGCATCTGGGAGAGTCCCTGGCGCGGCTATGGCCGCGATCGTACGCCGGACGATGTGGATCTTCGCGATCTCAAAACCATTACCGAAAAACAGGCGTGGCTGAAATACGCGCTGGCCGGTCGGGTGCGTCTGGCCGGATGCCATGCCGGCGTCAATGTGTTTCTTCGTGGCACCCTGTGGGATTTGGGTTCGGATGGCAGCTCGGTGGCGGTGTGGGATGGTGGGCATTACGTGAGCCGGGCCACGGATGCGGCGGCGCTGTTGAATCTCTGGTTGTGAATCTGAAAGCCCAAAGTCGGGGCTGTTTAAAAGTAAGAGGGGATGGGAGGATGGTAGGGCTTAAAATCACCTATGAATGGCGAGCTTTGCCTTCTGGCTTCTCTTGGGGTGTCGGTTGAAATTCCATCATACACCAAATTCAGCAAATCGATGCAAATGAAAAGAAATTGCGCACCAAATAGATCTTTTGGGACAGCCGTCTATTCAGAATTGGCGTTGAAGCCGCATTTTTAGGCCGGGCGAGCCTGATTGATTAGCCCCGGCTTTCAAGCCGGGGGACGAGATGCCGCGAAGAAAAAAATCGGGCTTTAACCCAATCGCAAATATCATTTGGGCTGAAGCCCAATTTTGAGGGCTTTGATTTTCTCCCCGAGCTGAAGCTCGGGGCTATTCAAGGTGCGGCGATGAGGTTACACTCTGGGATAACCAAAACACCGACTAACTCAGCCTTAGGTGCCGAAGCGGAATCGGGTGTGTGCCGCTGAAATAGCCCCGGCTTTCAAGCCGGGGACACGAGAAGCTGCGAAGAAAAATTGGGCTTTAGCCCAAAACGGTCACGGGCTGAAGCCCGATTTCAGTGGCTGCTCGATCCCCGAGCT
>WFVT01000201.1 GCA_015491485.1 Candidatus Zhuqueibacterota bacterium
CATGCGGGCCACAGAAAAAACAAAGTCGTATAGCCTATGAAGCCGGCGATTTTGCCGCAGCCATTTCATACTTGAAAACGGAATTGGCGTCGGATTCTACAGACTCGCAGGGCTGGCTTCTTCTCGGTGATAGTTATGAAAAGGTGCAGAAAGCCGATAGCGCCATCTGGGCTTATGAACGCGGTTATCAAATCAATCCCGGCACCAGTGATATTCGCAAAGCGCTGGTACGGCTCTATATAGCCAAGGCGAAATCGCTGAGAGAGGAAAAGGATTTCGGCCGCGCGATCCGGATTCTGGAAAAAGCAGAAGAACTGGCGCCAAAGCAGTTTGATGTTTTTTTTGAAAAAGGTGAGACGTATCTGGCTGCGGGCTATCTTGAAAAGGCAAAAAACGAATATCGAAAGGCACAGGAAATTGCAGCCAAAGATCCACGGCCCGAGCAACGCATGCAACAGATCGCCAAACGGGAAGCTGAAGCCGAAGCCTTGCTCAAACAAGGTAAAGCCCAATACGATCGCAAACGCTGGGACCGGGCTATCCGAATTTTAGAAAAGGCGGTTGCGCAAAATGCAGAAAATCCGGAAGCCAAGTACTACTTGCACATGGCCCGCGGAAGGCGATTATACAAAAAAGGCAGTGTAAATGCTCTTTGGGATGCAATTACGGAATTTGGCTACGCTACCAATATTCGACCGAATTCGGCGGAACCGCTTTATTACATGGGGCTGGCTTACGAGAAAAAAGACCGCAATGATTTTACGATGCCGGTAGAAGTGTATCAGAAGGTTTTGGAGATCGAGCCGGAAGGGGAATTCGCTAAAAAAGCCAAAAAACGCATTCGCTACTTGACCAATTTGAAAACCAAATTGGAAAAATTCTGGGGGAAAAAACGTAAAAAATAAATGGATGGGCGATTAGCTCAGTTGGTTTAGAGCGCTGTCTTCACACGGCAGAGGTCACTGGTTCGAATCCAGTATCGCCCACCAATCAAAAGCCGACACGTTGCCTGTCGGCTTTTTTTTTGGACAGAGGAAATCGCAAACCGATGAGACACCATGGCTCAGAATAAACAGGGTTTGGAAATGCAGGAAGCAGCGCCGGGAGCCACCCTTTTGGTGGTGGATGACGACCCCAACGTGCGCAAAGTGCTGGTGGCTCAACTCAAAGACGCCGGATTCAAAGTGGAAGAAGCGCAGAGTGGTCAGGAAGCCAACCGTCTGATCGACCGGCGTGCTTACGACGTGATAATCTGCGATCTGGTGATGGAAGGCGTCTCGGGAATCGACGTGCTCATGCACAGCAAGCGCGTCAACCCTGATGTGGAAGTGATCATGCTGACGGCTTTCGGCAGTGTGGAAAGTGCCGTGCAGGCATTGCAAAGCGGCGCCTTTCACTACATTACCAAGCCTCACAACCGGGAAGAGCTGATCGTGACCGTACAGCGGGCTCTCGAACAAAACCGTCTCCGTTTGCGGCTGCGGGCGCTGGAACGCCAAATGCGGGAGCAATTCGGGGTGGAAAACATCGTCACGGTCAATCCCCAAATGCAGCAGCTCATCAAAACGGCGATCTCCGTGGCGCACACCGAAAGCAATGTGCTGATCACGGGCGAAAGCGGGACGGGAAAGGAGCTGATCGCCGGATTGATCCATAGCATGAGCAGTGTGGCGGACAAGCCGTTCGTTGCTGTGAATTGTGGCGGCATTCCGGAGTCCCTTCTGGAAAGCGAGCTGTTCGGCCATGTGAAGGGCGCATTCACCGGGGCAATCAGCACCAAGCGCGGCCTCGTGGAAGAAGCGGATGGCGGAACCTTGTTTCTCGACGAAGTCGCTGAAATGAACCCCACGCTTCAGGTAAAATTGTTGCGATTTATCCAAAACGGAGAGTTCCGGCGCGTGGGTGAAAATGAAGTGCGCCGCGTGAAGGTGCGCATTATTGCGGCAACCAACAAAGACCTTCAGCAGGCTATGGAGGCCGGCGAGTTCCGCGAGGATTTGTATTACCGGCTCAGCGTGATCCCTCTGCATATTCCCCCCCTTCGGGAGCGGCGCGAGGACATCTCTCTTCTGGCTCAACATTTTGTCAAACTTTTTGCCAACCGATTGGACAAACCCATCCGCGGCATCTCCAAAGATGCTTTGAATGCACTGATGCAATATCATTGGCCCGGCAATGTCCGTGAATTGATGAATGCCATCGAACACGGAGTGGCGCTGAGCAGCGGGGACATGCTTGAACTGAAAGACCTTCCTCCCCATATCACACAGCCGGTAACGGATGATACCATTCCATTGGCCGAATCCAAGGGCACTCTCGAGGACATTGAGAAAAGTTACATTTTAAAAGTGTTACAGGAAACCGGATGGAATCAGAAGCAAGCCTGTCGCATTTTAGGGCTTTCAAAAGCCACATTGTACCGCAGGCTAAAAAAATACGGCATCCGTGCCAAACTCATGACCGCCTCGTTGTCGTCTTAAACAAAACCGATCCCCCCATTTGGCCAAAATTGAAATTGATGCATTCGATTTCAAAGAAAAGGGCAACGCTGGAGACGCTTCTTCATTCAGAGACCTGCGGCAATATGCCCGTTTTTCCTCGATGAATTCCCTCTTTATACCGCGTTTTTTCTTGAGATTTACGATCTTTTGGTCGAAACATTTTTGGAACACATTTTTCACTTTTTTAATTTTTATCCTGACCACAGCACTTAGGGAGACCGGAATGAAATCCTGGCTTCAACAGACCGTGAATGTTTTACCATTTATTAAAAAGGATGAAATTTTCTTCAGAAAACCATTTGTGCATGTACCTTTTAATGCGGTTTTTCCACAGATGATTCATTCCGACAATTTTTTGGATATTCTCCCACAGTTGTATTTGATTTCCCCAGATTATGATTTAGAAGCGTTGCCATTTCCGGACCTCGAATAAAAATTTATTTTTTTGAATTTCGAATAAAAATATTGAATATCAGCGAAATAGGTTGTACATTTTTGGCTGTTTCCATAGGCGTCTTTTTTGCTGAAATCCCGACATAAGAGTGAGTTCACCGACTTTTGTGGAATATTCAGAAACAAGGGCCAGGCGGAAAAAAATCATAACCGATCCATGAAACATTCAGACAAACGAATTCGCGTGCAAATTTTTTCCACAACCCGTAGCCAGTACCGAGAAGTTGAGTTGAGCTGGGGGAAGTTGCTGATCATCACTTCTTTCGCCGGTTTGTTGTTGGCTTTACTGATTGTAGGCGCAACCATCCTGGCAAATCGACTTTATAAAGACTGGAATCTGCAGGCTCAAAAAGCCGAAAATTCGCTGCTTCATGAGCAGATCAGTCAAATGGAAAATCGTTTCAAGGCCATTTCGCAAAAGGTTCGAAAGCTGGAAAACAACACCCGGGATTTGTCCATCATGGCCAACCTGCCCGATACCCTCCAAAACGGCCTCTCTGCGGCAGTGATTGAGCCATCGGAGGATATCTACCTCGCATACGCCGGGAATCTCTCCGAGTACGATAGCTTGCGTATCGAGTCCATGATCGATAATCTCGAACAGCGATTGGATGAAACCCTGGAACTGCAAGAAATCGTTCGCAAGCGCTTTGAGGACATCGAGGAAGAACTGGAACATTTGCCAACGATTCGTCCTCTGGCGCGCGGCCGTATTTCCGACCTTTTCGGGAAACGGGTCGATCCCTTTATTCGTAAAGTGCGGCATCATAATGGCCTTGATATTTCCGCGCCGCGGGGAACCGATGTTTATGCTCCCGCCGCCGGCGTTGTGGAACTGGCCAAAACGCGCTATCGCATTAACCGGGGCTACGGCCGGGTGGTCATTATCAATCATGGTCGGGGCATCAAAACCCTCTATGGCCATCTCTGGAAAGTGTTCGTCAAAGCCGGACAAAGGGTTGAACGGTGGGACGTGATCGGCCAGGTCGGCGATACCGGCCGGGCTACCGGTCCGCATTTGCATTATGAAGTCTGGTATAAAGGTCGCGCCATCGATCCGATGGAATACATCTTGAATTAGTCCGTTGTGCTCTTGCCGTCATGTTCTGATCATTATCTTGCCTCACGAGATTGCATCCTGCCCGACAGGTTTTGGCCTTCATCAAACCATGAAAGCTGTATGCTGTTCGTTTCCCCGATCAAAATGAATTCTGCTTGAATGGTCTGGCGGCGATTCCCCTATCAGGTCGCGACATAGGTGATTTGCGCGTCCATCTGTTACTGGCCGGGCATCAGCGCCACCGACTTCATTTTACCGGATTCAATCGTAATCTGAAAGCCCCGGATTTTAATGTCAGACATGTGAATCATCGGATCGGGAGCTACAAAAGGCCTTGAACCTCAGAAAGATATTTGTGTTTGATTTTGAGGCATATTTTCATTATTATTTTGCTTTGGCTCTGAAACGGTTTTCCTTCAGGATGGGATTTTGACCTATGAAATTGGGCACACAGCGACATTCAATCCGTTTTCGAATTCAAGCTCTCGGGATAGGCCTGTTTTGGCTTTTGATGATCGCAGAGGCGCCGAGCCGTGCGCAACTCCCGGCGCCGGATACCCTGCAATGGTTGGCCATCTCCCCCACGCGTAGCGTGGCCTCCCTTGCCGGTAACTGGCAACTGCAGCGTCAGGATCCGCCGGTGGCGCAATCCGTGGCCGTGCCGGGAATCTTCCAGGGGGCCAGGGAAGTCCATTTATCCAGGCGATTTTATCTGCCCGATGAATTTACCGGTCACGAGTTGAAGCTGATTGCCGAGGGCATTCATTACGACGCCAGAATCTGGATTAATGACCGATTTATCGGCGGGCATCGAGGTGGATTTAGCCGCTTCGAGATAGCTTTAGACAAATCGTGGCTGAACTTTGGCGGCGCGAACCGGATACGCATAGAATCTGATGGCCGTCTGGATGCCTTCTATTCTTTGCCGCCCAAGCATCGTCCTTTCGGCGATCCGTTGCCGGTTGGAGTCCACCGCGAGCTTTACCTGGAAGCGCTGCCGCCGATGGTGATCGACGATATTCAAGCCCGGTATGATTTCGCGGCGGACTATCAGCAAGCGGAAATTACGCTCGAAGTGATGGTGCGAAAATTCAGCGAAGATGCCGCCGAGTTCAGCGATGCTCAGGAATGGTCCATCTTTGCCGAGCTGCGCCGGCCCGGAGAGAAAGGGCGCGTCGTGGCGTTGAGTCAGAAAGTGGCGTTCCGCATGCCCAACGTAACTCAAAAAATTGGCGGTATCCGGCTGACGGTGAAATCGCCGCTGCTCTGGAGTCCGGAGCGTCCCGAGTTGTATCAATTAACCGTTTTTCTCGGCACCTCCGAGCGAATCGTCGATATGGCTCAGTACCGAATCGGCCTGCGTCATATCGTTGTAACCAACCGCTATATTCAGGTGAACGGTGCTCCATTTTCAATCAAAGCTGTGGATTGGGTGGATGACCTGTCCGGGCTGTCCGGGGAAGCATTGAGAGAAAAAATCGACCGCTTGCTCGATACCGTGAAGCATCTGGGCGCCAACACGCTTCGCGTCATCGGAAGGCAACCCCATCCGCTTCTGGTGCAGCAATGTTCGGAACGCGGCTTATTTATACTGGAAGAGGTGCCGGTCTTTTATGCCAATGCACGCCAACTGGCACGAGAGCAGGTGCTGAAATTGGCGCTGAATCAACTCGAAGAAACCATTCAGCGCGACAAACTGCAGCCGGCGGTTTTGGCCTGGGGACTGGGAGGCTATCTGCAGGAAAATGATCCACGGACCGAGCAGTTTATTGACCGCATGAAGGTGCGTGCGCGTCAGTTGGATGACCGTCCGCTGTACCTGGTAACCCGATATGAGAACAATACTCCGGCTAATCTGGCCGTGGATTTTTTGCTGGTGGATTTATTTGAAAAAGACAGCCGCCATGTAAAGGCGTTTGAGCACGATTCCCGCCCCATTCTTCCGATCATCGGATACATGGTCAATTCTCCGTCACCGAACTCCGGCCAAACGGAAGACGACCGAGCATGGATCGAAATGGAGGAAGTGCAGGCCGATCGATTGCAACAGGCGCTGGAATTTTTGACCCGTACATGGCCGAACTATGCCGGTCATGTTGTGCATGCCCTTGCCGACTGGCAATGCGAACGGCCGGCTCTGTTCATTAACCGGGTCAGGCCGCCTTATCTGTTTCCGGCGGGCCTGATGACTCTGGACGGCCGTCGTCGGATAGGATTTCAGATGGTTGCCGCTTATCATCTGCAAGATCGGCCGCCGCACA
>WFVT01000202.1 GCA_015491485.1 Candidatus Zhuqueibacterota bacterium
CAAATGCTGGTGTCGCCGGTAACTTTGCCGCAGGGCTGGCGACTCGGCAACGCAATGATCATTCATCCCATGGAAGGATGCGACGGGTCACTTCAAGGCCTGCCGGACGAATTGACGCGCCGGCGTTATCAGCGATTTGCCACCGGCGGCGCCAAGCTCATCTGGGCAGAGGCCACCGCCGTAACCGCCGACGGCCGCGCCAATCCCCGACAACTGTGGCTCCACGACCGATCGTTCGATGCCTTTAGCAGGCTGGTGGACGACATGCGCCGATGGCACCGTCAGCGCTTCGGCACCGATGATGACTTGCGAATTGGACTGCAGCTCACCCACAGCGGCCGGTGGAGCCATCCCAAACCGGTCATTGCCGTGCGGGATCCCTTTCTCGACCGCGTCACAGCCATCCGGCGCAACGGCCGAGAGATTCCCCTGCCTGAGAATTACCCAATCATTTCCGATGACGAACTCGAAGCCCTTGAAGACGAATTTGTAAAAGCCGCTCAATTGGCGTACCGTGCCGGCTTTGATTTTATCGATCTCAAACAATGCCACACATACTTATTGAATGAACTGCTCGGTGCGCGCACCCGGCCGGGCCGTTATGGCGGCGATTGGCAAAACCGCATCCGGTTCATCACCAATGTGGTTCGAAAAATCCGTGACCGTGTTCCTTCATTGCAGATCGCCTCGCGGGTGAATCTTTTCGATGGTTTTCCACCGATGGCAAATGCCGACGCAACGGACCCGCCGGGCATCCGAAACGGCTTTGGCATTGATCCCGCCCATCCCGGCCGGATTGATCTGAGCGAACCGATCGCGCTCATCCAAACGCTGGCAGAAATGGGGGTCCGGCTGTTCAATGTCACCCTGGGCAGCCCGTACTTTGCGCCGCATCTGGGCCGGCCGTTCGAAAAACCGGCGCCGGATATGCGTCCGAGTCCGGAGCATCCTCTCATCGGTGTGGACCGCCATTTTCGGCTGGCAACTGAAGTGAAACGCGCCCTGCCGCAGGTGACTCTGGTAGGTACGGGCTACAGCTACCTGCGTCAGTTTTTTCCTCATGCCGCCGAGGCCAATTTGCGGAGGCAGCGCATCGATCTGGTGGGGCTGGGGCGCATGGCGCTGGCGTATCCCGATTTTGCCGCGGACCTCATGGAAAAGGGCCGGCTCGATCCGCGGCGCGTTTGCCTCACGGTATCCTTTTGCACCGCGCTCATGCGTCGGAAGGACAACGCGCTGGGGCAGTATCCCACCGGCTGCGTTCCGCGGGATCCGCTGTACGCGCGACTGTACCGGTCGCTGCCCCGTCAGCCATAAAACGCCGCATTTGAAGCCGCCAAACTTGGGAGGAACCATGCGCCGAATCGTATTGATCATCATTTGCTTGCTGCTGGGAACGGTTGAAAGCGGCCTGCCGCAGGAGCCGGTCAGGATATTGATCGCCTATTACAGCCAGGAGGGACATACTCGCGCCATGGCCGAAGCCGTTCACCGCGGCGCCGCAAGCGTTTCCGGGGTGCGGGCGGTGCTGCGTTCGGTGGATAGCGTTGCCATCAGCGAATTGCTTGCCGCCGACGCCATTATCGTGGGATCGCCGGTGTACAATGCCAATGTTGCGCCGGCCGTGCAGGAATTCATCAATCGCTGGCCGTTTCAGGGATCGCCGCTCAAAGATAAAATCGGTGCGGCATTTACCACCGGCGGCGGCATATCCGCCGGTGAGGAGCTGGTACAGGTGAACCTGCTGCATTCCATGCTGATTTTCGGCATGATCGTCGTCGGCGGCCCGCACTGGCAGCAACCGTTCGGTGCATCGGCGGTGACCGAGGAACCGCCGTTTGAACCCAAAACGTCCGGTCCTCCGGTGCACAGGCGCTTTTTGCAAAAGGGTGAAGCCCTGGGCAAACGAGTGGCCTCACTGGCTGTCCGATGGAAACGTGCCGGTCAGCCGTAGAGGAAAAGCAGCGATGGAGGCGGCGAAAACAGGCGAGCCCCCTCCTCCATTTTGATGCAGCTCCTGATTCTATCAGTCCGAATAGGGCGGCGTGCTGCCGAACGGTTTACAATGCGTTTCAATTCGCCGTTTATCATACACACGACACGTCTCCCAGGATGTACCTCACACGGTGTTCTCATTTTGACAATAGATGATTGCATCACCGCGATCCTGCAACCCGGATACACTGATTTTCACAATCAACGTTCCGCCTCAAAAACGGCCCCATCATCAGATTGATGAGGCACCGTATTTGACTGATAACCATTTCGTTCACCAGCTTTCGAGGGATGCCATGCAAATCGATCACTCAATCCGCCTGCAATCCATTAAGCCCGCGCTGGAACGGGCATTCGATTTCGGGTTGCGGCAGCTCGACCGCATGGTACAGACCTGGCCGCCGGAGCGGCCTGCGCCCATTCACACCCGTAACGGCCGCTGGTACCGCCCGCGTTTCATGTGGACCGACTGGTGCCCCGGCTTTTTCGCCGGTATGATGTGGCTGGCTTACCAGCGAACCCGCGAACCGGTCTGGCGCGAGCGTGCTGAGACCTACACCCGCGCCCTCGAGCCGCGTAAATTCGACCGCAGCGTACACGATCTGGGCTTTATTTTTCTGCCGACAGTAAACCGGTGGTACGAGCTGCTCGAAGATAGCGATCCAATGCGAGAACGCCTCGCGGATTGGCTTATCACCGCCGCCACGGTACAGTCCTTTCGCTGGCAGGATGCCGGTCCGGATCCGTTCATTTACTCTTTCAATGGGCCGCACTCATTGTTCATCGACATCATGATGAACATCCGGCTGCTGTTTCGCGCTCATCAGCTTGGCGGCGGGCCCGAGCTGTACGAACGCGCCATGGCGCATGCCTTCACCACGGAAAAATATCTCATCATGAAAAACGGCCCTCGACTGATGGATGAAGACGGCGCCGCGATCCATGAAGCCATTTTCAATCCGGTTACCGGCGAATTCCGCAATCTTTCCACGCAACAGGGCTATTCGCCGTTCACGTGCTGGTCGCGCGGACTTGCCTGGGCGATTTATGGTTTTACGGAGGCTTATCGCTACAGCGGCGAACGGCTGTTTCTGGAGACCGCCGAGCGTTGCGCCGGCTTCTATCTCCGTAACACCCCCGACAGCGGAGTGCCGTACTGGGATTACGGCGCGCCGAATATCCCCAACGAGCCGGTAGATAGCTCGGCCGCCGTCGTAGCAGCCGGAGGCTTTTGGAGCCTGAGCCGCCTTCCTGAAGCCAAACGGCAGCAGGACTACCATGCAGCCGCACTGCAAATCCTTGCCACCCTTTGCAGCGATGATTACCTTGGGACGCACGATCCGAACTATGAAGGCATATTGCGCCATGCCGTTTACCACCGCCCCAACAATTGGGGGGTGGATGAGTCGGTGATGTGGGGGGAGTATTTTTTATTGGAGGTGCTGACCCGCTTGCTGGAGGAAGCGTAAGCCCAGCTGCATTTTCCGGACGGCCTGGAATCGACTTTGCTTTGAAAAAGGCAGGCCATGCCGTCGGCGGTATCACCTGGCACCTGGCCTGGCACTATTGGTGAGACACGCTCGGCAGCGTTGAAATTTTGCTTTCTCATACGGTCGCCGCCGTTGCAATCACAGAGCCGGCCTCATGATGTACGGTTGCAACTCGCACAACGGAAATTGCCATCTCTGCCATCAATTCTATTGTTTTTTTAGCACGGGGTTTGTATTTTTAGGCCAATTCAAAAGGCAATCATCCGTAATTGTTTGTTGGAGGTTTTCTGTGATTACGCTAACAGTCGCTGCCATTGATCGTATTCTTACTTTGATGGAGAAGGAAAACGAAAAAGACCTGGCGCTGCGGATCGCCATTACCGGGCGTGGGCCGGGCGGTTTTCAATACAATCTGAAATTTGTGAAAACCAGCGAAAAAACCGAGCACGACGAGGTGGTGGATATCGGTCCGTTTCAGATTTTTATCGATAAAGACAGCGCACGCAAGCTGAATGGGGCCACGATGGATTACATCGAAGACGGTTACCGGGGCGGATTTGAAATTGAAAATCCCAATTCGGTGTGGGATGATCCGGTGGCTCAGCGTGTGCAGCAGGTCATCGATCATCAGATCAATCCGCAGATTGCCTCACACGGCGGCGTAATCACACTGATGGATGTCAAGGACGGTGCGGCGTATATCGCTTTTGGCGGTGGTTGTCAGGGCTGCGGCATGGTGGATGTCACCCTCAAACAGGGAGTGGAAACCATGATCAAACGGGCGGTGCCGGAGATCACCCGGGTCGTGGATATCACCAACCACGCAGCCGGTACGAATCCCTACTACAAACCGTCTTCCGGCGGTGCGTCGCCATTTGGCGGGTAGCCGCCCCCGGCTTCATCCTGCATACGGCACCGCCGCCTATGGCGATTCACGGCGGACGGTCAAAATGATCGGCTCGGCTCCCTGTTCACGAACAATGGCGGTTTCAGCTCCTTTGAAAACCACCTGATCCACCCGGCTCGCCGATGCCGATCGTCCCACGAAACGGAGGCCTGCCCAGGAGCGTGTGAGAAGCGGCTCCAGAACAATCGGTTTGCCGGCACGTCCCACCGCGTTCAGCCGCCCCCGAACTTCGATGCCGCTGCGATTCAGAAACCGGACGCGGGTGCCCGGCCGGATGATCAGTTCTCCTCCTTCTGGCACGATCACGGTTTTGCCCACCGTAACCAGCCCCTGCCACACGGTTCGGCCCGGCAACATGCCTTCATAATAATTGAAAAAAACATGGAACCGCACTCGACCGTTTTCTTCCCGAATATTGGTGATGGCCAGCCCGGTACGCTTGTGGGGACGGATATGCGTATTGGGGACGGTGTAAGGGGTTACAGCATCACGATCACCGGCGGGGAACAGCCTCGCCGGAACGAAACGGCTTAGCCGACGCCCCTGCAGCCCGGGTGAGGCATTAGCGGCAAGCAGTTCCGGTTCAGCACCGGGAGTGGTTGCCCGGGAAATCAAAAGCCCCTCGCCCAGTCCGCGGCTCATGGGACATTCGGATTCATACGGAATTTCAAAGTACAGATGGTTTCGGCGGTATTCGAGCAAAAAATAGCCGCCCCTCACCGGAATTTTCACTGCCTGGTTGGCTGCCGTAAGGTCACCGAGAACCACATTCAGGGTATCTTTCCGGATGATGTGCGGCTTGAGCCAGCCAAGCTTCATTTTTTCCCATGCGCTCAGCACCACGCCGTTTTCATATGACACCTGCCCCCCGGAACCGGCCATCAAATTCCAGCGCTGCAGCCGGTTGCGGTGTCCTCCGCCCAGCAGTTTGTGGCCGATTTCGTGCAAAATGATGTTGCGCATGCTCATGGCATAACAATCGGTCTGATACGTGCCCGAGTTTTTGCGCACGTCCAGGCTGGCACGGATTTTCGGCTCGGTCGGATCGTTGGGATCGGCAATAATCAGCGGCGACGGCAAATAATCGCCGTTTGCCACGCCCTGATAATGCCCGCTATGCGCCCGGCCGTATGGGAACTTGGGTCGCGCCCGGCTGATGAACAGAATCCAATCCACAAAGCCATCGCCGTCGTTGTCCAGATCGTGCAGATCGTTGTTCCGGATGAGCCAGCTCAGCACGCGGCGGTTGTTTTCACGCCACTGCGATTTGGTTTTGGCCCGGCGGATCGGGGGCCCGGTATAGGCCAGTTCGCGGCCGTACATCCACAGCCTTCCGCCGGACATCTGATAAAAAAACGCTGTAATGCTATTGGGTTTGCGATCGAGTTCATCGAGTGCGGTGGCAGGGTCAAACGGCCGATCAACCAGCAGTTGGCCTTTCCATTTCGGTGCGGGGGAATCTGCAGGCCACTGGCGCACCAGACAGCGCAGGCTATCTGAGTACTCTGCTCCCTCCGCCCGAAACCGATCGTCTGCCAGCTTGAAGTACAGCGCCAGGACACGAATTTGCTGGACCGGCTGACGGGCAGGCCACCGTCGCCATAAAAAAGCGGTTTCAGCCGGGGTCTGCTCAAATGCTTTCTCAACAGCAACGGAGACCGTTTCGGGTGAGGTGGAGGGCCGTTGCACCGCCGGCTGGCAGGCAAAGACCGCGGCAAACAGCGCCATTATGGATATCATTTTGATATAGACGGGTCGATGAGTTTGAGACCGCGAAAGGTGGGACATTCGAAAAAGCTGGTTTGTTCGATTGACCGATGATACGGCATCTATGCCAGCGGGTGAACGGCGCGACTCCGTTCAAACGACGCATGATGTGCAGCCGCACCATTCACCCGCGTCCGTTCGATTCAGCTTTTGATTTTCAACACTTTGTATAGACGGTCCTGTACGTCCTCGGGGACGGCTTCTTCGGGCAAATGCCGGTAGAGATACACCGTTTTCTTCAGGCTGTCCACATACGCCCGACATTCCGGGCAGCCTTCCAGATGTTTTTTCAAATCCTGGCAAATCGGCGAGTCGATATTTTCTTTTAGTTCGGCACAGATTTGTTCCAGAATTTCAGGACAGGGCATAGCTCCCTTCTCCGTATTTTTCTTTATATGCCGTCAGTACAGCCTCGCGCAGGCGCATGCGCGCACGCTTCAACCGTGAAT
>WFVT01000203.1 GCA_015491485.1 Candidatus Zhuqueibacterota bacterium
ATACATAATTGTACTTCCGTTCCAAATTCATCATCGCAGGCGTCACATACTCTTCATTCGTCGGAGAAACAAGGATTTTAGCACCATTAGGTGTTGAATTCGCCTGAATCATTTGGCGAGTGCCCTGTAACATTGCCGCGCAGCCAAAAAAGTTCATGGACAATAAACTCAACACGACGAATGATGCTAACACGCGTTTCATCGGTCCCTCCAGTTTTCATTCGTTCACACTTCGTCTTAAAAAAAAGAAAAATTTGAAATTTATAATAAAAAAAAATGTTTTTTTGTCAAGAATTTTTACGCCCCCTAACTGGATGTCCTTCAAAATGTGTCAAATATATCTGATGGAATTGTTGAATTTTTATGAATTAAGCAATGACCGACTGACGCCGGTTGACGGCCCTGAAAGGCCATTCCTCTGGAGCTTTATTTTACGCGATAATTTACATTCGTCCTTCATAATCCAGGTATTTGATCGTCACAGATATTTTTTGCCGAATCCCTTATGAAGGCCGCGAGAAGCACGACGGCTTTTAAACCGCCCGCCCTTCTTTAGGCTTCATCCGTTTTGCGGTTGAAAAAACGATTTTCGTGGCCTGCCGAACAGTATTTGCCAATCCGACGGTTTCTCAACTTTCCCTGAAAGAAAATAAAATGTGACCTGACATCGTGATCGTTCGCGAACATGTGGTGATCTGGCTTTGCTTCTGAAATAGACGAATGCATTCGAAATTTCAATCTTGATATTGGAACCAATAACAGGGCACTTTCATTTCCAAAACAAATTTTTACTTGGAAAACAGAGGAAAGTATGCTTTCTTATTTAATTTACAGACCAAATCAACTTTTGCGGCAAGATTGAAAAAAGCGGTTGAAGGAGACTTCCTGTGACATTTCTCGATGCGATCATTTTAGGAGTGGTTCAGGGGTTGACCGAATTCCTTCCGGTATCCAGTTCAGCCCATCTGACTCTTGGAAAGGCGCTTCTGGGGATCACCGAAAAAGGCATTATGTTTGAAGTGGTGGTGCACCTCGGGACGTTGTTTGCTGTGGTTACGGCCTTTTGGCCGGATATTGTATGGCTGTTTCGTGGGATGCTGGCATTTTTTCAGCGTCCGTCCGATGCATCGAAAGAAGAGCAGGATGGCGCATTGCATTACATTGCCTTCCTGGTATGGGGAACCATCCCCGCCGTTGTGGTCGGGCTGCTATTCAAAGAGCCTGTTGAACAGGCGTTTTCCAATCCATTGTTAGCGGCTTACTTGCTTCTCGTCACGGGAACCATCCTGCTGTTGTCCCGATTGGGCCTGAAGGCCACCGGAACGATGGATCTCAAGCGGAGCATTTTCATCGGGTTGTCGCAGGCTCTGGCCATTCTTCCGGGCATCTCCCGGTCCGGCACCACGATTTCGATCGGCATGCTGGCGGGAGTGAAACGGGAAGAGGCAGCCCGGTTTTCCTTTCTCCTGGCGGTACCGGCGATTTTCGGTGCCTTCGTACTGCAACTGAAAGATGCACTGACCACACCGCCGCCGTCAGGCTATCTCTGGATTCTCCTGGTCGGATTTGTCGTTTCGTATCTTTCCGGCTACCTGGCCATTCGATTTTTGATGAGCATGGTCCGCCGGGGGCGCCTGGATTATTTTGCCTGGTACTGCTATGCGGTCGGGTTGCTGGGAATTTATTTCTTGCAGATTCGCTAAAGGACGTTTATTTTTTTAGCCTGTATCGGCAATCGGTAAAACAGCCGGCCTGAAAACGGAGGGAGATATGGGAGAGCGGCGAGAATTTTTCTCATCCCGCTGGACGCTCATTTTGGCGGCACTGGGGATGGCCATCGGTACCGGAAATATCTGGCGCTTTCCACGGATTGCGGCCCAAAACGGCGGTGGCGCCTTTCTCATCCCCTGGATTTTGTTTCTATTTCTATGGTCGATACCGTTGATTATCGCGGAGTTCGCGATCGGTAAAAAGACGCGTCTCGGGCCTGCCGGGGCGATCGGAAACCTCATCGGCCGGCAGTACACCTGGATGGGGGCTTTTGTGGCTTTTTGTACGATTGCCATCATGTTTTATTATTCAGTGGTCATGGGCTGGTGTTTGCGATATTTCACGGCGGCGCTTGCGGGTGATCTCAGCACCATGAGCGGCCGCGCCTATTGGGACCTGTTCCAGGCCGATCCGGTCCAGACATTGCTGTTCCATTTTCTGTCGATCAGTATCGGCGCATTGATCATCTACCGGGGAGTCACCCGCGGCATTGAAACAGCGAATAAAATTCTCATTCCGTCACTGGCGATTCTCCTGATTATCGGCATGGTACGGGCTTTGACCCTGCCCAATGCAATGCAAGGGTTACAGTTTCTGTTTTCCCCCGATTGGTCGTCTTTACTTCAATATAAAGTGTGGCTCGAGGCCCTTTCACAATCGGCCTGGTCCACAGGGGCGGGCTGGGGATTGATTTTAACGTATGCCGTTTATATGCGGGAAAAAGAAGACGTGGTGCTGAACTCCTTTATCGCCGGTTTTGGCAATAACAGTGCCAGTCTATTGGCCGGAATGGTGATCTTTCCGGCGGTATTTGCCCTGGCCCCTGCATTGGGGCAATCCCCCACCGACGTTCTTGCAGAGTCCGGTCCGGCGTCCACCGGATTGACGTTTATCTGGATTCCGGAATTGTTCCAGGAGTTGCCTGGCGCCGGATTTTTTATGTCCGTGTTTTTCCTGGCGCTAAGTGTCGCCGCCCTGAGCAGTCTTATCGCCATGATTGAGCTGGCAACCCGTGTGCTCATGGATCTGGGCTGGACTCGTAAAAAATCCGTGACGTTTATCTGGATCATCAGCTTTGTATTTGGTATTCCTTCCGCTGTCAACATGGGCATTTTTCAAAATCAGGATTGGGTCTGGGGAGTAGGATTGATTCTCAGCGGTTTTTTTGTAGCGTTCGCTGCAAACCGCTACGGCATCAAGCGGTTTCGGGAGGAACTCGTGAATACAAAGGGCAGCGATCTCAAGGTGGGCAAATGGTATGAATGGATTCTCCGCTTTTTCATTCCGATTCAGTTTGTGATCTTAATCAGCTGGTGGTTTTATCAAGCCATTACCGAGTATGATCCTGAGGGCTGGTGGAATCCGGCGCATACGTTTAGCGTCGGGACTTGCATCGTTCAATGGGGCGTGGTAATCGGCCTTTTCCTGATGTTTAATAACCGGTTGTATGATCGAATCATGGCCGTGAAAGGGGAAAATTCATGAGTGTGGACGCCTTTATCATGATGGTTCTGGTGCTCGGTCTCATCTGGGGAGGCTTTGGGTACAGCCTTGCCCTGGCGATGAAACGCGAAAAAGAAAAAGCCGATTTATGAAACCAAATTTATTGGACAAATACCCATCCGCCGCGGATTTGCCGCCGGTTGTTTTGCTGGCCGGTCCTGAGGAATTTCTGATTGAATTTTACCTGAACCGAATTATCGATCTTGCCGTGCCGGCGGATTTGCGCGATTTTAACCTGGATATCTTTCATGGCGCTGATGTGCAGGCCGGGCGGGTGCTGGAGCTGGCGCGCGCCTTCCCGATGATGGCCGAACGTCGTGTTGTGGCTGTCAAAGACATCCATAAAATGTCTTCCCCGGACCTCAATGCCCTTTACGATTATTGCCGATCTCCAAATCCGGCGACATGCCTGGTGCTAACTTCGAGCGATTCCGGTCGCCCCAAGCAGGCCGTGGCGAAAATTCAAAAAATCGCTGAAGTCTTTCCCTGTAAGCCGATCTATGAAAATCAAATCGGAGCGTGGATTGAGTTTGAAGTTAAACAGCGGGGGTATCGTATTGATCCCGAGGCGGTGCAATTGCTTGCCATGCAGGTAGGCACCAAATTGCGTGATCTGAAGAACGAATTGGATAAAATCATCCTGTATATAGGCGACCGGAAGGAGATCACCAGCTCGGATGTCAGCGCTGTTGCCGGCGTCGGAAAAGAATACTCGATTTTTGCTTTGCAAAATGCCCTGGGGGAAAAACAACTCCGCCAGGCATTGCAGATCTACCGCAACATCAAAATCCATGTGCCTGTTCAGGTGATTCTCTCTCAACTTTCTCGCTTTTTCCATAATATCCTCATTGCTTATGGATTTCGTCCCGGTCAGGCACAGGATCGAGAACTGGCCTCTGCGACCGGTGTTTCGCCTTATTTTGTACGGGATTTGCATAAATTCAAACGCCGTTATACGGTGCAAGAAATTGAAAATGCACTTGAAAATTTGCGTCAGGTTGATTATTCTTTAAAGAATTTTCGCATTCAAGAAGACGTTTTGATGGAGCAATTGCTGATTCAGATTGTCAAAGGATATCCGTCAGGCTATTTGCCGTTCGCAGAAAAAATCCATGCGACTTAGGAACTTTTCTGATGCCTCGAGGTACAATCACAAGGAAATTGAATGACGAATGTGGCCCGAAACGATCCCAATTCGCCAACCGACGAGGAGCTGATAGAGCGATTTCAGCAAGGTGATATTCATGCATTCGAACAAATTGTCAAGCGGTACAAAGACCCGCTGCTCAACTTTATTTACCGGTTCGTTGGTAATCAGGAACAGGCAGAAGATTTATTGCAGGAAACCTTCTTGCGCGTGTATCGGAACCGGCATGCCTATCGTCGGGTGGCAAAGTTTTCAACCTGGATCTACACGATTGCAGGCAATCTGGCCCGGACTGAGTTGAGAAAACGGAAACGGCGCCGCTTGCTGTCGATCAGTGATCTCGGAGTCGAAGAAGACAAAGATTATGAAGTTTCGGACGATGAATTCAATCCGGAACAGCATGTGGATAGCCTGCTGCATGATGAAGTCATTCAACGCGAGATCAATAAACTTTCCCCCAAATTTCGCGAAGTCATTATCTTACGGGATATTCAGGAATTTTCCTACGAGGAAATCAGTAAAATTCTACGCATCCCGATCGGTACGGTAAAGTCCCGGGTGAATCGGGCACGGCTTCGTTTGCAAAGCCAGTTGAAAAAATATCTGGACAAAAAATAATCCCCACGATTTCGCTTTTGGCTAAACTCGGCGATAATCATAACAAAATACACTCTTTTGGTTGACAAACCCGTCAGAAAGAGGAGAGTCGGTTCAGAAAATTGCTACAGGTGATTTGACGTCATGAAAAGCTGCGAACATTACGAAGAGCTGTGTTCCAGATATTTGGAACTGGAGCTTAGTGCTGCCGAGCGCAAGGATTTTGAAGAGCATTTGAACTCCTGCCCGAGTTGCCGGGAAAAATTAGAGGACATTCGACTCATCCGGCAGCGATTGAAGAAGCTGAAACCCATTACGACCACCCCGGATTTTGAAACCGTCCTCCGGGCTCAAATCCAGATGTCCAAGCACATGGGACGGTTTGGGCGTTCGCCTTACTGGCCTTTGCCGGCATATCTGCGATGGCCGGCCTTGGGACTGGCAGCCGCACTTTTGATTTTCGCAGTCACTTTTCTGTTCCAGCGCGGCGGCGATTTCCAGTGGTTCCGTAGCTTATCCCCCGCTACCGAAACATTCGCAACCCCTTCCAGCCCATCCATTTCCACAGGAAATATCTTTTACTCGTTAGAACTTGTGCCATTGCCTCAGAAAAAAACGCATGCTGAGAATCAGCCGAAGGCTCTGGAACGGCAGCCGGTGAGCGGCCAGGCCGGCGGTGAGGCGGTCCATGATTCGGTGCAGATTGCGAAAGAGGCACGGGAAAAGGCGAAACGCTACATACGGACGGTATCTTTCTAAGATGGGCAAAATTAACATGGATTCCCTGCGCCACCCGGTCGTTTCGCTGGTGACCGTTTTATGGTTTGGTTGGCTTTCTGCAGAAATGGTGGCGTCGCAGACGTTGCTTTCCAACCTCGAAGAGGAAATCGCGGCTCTGATAGAGCGGGGGGAGCCGGCGGTGACCTCGATTTATGCCTACCTCGACATGGACAGTCAAAAAGACCAGGATTCCCCCTTTCTTTCCCTGTTTTCCACCAAAAGTCCCGATGAGGCGCTCCCCCGAATTAAAGTAGGCACCGGATTGTTTTTGCACAATGCAGGCTTTATCGCGACACGGAAAAGCGTGGTGGCGCATGCCTGTTCCATTCGAGTGCGGCTGTATAATGGAGAGGAAATGGATGCCGAGCTGATCGGCATTGATGATGAGAAGGAAATCGGCCTGCTGCGGATTGCGTCTCAAAATCTGCCGCTGGTACCTTTGGGGCAGCCCGAAAAGCTCACCGCCGGATCGTGGATTATCGTGATGGGCAATTCTCTCGGAGTAACACCGGCGGTCAGTCTCGGCAATGTAAGCGCCATCCGGGAAAACGGTGTCATTCAAATTACAGCGAATATCGATCCGGGGCATAACGGCTCACCCGTTCTCAATGCGGCTGGTGAAATCATCGGTATGGTATCCGGACGGGTGGATTATCCCGCGACAAGGCAGGGGATGTATCTGACGGTCAGCAATGCGGCGCTGGTGTTGCCGATCGATCAAGTGTATGAAGCGGCAAAACGCATTCTGAATCGCTATTCACAAAAACACGGATGGCTCGGTATCACGGTCCGCAGTTACAGCCGAGACGAAATCCATCCCGTCATCAGCCACATCGTGCCGGGGTCTCCGGCCGAAAAAGCCGGCCTGCAAGTGGGCGATGTGATTCTGGCGTTCCACAATCAGCGCCTTGATCACTACTATGCGCTTCTGGGACTGGTGAAAAAATCCCTGCCCGGAACACAGACAACGATTCGCGTACGCCGGGGCGAAAAAGAGCTGGAACTGCCAATCACTATCGGACGCATGGATTATGCGCGCCTGTTTGAAACCGATCGGCAAACGCGCAACCTTGCGTTCCAGCAGGAGCGCGCCCTGACGCCGCAGCATCCGGAAGGAATGTCCCGGCGGCTTTTGCAAAAGCGGTTGCTCGAAATGGAGCGCCAGCTTCGTGAGCTGAAGGCCAAAATTATGAAGCGCCCATAAAAGCAATTCTGCAGATCGGTGCCCCGCGTTCATCCGGATGGGACACTCCGGAACGACTGGAACGCCGGCCTTCAGGCCCTGTTTCCCTCCAACCAATCCCGAACCCATGCTTCCAACGTCTTGAAATGGGAGCCCGGCCAGTACAATTTGCTGCAGGTACGGCATTGATAAAACGCGTTAAAATGGTTTGCCGTCATGGGGGGCAACCGGTGCAGCACCTCCTGTTTTTCAACGGATTGCAAAATGCCGTTGCACATCGGGCAGCGTGAAAACGGCCGGGAAAAGCGATGGAGCCCATAGCGGCGAACGACTTCGCGGATTTGATCGGCCGGCTGAGTGTGACGGACAAAATAACCGTGAATAAGCCGCGCGCGGCGCAATAAAAAACGGTCCCGCGTCAATAGCAGCCGTTGCTCGCCGGTAGCGATTTCTATCAGCTCATCATCGCCGTGATGATTCTGATAGGCCGTATCAAAGTCCAAAAGCCGCAAAAAACGCGTCAGCTTTCCAAGATGCACATCGCACAAAAACCGGATTTTCGGTAAAGGCGGACGCTGTAACTCATCCGGGCGGGTAGGATCCACCGGCTCCGTCGGCGCCAGTACCTGAATGCTCTCCCCGCCTGTCAGGATGGCGTCGAAATTCACCTGACGGTCATTCAGCCGAAGTCCACCGATTTCGACGTGCGGAATTCCCAGGGACTCAACGAAATCTTTGATCGATCGGCGTCTTCCTAACGGCAGGATTTGGAGCGGCCGCCGATGCTCGGGTTTTAAAAAGAGCAGTAGCGATTCGTCAATAAAGGCCGTGACCGTCGAAGGCCCGGGATGGTTGGGAGATGGACGATTTGACATTGACACCGCCTTTGACTTTGTCAACAAATGATAATCGCCAGGAATATTTCCGGCACGTCTTCCCACAAATATAGCTTTCTTGACGAATTTTGTCTATCAAAATCATCTAATCTACGTGATTGCAGATGCGGCCCGGGCGGCGTGAAGTCAATTGGATGAAGATGCCGACCTGATACCGGACCCGATCCATGTCCGACGCCATCAGAATACAAC
>WFVT01000204.1 GCA_015491485.1 Candidatus Zhuqueibacterota bacterium
ATCGTTGTGGAACGTGTCGGCATGGTGCGGGCCAAGGTCGGCATCGATACGGCGGATGGCGAGGTTCATTTTGGCTAAACGCCAGGTGGTGGGATTGGATTCCTGACCGTAGATGGCGATGTCGCCCAGGCGGCCACCGTGTTCTTCCACAAACTTTTCCGATTGCACGAACATACCCCCCGAGCCGCAACAGGGGTCATACACTCTTCCTTTGTAGGGCTCAATCATTTCCACGAGCAATTGCACCACACATTGGGGCGTGTAGAATTCGCCACCGCTCTTGCCTTCGGCGGCTGCAAAACGACCGAGAAAATATTCATACACCCTGCCCAGGGGATCCTTGACGCCGGATTCCCTGGCTTTGAGGTCGATATCACCCACTAACTTGACCAATTCACCGAGACGGGTTTTGTCCAGCGACGGGCGGGAATAGTCTTTCGGAAGCACGCCCTTCAGGCTCGGGTTTTCCCGTTCAATCGCAGCCATGGCTTCATCAATCACCCGGCCAATGGTGGGTTGCGGTGCCTGCGCCTGGATTTGCTTCCAGCGCGCTTCTTTCGGCACCCAAAAAATGTTGGCGGCTTTATACTCATCTCGGTCTTCCGGATCAGTGTATTCGGTGTCTTGCTTGGCTTTGAGCTCTTCGTATTTCTGTTGGAAAGAATCAGAAATGTATTTGAGAAAAATCAGCCCGAGGACCACGTGCTTGTACTCCGCCGCGTCCAGGTGGCCGCGGAGCTTATCGGCCATTTCCCAGAGTTTGTTCTCGAAACCAAGATTGGCGCCGTTGGTGCTGTTCCCTGGCATAAGCCTCCCCTTCCTGCTTGCCCTCTATTGCCGTTTGCTTATATCAAATTAACTTATTAAAAAATAAGAAATTTGAGCTTTTTATCAAGATTTTTTCGCGCGATATATTAATTCATTTCGTTAAATGCTACCCCGTCCCTTTCCCCTTGCCACCGTGCACCTTTTCAACTATTTTGTGCACAAAAATCAGTTTCAGAAACAGGAATAGCTTGCGAGGTTGGTATGCGTTTTTTAAAGCAGACCTGGTTGGCGATTGGCGCGATTTTGAGCGTGATGCTCATATCACCGGCAGCGCCGGCGCAAAAAATCACCGCCCTGGTCGGCGGTACGCTGATCGATGGCTATGGCTCAACGCCGATTCGCAACAGCGTGATTCTGATTGAAGGCGAGCGCATCAAGGCGGTGGGACAGGTGGGGACGATAGAGATTCCCGAAGGCGCGGAGATTATCTCCACCGAGGGCATGAGCGTGCTGCCCGGGCTGTGGGACATGCACGTGCATCTGATGATCAACGGGCATACGGATTATGCGCACTGGGATAAAAAATATCCGCCGCTGTTCCGCGATGTGATCATGCCGGCATCGGCGAAACAGTTGCTGCTGGCCGGGGTGACCAGCGCCCGGGATGTGGGCGCGCCGCTGGAGGACATCCTGGCGGTGAAAAAAGCCATCAACGAGGGCAAAATTCCCGGGCCGACGCTTTATGTGAGCGGGCCGTTCCTGCAGCACAAGCCCTATCCCGGCACCGAGCATTTCCGCTGGGGGGTGAATGGACCCAAAGACGCCCGCGAAAAGGTGCGCAAGCTGGCCCGCGCCGGGGTGGACTTCATCAAGCTCATCGATCAGGATCAGATGACGCAGGAAGAGGTGAACGCCATCGTGGATGAGGCGCACAAGCACGGTCTCACCGTGGTGGCGCACTCGCACCGGCCAGAGGAAATCCGCCGCGGGCTGATCGCCGGGGTGGACTGTTTCGAGCACACGGGTCTGGCCACCGCGCCGGAGTATCCGCCGGACGTGATGGCGATGATCAAAGACCGCACCGCCAAAATGAACCTGGGCCCGTTTTTCTGGACGCCCACCATTTCCGTGCTGTTCAATTACGAGTACATCCGCGATTATCGCGAAATGCTGGACGATCCCTCCTGGCATGTGGGCCTGCCGGATTCCATCATCGAAGACATCCGCAATTCGTTCAAGCATCCGGACCGGCTACCGTATTTTCAAATCACGCCGCTGCGCCGGCCCACGCTGAAGCGCAAATTTCAGCAGCTCCGCGAGGCCGGAGTGGTCCTGCTCATCGGCACGGATAGCGGCGTGCCCATGACCTTTCACAGCCAGTCCACCTGGAACGAGCTGGACATCTGGGTGCGCGTGCTCGGCGTCGATCCGATGGACGCCATTCGTGCGGCCACCTACTGGCCCTCGGTGCTGATGAAAGTCGATGACGAAGTGGGCACCATCACCGCCGGCAAGTACGCCGATATCATTGCGGTGCGCGGCGATGTGCTGCGGTACATCAACCTGCTGCAGGATGTGGATATCGTGATCAAGCACGGGAAGCGGGTGAAGTAAAAGCGGGCTTTGAAATCGGCGTCACGACCTGATCCGGCAGCCACTCTGCCAGGGCTTCCGTCCCTGGCAGAGTTGGAATAGGACCAAAAAGAAACCGCTGCGATCGCTGAGTCCGCCGAGAGCAAAAGCGTGGATAGTATTTTTTTCTCGGCGAGCATGCATGAAAAGAGTAATGAGCTATGGATTGAGGCTTCTTGTCAGTTGCCGGAAGTGGTCGCAGGAATAATAGCGAAAAGGCTTTTCCTCAACAACCAGCTTCATAATGAATGTTTTTATGATCGCCTCAACAGATTAATGGCTTCTTTCACTGATGCTTGCGGGCAGCTCCAACTTTCTCGGACAGTACGAAGCTTGAAATTCGTCTTATGAGAAAAATAAAACCATTCTTCTTTAAACGGAATTTTCCACAAAATAGGGGAGTAGATCATGGAAGTATCCGATCTTTATCAGCGATTTGTTTACCGAGATATTTTAGGATATGCCCTGCCAGGGGCTATACTTTCATATTCGATTATCAATTTTTTTCTGGCAATAGAAATCAACAAGTATGAGTTGGAATATATAGAAATCAATGCTACTACTTTGTTCTTATTTCTGGGCATTGGATTTATGATTGGACATATTTTTTCTGTATTGCCAAGGAAAACAATTAGAAAACGTATAAGAA
>WFVT01000205.1 GCA_015491485.1 Candidatus Zhuqueibacterota bacterium
CGGCTGCAGGCGGCGGAAGCGGCGTCGGCGGAATAAGCCGGCAGGCCCGGATCCGGAGATTTGATTGAATGTCCGCCGGGCATCTTTGGATGTATTGACACGGTGAGAAGCGCTGGATTCAGGATTGCCCGGGGCTTGCATGGGCGGATTGACTACGGCTTGAATCATGAACGGATGGAGGAGAGAGAGGGATGAATGTTTTCCACGCCGGCTGCAGCAAATCCACAGCCGGATTGACGGTTTTGTGGCTGACAACCGCCGTGTGGGTTGCGGCTGGCTCGGCGCAAACGTCGCGCTCGGGAAACGGCGATTGGCGAACGAACGGACGGGTGGCTCGCGCCGTTCGGGTGGAAACTCCGCCGGTGCTGGACGGCGAGGTGCTGAATGATCCTGCTTATGCCGCTGCGCCGGCTACCACCGGCTTCTGGCAAACCGCGCCGGATGAAGGCCAGCCAGCCACCCAGCGGACGGAAGTCCGCATCGTTTACACGGCCGATACCCTGTATTTTGGCGTGGTATGCTACGACAACGACCCGTCACACATCATCATTTCCGACAGCCGCCGTGACGCTTCGCTGGATGAAACCGATGCGTTTCTGATCATCCTGGATACGTACCACGACCGGCAGAACGGATTTGTGTTCGGCACCAATCCGGCAGGCATCGAATACGATGGGCAGGTGACCAACGAGGGGGAGGGCAGCGGCATGATGCGCGGGCGGCAGCAGCGCGGCTCCGGCAGCGGCTTCAATTTGAACTGGGACGGCTCGTGGGACGTGCGCACGAAAATCGCCGACTACGGCTGGTCGGCCGAGTTTGCCATTCCGTTCCGCACCCTGCGGTTTAAACGCCAAAAAGAGCAGGTCTGGGGCATCAATTTCCAGCGCAACATCCGCCGGCGCAAGGAGAAGTCGTACTGGATCAAGCTGCCGCGGCAGTTCAATCTGTACCGACTGTCCATGGCCGGCACGCTGGTCGGCCTGAGTATTCCGTCGCAGCGGAATCTCAAGTTCATGCCGTATGTGCTGGGCAAGGCCGTGCGCGACTTCTCGCATCCCTCGGCCACCGATTGGCACGGCGATTTCGGCGCCGATGCGAAATACAGCATTACCCCCAGTTTGACGCTGGATTTGACCTACAACACCGATTTTGCCCAGGTGGAGGTGGATGAGCAGCAGATCAACATCGATCGCTTCAATCTGTTTTTCCCGGAAAAGCGACCGTTTTTTCTGGAGAACGCCGGCATTTTCAGCGTGGGTAGCGCCGGTGAAGTGGAGCTGTTTTTTAGCCGACGGATCGGCATCGGGCCGGGCGGTGTGGCCATCCCCATTTTGGGCGGTGCGCGGTTGTCCGGAAAGATGGCGGGGGTGAACGTTGGGCTTTTGAATATGCAGACCGAGGCGGTGGAGGGACTGAGTCCGGCCAACAATTTCAGTGTTGCACGGGTCTATAAAGAACTCCCGAACCGGTCTTCCGCCGGCGTGCTGTTCGTGAACCGGCAGGCCACCGGCGGTTTCGCTGAAGATGAGGAGTACAACCGCACTTTTGCGGTGGACGGCCGCTGGGGCATTGGCCAGTACGGCCAGATTTCCGGCTTTCTGGCGCGCACCGTCACGCCGGGGTTGACTGGCAAGGACCACGCCTTTAAAATCGGCGCCAGTTACAATTCGGAATCCTGGTTGCTTTTGGCGGATTACACCGAGGTGGCCGACCAATTCAATCCCGAGGTTGGTTTTCTCATGCGCGGCGGCTTCCGAAAACCCAATTTTCTGATTTTTCACCGCTATCGCCCCGAAAACTTTTTGGGACTGCAGGAATTGCGGCCGCATGTTTCATATCGAGGCTACTGGAAATTCTCCGGCTTTCAGGAAACCGGCTTTCTGCATATCGACAATCACTGGGAGTTCAAAACCGGAGACGAAATCCACACCGGCATCAATTTTACCCGCGAAGGTGTGGTGCAGGCGTTTGAAATCTATCCGGGCATCACCGTGCCGGAGGGAACGTATGATCACGTGGAAGCGCAGATCGTGGCGTTCACCAATCAGGGCGCGCCGGTCAGTTTTCGGATTCGAGCCAATATGGGCGGCTTTTTCGGCGGCAGCCGCGTGTCGTTCAATTCATCGCTGAAAATGCGCAGGGGCGAAACTTTCCGCACGGAAATCGCCTGGCTGCGCAATGACATCAGCCTACCCAACGGCCGGTTCGAGACCAACCTGATCCGGGCGCGAATTTCGTACTCGTTTTCGCCGCGAGTGACGCTGCAGGCGCTGATTCAGTACAACGACCGCGCCGAGATGTTTTCCACCAACGTGCGTTTTAGTTGGCTGCAAAGCGCCAATACGGGACTGTTTATCGTGTATAATGAAAATCAGGACATTCTGGATAGCGGGCTGGGCTTGCGCGACCGCAGCCTGATTCTCAAATACAGTGCGCTGATCGATGTATTGCGGTGAGGCGCTTTGTGGATAAGGAGTCATTTTTCAGGCATGGGTGAAAAACCATAAAAAACGCCAGCCGGTGCAAATCCATTTGTCGGCCTGGACCGTCCAGAATGTGGTGTTCGTAAAAGAACACGGATGGGAGGGATGACGCGGATGATCACGGATTTCCCATGGTGCAAGGGCATATGCAATTACGGCGTTCCCAAGCCTGGCAGAAGGTTGAACCGGCACAATACAGTTCACCCAATAGCGGGGAATGGCTTGCGAGCTTTTTCGCTGGAAAAACGAGGCCTTTGCGGAATTTGAGCGGCTGTTTCAGAAGCCTGGCTGTAAGCTGGAAGACTGGTCGCCAGCAATGATCCCCGGAATCGGCCGCAGCTTTTCCTCAGTCGGATCGGCTTCGACGCCAAATGTTTCCAATGCGGTTGCACCAAGCAGATACAGGGAATTTTTAGGGGCGAATATCACCGGGCAGGTCAATGTCTCGCCGAGTTCGGGAAGGGTAAACAGGGCTTCGCCTAAAGGCCGTCGCTCACGGCGGCCATCCGCCAGAATGAGCTCGCGACGGTGCCTGGGCCGGATGCCAATGGCTTGCAAACGATCTTGCGGTATAAAGCTGTACAGGACACCGGTATCGACCCAAAAGTTTTCTTCAAAAAAACGTTCCGGGGCTTCCGGATTTGCGACTTTCACCAACACTTGAAACATGCCCATGCGTTTCACCTTGTGCTGGATGAAGGGCTGATGTTTTCGCTATGAACATACTAAATTTCGGACTCGCAGTCAAACGTATCCTGCCGTAAAGAGGCCATCGGCATTCCCGCCAAAACCGCCGTTGCTTTGCGACCGCTTTTTTCCTATTTTGTCACCAATTCCACGGTTCACCCACAGTCAATTCGATACCACGCATGAATCAACGCCCATTTGGAGTACTCGTTCTGCTTGCCCTGGTTCTGGCTCTGGTGTTGCGCTTGCCGCACATCGAGGGCGATCCGCCGGCGGGCGACATTTCCCGGTCGGCGTCGTTTCTTGCCGATGAGGGGATCCATGGCTATAATGCGCTGCACTGGGCGATAACCGGCGAATGGTACATTGCCGATGGCTTCAATCCCGGGGTCAATACGCCCGTGTTCATGCTGTTTGAATATATGCTGCTGCGCGCGTTTGGCGTGCATTTGAAAACCGTGCGCTATGGTGCGGTCGCGTGCGGGACAATATCGCTCCTCCTGTTGACGCTCCTGCTCCGGCGGATTTCACGGCGAGTGGCAGTCATTGGCGCCGGGCTGTGGGCAATCGCATTTCCGCTGGTGATTTACAACCGGCTGGCTTTCATCGAAAACCTGCTGCTGGTGTTCATGCTGTTGTTGGCGCTCTTGTTTGTGGCATTCCTCGAACAGCCGCAGCGGCTCTGGCCTGGCGTCGCGGGTGTGGCCGTTTTTATGGCCGGATGGCTGACCAAACCCACGCTGATTTTTCTGCTTCCCGGGTTTATCGCTGCTTTCCTGTATATTGGGCCCACAAAGCACCGCCGCGCCATCGGCATGGCCTTGCTCACGGCCATCGTCCTGGTTGCCGCACTGTATTTTTTCTGGATTCGCCGCTATGCCGATGACTGGGCCTATTATCAAAGCATTCACATGGCGGAGCGGATGCCACATTCACTGTGGGAGATTGCGTTCAACTATGCACGCTATTTCGGGCATCTCAAGCTGTTTGAGTTTATGCCGCTGATTTACGGTCTGGCGCTGTGGCAATTTTTCCTGCTGGTGGTTGCATTGCTGAAGCGCGATGAGCAACACCCGGTGGTGGTGCTGCTGGTGTTTTGGTTCGTGTTCGGCGTCGGATTTCTCGGCTTTTTCGCCTATTCCCCGCCGCGCTATTCGTTGCTGCTGCTACCGGCGGTCATTGGGCTCGCCGCAATCGCGCTGGATCGATGGCTGTTCAGCGATCGTCCGGCTCGTCTCCCCGGTTGGCTAAAGGCCGTGTATGTCGCTCTGGTTTTGCTGCAGATTGCGTTTGGCCTGTATCGCTATTTGGCACAGGGGCAGGCATATCCCAGCACAGTGCAGCCGTTCCTCGCGCTGCTGATCCCGCCGCTGTGGTCCCGGCGCGGCGGCCTCTGGCGCTATGCGTTACCGGCGCTGATCGTGCTGGTGCAATTGGGGCAGGCGGTTCGCTATCATGCCACAGTAGAATTCAGTCTGCGCGATGGCATGCGCCGGGTGGCAGAGCTGATTCGCGAGCAGGGCAGAGGGGCGGACTCGGTGCTGGCCGGGGACAGCGCCATGCTGTTTGCGTTCGAGGCGCGGGTGCGGTCGATTGCAGTCATGTACCGGGAGGATCGACTGCCGGTGCTGTTCCGGCGATGGCAGGCGGATTTTCTGTTGCTGGAAGATCCGGCGGAACTGTCCCGACTGCAGCGGCTGATGCCGGAGTATCTCCGCCGGCTGCAACCGCTGGCGCAGTTCCCGTTGATGAACAACTATGTGCACGGCCGTGATGCGGTATTGTATCGGATCCTGCCGCCAAAATCGCCATAAGAGTGGAAGCCGATGAGCCTGGTTGCTGATGGGATGGAATTTTTTTCACCACGAAGGGGGCGACGGGTTTGGGGAGAAGATGGTTTTCATCGCTTACGTCTTTTGTGGGCCACGAGGGAGGGACATAAGGGTTGACTGGGCACGGGAAGTCCATTTGCGGGTGAAATTCGATACCGCCGAGGTCACAAAGGCCGCAGCGAAACACCTCTGCGGTCTCGGCGTCCTCCGCGGTTCGGTCAATATATAGCAAGCAAACCATGCGAAAAATCAGTTTTGATTTGGTGAGTCAACCACGAAGGCCACGAAGCATTCGAAAGTTTTTGGAGAGAAAATGGCTTTCATGGCTCACGTCTTTCGTGGGCGCGAGATGGGGACATGCGGATTGACGGAACACGAGCAATCCATTTTCTGGTGAAATTAAAAACCGCCGAGGTCGCAGCGTTCGCAGAAAAAGAACTTTGCGGTCGAGCCTTGACTCACCATTTCCGCCACAGACGAACGGGAATTCGCAGCTCGGTTTTGAAAGGCCTGCCATTGCGCTGTGCCGGTCGCCATTCCGTTTGCTGGATCAGGGCGGCGACCGCCTCCTCCACCGCATCGATCCCGATCGATTGCACGATCTGTGTGCGGAGGACGCGGCCCTTTTCGTCGATCAGGGCGGAGATAACCAGCAGCGTATCCAGACCGCGGGGCAGAAAATGTTCAATGGCTCGCAGCCGCTTTTGCAAACTTGCGTAACCGCCGGTCGGAACCGCAGGAACTTCAGCCTGTTTCCAGCGATCGGCGAATGGCCGCTGAAAGGCTTTGGGAATGCGCTCCGCCCGTGTTTGCAATTCCATCATGAAATCGCTCAGAGTCCACCGAAAATCAGAGAGAGAATCGAAGCGGCCTTGCAAGATCAGCCGTTCCAGCGTTTGAGGGTCAATGCCACTATGCAACCATTCCCATTCCGGGCCTGCCACGAATGACGATAGCCACTGTAGCCGGTTACGGACACTTTCATCATAAAATTCCAGAATCGGCTGTAAATTGAGGCTATCCCGCCGGTAGGCTGCGTAAAAATTGGCAAATTCCCGCTCATCGGAAAGCATGAGTTGAATCACCTTTTCCAGGGCGCGCCGGGCGTCTGCGGCATTGGCCGAATCCCCGCGCAGCCGGTGCCAGCGCCGGAGCTCCTGACGGAACATCGCAATGCGGTTGGGCAATGACCAGAGGTAAAATTCCGGCTTCATCCGGCGGGAGAGTTGCTCGCGGGCTTTTTTTCTGGCCATATCCTGCAAAGGCTGTCCCTGACCCTTCGCTGGACTCAAAAGCGTCAGGAGCAGCACCCCCAGCAGACTTTGAATCAGGCCGCGTTTCATGGATGCACCTCGGTCAGCAGCGTATCCGGTTCTGCCGATCGAAAGGCATAAAACACGCCTTTCTCCGTGCCGATGAACAGCCGGTTGCGGTAGATCATCGGCGATGCATACGTATTGCCGTCCAGCGCGAAACTCCATACCAAATCGCCGGTAAAGCGGTCCAGCATGAACAGCCGGGCAGGGCGGTAACGTGCCGTGTAAAGGTAGCGATCATCCAGCAGCACCGAGCTGATGACAGGCCCTTGCAACGGAAACTGCCATACAGGCTCGCCGGTGGCACCACGCGCAGCGAAAACGGTTCCGGCCATATCCGCCCAGTACACTATACCCTCCAAATAAGCCGCCGATGCATCTATTTTTTTCAAACCACGGGTTTTCCAGACCAGCCGGCCCTGCAGATCGACGGCATAAAACCAGCCGGCATAATCTCCGAAAAATACCAGACCATCCGCCACAACCGGCGAGGCGATCACGCCTTTTTCTGTTTTGAAGGTCCAGATCAGACGGCCGCTGCCGGCATCCAGGCAGAACAGTCCCGGTTTGCCCGAACCGATGTACACGCGGCCGTTTGCGACAGCCGGCGATGATGAAACCAGACCACCGGTGTCAAACGCCCATTTTCGTTTGCCATTCCGGGCATTGAGGGCATAAACATGACCGTCATGACTGCCGAAAATGACAAGATCGCGATAGCCTACCGGTGATGAGATCGACAGGTGCTGCATACGGTATTGCCATCGCAACCGACCGTTGCGGGCGCTGAATGCGTAAACCGTGGAATCACAAGAAGCAATGATCACCTGATCGCGATACAACAGCGGGGAGCCGGTGATGTATCTTCGCGTGGGCTGTTGCCACAGGACGGCTTCACTCATGACGTCCAGCGCATAAACCACGCCGTTCCAGTCAGCGATAAAAACGCGACCGTCCGATGCCGCCGCCGTTGCACGGATGCGATGGTCGAAATGCCAGATCTTGTTCAGGATGAGAGGAGGGGAAAGATTGGTTGGTGATACACCCAGATTACTGACGTGACCGCGAAAGGATGGCCATGCATACCGATCCTGCACCGTTTTGTGCCAGGGATGGCAGGAAACGAGAAAGAGACTGAGTCCGAGGATCACCATTTGCAAATGCACGGCCCTGGATCTCCAAAAATGGATAGTAACTAAACTATTAGTAAAATAGCCAGCTGGATGAATAAAGTCAAGTAGAATATGCCAATCTCGTTTTATTTGGAGCAAAAAATCGGTATCCGTTGTTCTGCATGTCAGCATTTCATCGCGATTCCTCTGACTTATGAAATCTGAAATTATCTGGAAACGGAGGGGCCTGCCGCCGGACACCATGTAAACCGATGACCACAAGCGGTCCATGAGGAGGAGCTGATGAGCGTGCGGCACAGTCGGCCTGACATTAGCAAGATCTTGATTGCCGGAAGGTAAATCGTTGATCCGGATTCTCTTGCTTTTTCGGTAAAATGAATGCAAACTTTGTTCAAGAAAAAAAGCGTAACGGAAAAAACGAAACCGGATTTTCTAACCATTCTATAAAAGGAGGAAATGGATGCGTTTGCCATTCCTTTTTCTTGCAGCAGCCATCCTCATCATATCCCTGTCAAATTCCGGATTTGCACAGACCGCCCCCGTGGATCACCTGAGGGTGAATCAGGATCGTATTGAGGCGCGCATCAAAGCGTTGAGCCGCTACGGGGCCAATCCGGAAGGCGGCGTGAGCCGGGTGGCCTTCAGCGAAGCGGATATTCAGGGGCGACAGTACATCATGTCGTTGATGCGCGAGGCCGGGCTGAAAGTACGCATCGACGCGGCGGGGAACATCATCGGTCGGCGCGAAGGCCGGCGCAAAGACCTGCCGCCCATTATGTTCGGCTCGCATATCGATTCGGTTCCAAAGGGCGGCAATTACGACGGCGACGTCGGGGTGATCGGCGCCATCGAGGTGGCGCAGGTGTTGCACGAAAACAACGTGGTGCTCGATCATCCCATTGAGGTGATCGTGTTTTCGGATGAAGAAGGCGGTCTGATCGGCAGCCGGGCGATCATCGGTGAGCTGTCCGAAGAAGCGCTGAATGTGGTGAGTCACAGCGGCAAAACCATCCGGGAAGGCATTCGGGCCATCGGCGGCGATCCGGACCGGCTGAAAACCGCGCGGCGGTACAAGGGCGACATCGCCGCCTTTATCGAGCTGCATATCGAACAGGGCAGCATCCTGGATGATGAAAGGATTCAGATCGGGGTAGTGGAAGGCATCGTCGGCATCAACTGGTGGGAGGTGACCATCGAGGGCTTTGCCAACCACGCCGGGACCACGCCCATGAACAAGCGCCGGGACGCGCTGGTAGCGGCGGCGCATCTGATTCTGGCCGTCAACCGCATTGCCAGGGAGACGCCGGGTCGGCAGGTAGCCACCGTCGGCCGCATTCAAGCCGAGCCGGGGGCGCCGAATGTGATTCCGGGGCGGGTCGTGCACAGCCTGGAAATCCGGGATCTTTCCGCCGAGAAAATTCAGCAGATTTTCCGGGAAATTCAAAAGGAAGCGCGGCGCATTGAGCAATTCACAGGTACCAAAATCAGCTTTAAGCCGGTGGATGTGACCGCCGTACCTGCCCCGACGGATGAGCGCATGCGTGCAATCATCGCGGAAACAGCCAAAAAATTGGGATATTCCTATAAATTCATGCCCAGCGGTGCGGGTCACGATGCGCAGGATATGGCGCGCATTGCTCCCACGGGCATGATTTTTATTCCCAGCGTCGGCGGCATCAGCCATTCGCCGAAAGAATATTCGCGGCCGGAGGATATGGCGCGCGGTGCGAATGTGCTGTTGCATACCGTGCTGAAAATCGATCGGGAAGGGATTGGCCGTATGCAAGGCAAATGAATGAGCAGGAGTCGCGCAGAAACAGGCTGTTTGGAAGGACAGGGCTGAGGGGCGGATCCTTCAGACGCCGTTGAACCGCTTCGGCCCTCTGTTTTTTCTCCCGATACAAGAGCGCCGGTGGCTTTGGTTTCGGTAAAATATCGTATCCGTCCGGTAAGCTGCATCTTCTTATGGTAGCCCGAGGCCACTGGCCGAAGGGGGTGCTCGGCGGGGACGCCTCGCGTTAGTTTGTCATTTCGGTGAAGACGCCCTCGCTTTTGATGGTGCTTTTGGCGAGAACGCCTTCGCGCTATACGACCGGTGAGGATGTCTTCGTTCCCTGAAAATCAACCTGTACTTCACCGGACGGATACAAATATCCGGGGAAGGATTCGAGGCCAGGGACAATGATAGACAGGACAGCCGCTATACAGTTTGAAACCCAAAAATAGCTCCGGCCGGTGCGGAATGCGTTCACGGCGTTGCTGCGGGCTGTTTGAGGAAATCGGGGGCGATTTTTCGGATGCGCTCGCGGATGCGTTCGGCTTTTTCCGGCTGCCCGGCAGCACGGGCTTGAAGATAACGATAGTACAGTAAGCCCACCTCGACATAACGGAGTTCTTGTTCGGGAAGGCCGGAAAGATAAGGATCGTTTTCAGGCGGCAAACCGTTGAACAACTGCAAAAGCAGATTCTCGAGCGTCCGGCCCATGATGTAAGAGGTTTGTCCCGCGTTGGCTTGCTGAGCCTGTACAGGAGCATGAAATTCGATGGTTCGCCGGTCGTCGGTGTTGATCGGCGCCGATTGAATGGTGTTTTGTAGAGCCAATAAATTCCCCATATAAAACAGGCCGGCCATGTGTTCGGCTTTTCCTGCCGTTCCGTTTTTTCCCAATACATGGCGGATGTTCTTCTGCAGCACTTCCTGATCCAATGTGGCGCCGGCCGGCTGACCGACCAGGGCGGCGGTGGCCCGGGTTCCGGAAAAATCCGCCCGCCACAACGTCACCGTGGGAAACACCTGTGCAAACGTTTTCGCAATGGTGTAAAAGCCTTCGGGGGTAAGCTGATATAACGGCAGCCATTGGACGAATAATCCCCCTTCTGCCAGGCGCTGTTTCGCCTGCTGAAAATGCTCAAGGGTATAAAGACTGCCGGTACCGGCGTGCCAGGGGGTGAACAGATCACCCACGATGACATCATACGCCTGCCGGTGGCCGAGAAGATAGTTGCGCGCGTCATCGGCAACAATATCGGTGATGGGACTGCTAAACAGACCATTGGTCCACGGCGAAAAATACCGCTTCGCCGCGCGGATCACATTATCGATCAGTTCCACAGCCACCACCTGCTGCACCGGATGGTGGAGCGCCGCCCCGGCGGTAATGCCCGTGCCCATGCCCAGAAACAAAATCCGTTTGGGATCGGGATGCAGCAATAGCGGAATATGCCCTTGCATTTGTTCAACCAGCGCCGACCGGGTGTCGCCAAGGGTATAATAGTTATCCAGCCGCATTTCCAGATTATCCGCAGATCGAACCACCGACACCACGCCATCGCTTGCCTGCCAGACTTGAACCAAATTCTCCCCGGGCTTCAGATGAACAACGGGCGGCGTGATGAACATGATCACTGCGATGACCAACAGCACCGGAGGAGCCAGTCGTTTTAGCTGCAGATGTTTCAGCCGCGGGCGCTGTACAAGCAACAGCAGCACCGCATAAGCGAAAGCAACCAACTGAATGCTGCGCCAGAGTCCTAAGACGTTGAGTAAGATGAATCCGGCAACAATGGGCCCGAGGGTACTTCCCAGAGCATTCAGGAACACCAGCTTGCCGACGATACGGCCGGGCGCCCGTTCGATGTCCGGTGCAATTTTTAAAAGGTATGGAAATACCGCTCCCAGCAACAGCACCGGCGGCAGGATAATCAAAAAACTGAGTTTGAAAATTTCCCAGAGGTATTGCGGCCATGAGGCGCGGAGCGCCACATATTGGAGCCCACCGGTCAGCGTATCAAAAAGGAACGGGGTCAGAGCGGTCAGTAAAGATCCGGAGAGCAGCAGCCAGCCAAGAATGCGATCGGGGGCGCCATTTCTGCGAATGAGACCGTGAGCGAGAAGGCCTGCCAGCCCAAGAGCCAGAAGAAAGACTACCAGAATCGCTGAAAACGAATACACGGAATTCTGTAGGACCTGGGCGAACATACGAAACCAGAGAGTTTCCAGCGCCAAAGCCAAAAACCCCGTACTCGCCGCGAGAATGGATAAATCCCGCTGTGATAAAACAAGAGAAGACGCAGAAGCGCGCAGCCGTTTCGGTTTCTGAGTACGGCCGTGCTGCTCCGATGCCGGGTGTTCCGTCTCCCCAGCCTGGCTGAATCGATCCAATAGCCATGCTGAGATACCGACCAGAGCCGCCGCGGCGATCGCCAGATAGTAAGTGGCTGAAACACCCAACCGTGCCATGAAAAAGAATCCGGCCAGGATCACTCCGATGGCCGCGCCAAGGGTGTTGGCGGCATAAAGCAGCGTTCCCCGTTTGGCTGGTCCCTGGCGGACTTGTCCGACATAGTGCACCAGCATGGGAAAAGTACCGCCCATGAACATGGTAGGAATCAGCAGCAAGCTCATACTAAATAATAGTTTGAGAAACGTCATCAGAGGGCGGGACTCCGGCAGGAGCGATACCAGAGAGGCGTAATGGTTTTGATATAGTTGAACGCCCAGAGGCCATAAGAGCGCCGTCGCGGCAATCGCCAGTTCCATCAATGCATACACAGAAAGAGGACGGCGGATTTGGGACGTCACCTTTCCCCAGAACCAACCTCCGGTCGCCAAACCCAAAAAGAAAGCCGCCAGGGTGGCGGATGTCGCATAAACGGCGTTACCGAAGATCAGGCCAAGGCGGTACATCCACACGAGCTGAAAGACCAGGCCAACAGCGCCGGAAAGGGTGAACAGGATGAGAAGTAAGCTAAAGCCTCCTTTGGCTGAAGCAGGAAGGAAATAGGCTGATTGAGGTACCGTTCGAGTCATGGCTGAAAGTATGATCCTTCTGAAAAAAATGCAACAGAAAATATAAAAAGGGGGGCAAACATCGCCCCCCTTTTAACTGGGGCCCTATCGGGAGGTTACGGATTTCGATCCAGACAGCCTTTATAGAAAGGATTATTGGCTTCCGATTGGGGGATTGGGAAGGTTACTTCTGGACCATATTCACCACCTTTAAAATAGGGACCCCATGGAAAAACTTCGGATTTCTGCAAGCCGTACACTCGCACCAGACGGCGCAAATCGCCGAGGCGGCGGCCGGTGCTGAACAGCCAGAGTGCGCGTTCCTGGAAATGGAAGTCGCGCAACTCATCCTGAGTCATACCGGACAGATCCACCGGATCGAGGCCGACCGTGGCGCGCAGTGCGTTATGAATCGAGGCCACCTTGGCATTGTCGCCGGCTTTCATCGCAGCTTCTGCTTCGATGAGACGGGCTTCAATGCCGGATGCCAGGGGAACGGGCGAGCTTGACGAATTGAATTTGAGCTGGTTGTAATACAAAGTAATATCATCCTGCCCAAATGTGGTGCCGCCGTCCCAAGGCACACGCGGGTCGTTTAACGAACGGTATTTGATCCCGTTTCCACCTTTGCCGTCGGCAATCGACCATTGACGGCGCACCGTCGTCAGGATGTAAATGCCGTTCTCCTGACGCCGGCTGTTGGTGGAATGTTCGATATTGTACACGAAGTCGGTAGGCACCGAAGCCACCGTCTGGGCGGCTTCATCGATTTTGCCCAGACCGAGCAGTGCACGGGCTTTGCCGACGCGCGCCAGGTTCGCCAGCCGGTCGTTGCCGGAAGCACTGGCAATGGCGGCGTCGAAATGTTTGACCGCCGTGTTGAACATTTGCTCGGTGGTCTGGGGTTCGCCGTAGATGAGTTCACCGCCGTCGGCGGGCGCTTTGCTGAAGGGCACGCCGGAGCAGAAGGTTTCTGCGAACGATACGTAAATATAGCCGATCACGCTATGCATTTCGCTTTCGACTTGCGGCACCCCGCCGAATTTGGCCGCCAGGTCCAGCGTGGCTTCCGCCAGTGCACGGGCGCGGTGCAAGTTTGCGTACACCACTTCCACCGTTCCGTTGGTGTTTTGAACCAGACGGGTGTCTGCTTCGCGGCGGGTGGGAAATGTGCCGGAGTAATCGTATTCATCCGACATCAGGCCGCTCATCAGGATGAGGCCGGGGGTAGCGCCGTGCCCGGCCGCCGAGCCGCTGAGAGCGACGGCCAGATCACCCAGGGTTCCCGCCCGCATGGTCGCGATCCCCGCTTCGCTGTTCAGCGATTCGGGGGTGACAATATCCGGATCGATGACATTCACCATCTGGTCACAGGCGACCGTTCCCAGGGACAGGATGGCCATCAGGCCAAGGGTCGCCGCTCTTCCAAGAAAATTGGATCGATATATTTTTTTAAGAATTTCACCCATGATTTGCCTCCAATGCTTAGAACGAAATGTTAACGCGAGCCTTCCACGAACGGACCGGGGGCTGGCTCAGGAACTCCTGCACCACAAAATTGCTCTGACCGGTGGAGTTGATTTCGGGATCCAGACCGGTGTATTTGGTCCAGAGGGCAAGGTTTTGACCGGCCAGGGTAATGCTGAGATGGTTGACGCCGAACATCCGCGCCCAGGTCCGGGGAACATTGTACGTCAGAGATACTTCACGCAGACGCCAGAACGAGGCATCTTCGATGTAGCCTGCGTTGGTACCATAGAATTTAGAGGCAATTGCACGGGCTTGATCTGCCAGTGACGCCTTCGGATCGTTGAGTTCGCGCGTATTGCTGTTTCCGTTACGCCAGGCGCCGGTATTGTTGTACAGCTTCTGACCGCCACGGAAATTCAGCAGGGCTTTGGCTACCAGGCGGTTGCCGAAAAAGCCCAGTCTGCCGTTGATGGAGATATCCGTGGTGGGGAACGGCGAGCCGAGATATTGGGTTTCGCCCACCTGTACCTCATCGCGGCCGATGAGACCGTCGCCGTTTTTGTCGGCATAGGTATAGACTTCATCCCAGTAGCCGCCCAGCGGATAGCCTTCTACATGGCGCTGCAAGCCGAAAATCACCGGCTGAATGCCTTCACCCAGTTTCTTGAGTTTATTGTCCACGATCGAGCCCACGAAATCCAGATTCAAAGACGTGGAGCCGTTATCGAAAACACGGGTGAACAGCGTAAATTCGAAACCGGTGTTTTGCACCGAGCCGAGATTCTCGAAGCGGCCCGCGCCGACACCCAGTGACGGCGGCAATTCACGGAAAATCAAAGCGTCGCGGGTTTGCTTGTTAAAATAGGTCAATTCCACACCGATGCGATCCGAGAACAGAGTCGCGTCCAAGCCGACCTCGATTTCCTGTGAGCGCTCCGGACGCAGATCGGCATTGCCGACGCCGCCGAAAGTCACACCCGTGACACTCTGGCCATCAACCGTCGCGGCGATCGGGGCAAAGTAGCGCAACGCGTCGTTGGTGCCGGGCTGCACACCGGATTCGCCCCAGGCGCCGCGCAGACGCAGCGAGGTGATCCAGCCGACGTCAAAGAAGGATTCATCCGAAACCAACCAGGAGACGCTGAATTTCGGATAAACCACCGCTTCCAGAGCCGCACCGAAGGCGCTGCCGCGGTCGGCGCGCAAGGCACCGGTCAGGAACAGACGGTCTTTATACACCAACTGTTCTTCCACGAACAGACCGACGGTCCGTTGCTCTGTGGTGGTTTCGTCGCTAAACGTAATAGCGGCTCCGGCGATGGAGCTGCTGCCCGCCACAAGCTGGAGACCGGTGGAAAGTGTTCCCTGAATCAGGTTTTGCAGATACTGAAAACCGGCCGAGGTACGGGAGGTGATGTTTTCGGACAGTTTACGCGTATAAGACCCAACGATGTCCAGCGTGTAAACATATTCGCTAAAACGGTTCGAAAAGCGGGCCCCTTTGTCGTAATTCAAAAATGCCGGTGCTTTTCCCGTGGGGAAGAACTGGTTATCCCAGCGGGAGGTGAAATCCAAACCACCGGAAACCCGGAACGTCAAGTTTTTGAACGGATCCCAGTTCATTTCGAGACCGGTGGTAAAGCGGTCGATATCCTGGCGGCTATCGATGGTAAACAGTTCATCGGGGGTGAATTCGCCCCAGCCGTCGTTGATATCAGGAGTTGCACGGCCGTTCAGGCCCTGTCCCATCAACCCCAGAGCGAAATTGTCGTTCAGGGGCAGTTTGAGGTTGCTTTTCAGGTACGAAGTGGACAGGCTGACACGCAGCGTGTTGGTGATTTTGGCTGCGAAATTGCCTCGCAGATTGGTTTGCCGCCAATTGTTCACCGGCAGCACGCCTTCCTTGTTGCTGAACGAGCCCGAGAGGAAGTACGTCAGGCGTTCGCTTCCACCGGAAACGCTCAAACCGGAGCCGGACGCCAATCCGGTACGGAAAGGCGACGTGCGCGGATCGGTCAGCGGCTGAAACGAATTGATCACCGCCTGAGTACACAATCCCTCTGCCGCCTGGAAGGTAAAGCAGGGCTGACCGTTGGCATCCAGGGCCTGGTAATTCGCCGGATATTTGCCGACGTCTTTGACGAAGCCGGTTTCCAGAAATGCCGACCAGCGCGGCCGTCCGGCTTTACCGCGTTTGGTCGTAATCCGGATCACGCCGTTGGCGGCAATAGAGCCATACAGCGTTGCGGCAGACGGTCCTTTGATGATTTCAATGGACTCGATGTCTTCCGGATTGATGTCGTTCAGCCGGGACGGCGACTGACCACCGGTTTCATAAGAAATGGAATTGGGAGTGTTGTTGATCAGCACGCCGTCCAGATAGATGACCGGTTCATTGGACAGCGAGGCGCTATTGGAGCCGCGCACGCGAATCCGGGCTCCCATACCGATAGAGCCACCACTCTCAAAAATTTGCACACCCGAAGCCTGTCCTTGCAACAGGTCGGAGATATCAAATATCGGGCGTTCTTTGACATCATCCACCACATCGATGCGTGCGATGGAGTTGCCGATCTCCACTTTGCGGCGGATACCGGTTGCCGTCACCACCAGTTCGTCCATATCAAGAATGCTCATATCCAGACGGAAATTGACGGTAACGGTCGTGCCGGCGGTAACTTGAACGGACTTGCTGGATGCTTTATAACCGATGAAGGATGCCGTTAAAGTGTAATTGCCTGCGGGAACATTTTGAATCGTGTATTGACCGTCTGCGTTGGTTGATGCACCCAGGTTGGTGCCTTCAATGACGACATTGGCCGCCGGCAGCGGGTCGCCGGTCGTTGCATCGATGACCGTACCCGTGATCGTACCCTGAGCAAGCAGGGCCGCCGGCACGAGTAAATTCAGAAATAGAATCGCCACCCAATGGCGAAAGAATCTTTTGGGCGCTTGCGTATTCATAGAGCCTCCTCTTTGTAAATCCAATCAGGAACGATGCATTTCACCTGTTGCGCTTGCCATTGGTGTGCAATGGGCGCAGTTTGGCGCATACGATCCCCGTGTTCCCGCCAAAGCTATCTCCCAAGGGCCCTCGCAAACCACAACTTTACAGATGGCAAGCGGCGTTCGCAATCAATAGACGTGTCTCATGCATCCAGGATAAAGCAACGCTATTGCTGTTCCTGGATTTCAAGACAATACGCGTACGGTATTTTGGAAAAACAATGGATTCGTTGGGAACATCAGGCAAGAGGAGGTGATCGCAGAAGGGATGTAATCGCAAAGCGATCCCGGTTTCTTATGGCAATGGGGGGAACTGCAAGAATTTGATATCGGGAAAGAATTAACGATTTTTTTTCGAGTTCATCATGAACATAGGCGGGTTGAAAATGCAACCAGGCCTGATAGGTTTTCTTTAAATCAATTTTTTTCTGAGCGACAAAATAGAAGTAGAAAGGATTGTCACAGCAGAATTCGCCTTCGTGGCCCTCTTCATCGTGGCTGTGTGATGGCGCACTTCGGTGGTGATCGTCGCCGGCGTGCTCATCATGGTGATGAGACTCGGTTTGCACGATCTCCACCGCCCAGGCGATTACCTGTTCAATGAAGCATGCATTCGGCAGGATCGATATGATAAATATGAACGTCGCTAAAAAAGCGCGTGCATTCAAAAACATATGAAACCACATAGAATAAAAAGTGAAGGACAGTTAGGGCGCATAAGTAAGAAACATTCGGCGTTGATACCGCCTTAGTTCTACGGGGGAGGGACTGGATAAACGATGAGGATGAATCTGAGATGGACACGTCAGTGACTGAATGCTCCCTCCGCTCCGATTTTCGTGGGTGAATATAAAAAAATGTTACGGGCTTGTCAAGAAAATTATTAACCTGCATTAATTTCTATGAAAAAAAATTAAGTTCAGGTTCGATAAGAAAGCAGCGAATCTTTTTTAGCGGTGATGATATCCTGCCGATTCAGCGGGAAGTCGTTTTCTGGAAGATATTACCGGCGGAGAGATGCACATTGTTTGGTAAAAAATTGCGAAAATTTATCACGCAATTTGAAAGGATAATCGATATTTTTAGGAAAGGATAAGCCAGGGCTTGGGGATCGAAAAAAACGAATTGCGGCTCCAGGCCCGAGGCAAAGAGGTCGTTCGAAAGCATCAATGGTCATCTTGAATACGGTTTTTGGTCTTTCATAACTATTTGTTTTCTATATGGTGATCGATATATCCGGTCAGGACGTGAGACAGGTGCGAAAAATTCGGTCCTGAATCGAAACATTCGGATTTTCATAAGACCGGGGGATGTTTATGAGCTATTGCAATGTGTGGAATTTATTGAGACAGGAGAGTGACATTGTTCAGCCGAATGGTATTTTGGTTGGCCCCGGCCTTCTTGATTCTGTTTGTTCATCCCGCTTTTTCACAAAACCGAGTCCATCTCTTCGTTGAGCAATCCCTCTATTCCCAGCTTCGGTCCGAAATCGAACAGTACGCCGACGATCTTCAGCGTGAAGGATACACCATCGCGATCACATCCGGTAGCTGGAAAAATCCTCAAGAAGTACGGACTCTGCTGGCGGCGGATCTCTCCAACGGACTGGTCGGTACAGTGCTAATCGGCAACATTCCGCTGGCGCAGTTCAATCTGGCTTCCGATGTCAATGACGGGTACTGGCACAATTTTTATACCCTGCTGTACTATATGGACCTGGACGGTGTATGGGGCGGTTTGAACAATGGGGTGTACACCTCGCATTCCGGGGACACCGCACCGGAAATCTGGGCCGGAGTCATCCGGGCAGACAATTTGCCGGCTGCCGGTTCAGAGGTTGAGCTGCTCCGCAGCTATTTTCAGCGGGTGCATCAATACCGCCGTCGGCAGTTGAACTTTCCCCGCTTTCGGGCCTTCCAATTTTACCACACGATTTTGCCCAATTACGCCAATCTGGCAGCCATCTATTCCGATATAACGGACAGCGGATGCAACAGTCAGGCAAGCCAATTGCGGGCGCTTTTCGAAGATCCGCAGGGTTACGATTTTGCGGTTATCAATACCGCTTCCGGTTACAGCGTGCATCATTTCCATCCGCTTGCAGACGGATGGCCGTTGCCGGATTCGTACTGGGTGACCGATCACGGGGCCGATGATGTGGATTATCGTGATGTCCTGGCAGCCGATCCGCAAATTTTGTTTTATCATCTGGCCACCTCGGAAACCGGCCGTTTCGATCAGCCGAATAATTTGAGCGGCACCTATGTGTTTGGGACAAGCCGGGGGCTGGTCGCCCTGGCGGCAACTCAACATGCGATTATCGGCGATACGTTTTACGAGCCGCTGGCTCAGGGAAAGACCTTCGGCGAGGCGTTTCAAACCGATCTTGCTAATTTTATTCAAACCTTCCAATCCAATGGCTATTCTTCTACCGAGTGGTGTCCCAATTGGGGCGATAACAGCAGCAAGGAGCGGCTGACCCAGCGCTTCTATTCCGCCATTCTCCTTGGTGATCCGACCCTGCGCATCAATCGTGACAATCGGGTGGATAATCTGCCTCCTATCATCGACAGTGTGCAAACGAGTGAGTTGACGCAGACCTCGGTCACCATCACCTGGCAGACCGATGAACCTGCAGACAGCCGGGTAGAGTATGGCACGACAACCGCATACGGGCAGACCAGCGCTCTACAATCTGCATTGGGCACCTACCATTCGGTACAGTTGACCGGCCTGACTCCGGGGACCATGTATCATTTCCGCGTGATTTCGAAAGACAGTGCGGGAAATACGGCGGTCGGTGAGAATTTGACTTTTACAACACCTGGTGATGTCACACCGCCCGGTATCGCTCAAATAACGGTAACCAATATCACAGCAAAAGGGGCGGTCATTTCATGGCAGACCGATGAACCGGCCGATACGCAAACCGAATGGGGACCGACAACGGCTTACGGGTATCAATCACCGCTGGATACGGTTTTGAAAACGTCGCATCAGGTTGTGCTTTCCGGATTGCAACCCAATACCCTGTATCATTTCCGTGTTTTATCGCGGGACGCAAGCGGCAATCTGGCGGTGAGTTCAGATCAAACTTTCCAAACCCTGCCGGACACGACGGCGCCGTTGATCCAGAATATTTTGGTTCAGATCCCGGCACCAACGCGGGCTATCGTCTCATGGACAACCGATGAACCTGCCGATGGGACTATCGATTTTGGTACGACCCCTGCCTTCGGACAGACACGAACATCAACCAACGGCCTGCAGACCGTGCATCAGGTGGAATTGAATCCGCTCATCCCTGAAACAACGTACTACTACCGCATCCGCAGCCGGGATGCTTATGGCAATCTTGCCGTTACGGATAACTTCACATTCATCACACCACCGGATACCATACCACCGATCATACAAAATGTGCGGATCGAAAATATCGGTCTGCGTTCGGCGGAAATTGCCTGGGAAACCGACGAACCGGCGGACTCGCGCGTCCAGTGGGGAACGACGCGTCAGTATGGTGCCACGGCCGGGGATAGCCTTTTGGGCAAAACCCACCGGTTGCTTTTGCGTGATCTGGAGCCCAACACAATGTATCACGTGCGGGCTTCCAGTCGGGATACTTATGGCAATGAAGCCGTGAGCGAGAATTTAACCTTTCGTACGCTTGCGGATCTCGAGCCGCCGGAAATCCTTCAATTGCGCATTGCCGATGTAAAGCCGGGGATGGTCACTCTGGTCTGGAACACCGATGAACCGGCCTCGGCCGCGGTTCGCTATGGCCCGACGCCGGCACTGGATTTCCGATTGCAATCCAGTAGTGAACCTGCTTTGACGCATCAATTGCGGATCGAATCGCTCAACGAAGGGCGACAGTATCATTTTGCTGCGGAAGCAACCGACCTGTCCGGCAATGTGCGGCAATCTACCCTTCTCGATATGATGATCCCGGCAGAGTTTCCTGATTTTTCACAAACCGTAGAAACGGAATCCATGGCCATAAAAATCGGGGGGAATCCTGCCGGTTCCGGCACGTGGCAAATGCGTGCAGGGGAGGCAGTCGCCGATTCAATCGAAGTTCCTGCAGACGATACATACCATTTCTGGCTCAAAATACAGGCTGATCGTGCGGAGAATGGTCGCCGTTTGCAGTGTTTGGTGGACGGTGTTCTCCAGCGTGAATTCACGCTGTTCAGCGATAGTTCCGGTTATTTTGCCTTTCGGACGTTTTTGGCCCGCGGTCGGCATGAAATTCGATTAGTCGTTCCGCAGGATGCGTCCGGCGCTGTGCTGGCGGACCGGGTGACTGTCCAATCTCAATCCGCCCGGCAGGTGCAACCGCTCGTACTGACGCAGTTTCGCGTGGATAGTGTATTCGATACTCGTGCCCGATTGGTATGGGAGACCTCTCTCGCCACCACGGCGGTGGTACGTTACGGGCCGGTTGGAAGCGGGGCGGATTCCATCCGAGTGGATACATCGGCCCGGCGCCATGCCATATCGCTCTCCAATTTGAGGCCCGCCACCCGTTACCATACGCAAATTACGGTGAAAGATACACTTGGCCGGACCCTGACCTCCGAACGCCTGGAGTTCACCACACTCAACGATCAGCGTGCGCCGGTTCTGTTGGAAGTGCATGCCCTGAATGTGGGACCGGATTTTGCCGTGATTCAATGGCGAGCCGATGAAGCGGTCCGGGCAAGCGTTGAATACGGTGAAGATGAAGGTCTGGGCCGTCAGGGGCCGGTGAATACAAATTTTATCACCGAAGCGTCCGATACGTTACGCGGTTTGCTTTCCAATACCCATTATTTCTACCGTATTACATTGGTGGATCGAGCGGGGAACCGTTCCGTTTCCTCAGTTTTTGAATTTTTGACTCATCCTCCGGTTGCGCCGGATCCTCAACTCATTGTCCTCGAGGCGGAAAACATGGCGCAGCGCCTCGGCGGCCAAATCACTGACGATGGCGCCGGTTGGCGTTTCGTGGACCGGGGCAGTCTCGCCGATTCGATTCAAATTCAGGTCAGTGGAACCTATGCCGTGCTCATTCAGGCTCGTGGCCGGGCTGCTGACGATCAATGGCCAATCATCAGCCTCTCCTTGGACGGAGCGCCCTTTGCGCAATTGATGATTCAAACCGAAAACTATCAAACTTACGAGACGCTGATTGATTTGATGGCCGGGCGTTACCAGATCGCTCTGAGCTTCATCAATCCGGATGCTGCCGGAAACGCGCGGATGGTTGAGGTCGATTGGTTGAAAATTCATCCCCAGAATGCCGCCGTCGATCGCCTTGCGCCGCAAATTTCAGCGATTCAAATAGAAGCCCTGAGCGCTTCCGATGTACTGGTCCGGTGGTGGTCTTCGGAAGTCGCCCACGGAGCACTGGAATTTGGCCATACATCGAATTTGGGCAAGATCAGCCGTGACCGAACTCGCAGCACCATGCTGCACGAAATCAAGCTCCAGGACATTGAATATGATCTCTCTCATTATTTCCGAATTCGCACCTGGGATGATCATGGAAATGTATCCATCTCCTCGATTCAAGATTTTGTCTTGAGTGAGATCGTCAGCGGGGCTGAGCCCCAAATGCCATCACCGGAAGGCCTGCCTCCCGGAGATTTTTATATCCTCGGCCATCATCCGAATCCGGTGCGGGAACGCTCCACCATTCAGTTGCAAATCCCGAATAAAGGAAGGTTGCAGCTCAAAATATATGATATTTTGGGCAGGGAAGTGGCACAGCTATTTAGCGGGAATGTCAGTCCGGGAATTCAGCATATTGTATGGGAGCCATCCACTTCGGGGCAGCGCGGGAATTTACGGAGTGGAGTGTATTTTATACACGCACGTTACCGCTCTCAAAACGGCCTGCACCGGGTGGTCTCAAGACGAGTACTGCTGTTAAAATGAGTGACGGCAATTATAAATTAGGCTAATGGCCGGAGCTCGGGCGCATATCCCACGTTGACGAATTGGTTGAAAATAAGCAATCGACAAAACTTTTCTTTGTGTTTTTGGCCTCTTTCCAGAAGGAAAAAAGAGGATTCACACTCCGCCACGTTTTGCAATGGAACACGGATTAAAGCGGATTTGCGCGGATTGTTACGGATTTTTTTCTTGCTGTCGTTTGGAAACAGGTGAACCGGTAGCACCGGCTTGCCCACAGTTTCGTGCTGATGATTTCGTTGCGCTCAAGATGAATCCCTGCCAGTATGGTCATCGCGAACGTTCACCAAACGGCGAACGCGTGGCGATCGATTCATCAAGCTATTTTTAGAGTTCGTCGCTCTGCTTGCCATGACGGCTATAGTTGAATCCCAAATGCCTGACCCGTGTGTGGGAAATAGACCCATTCTTGCAACCCAAAGCATCTTTGCTTCATCCCCAAGCATTGGTGGCAAGTTTACAAATCAATGCCTTTCTGCCGCAAACACAAGCTGGAGGCTTGTGCTACAATTGAATGCATCTGTGTTTCATCCGCCCGAATCCGTGGCTGATAAAAAATCATCGCATCCTGCTTATA